>CAZTVF010000013.1:0-63202 GCA_964616985.1 uncultured Planctomycetaceae bacterium
ATGGGCGTGACGGCGGTCACGCAGGAACAGTACGAGCCGGTGATGGGCAAGAACCGCAGCAACTTCAAAGGGGCGACAAACCCCGTGGAAAACGTCTCGTGGGACGATGCCGTGGAGTTCTGCAAGAAGCTGTCCACGAAGACGGGAAAGTCGGTTCGACTCCCGACGGAAGCCCAATGGGAATACGCCTGCCGGGCGGGGAGCAAGACCCGATTCGGTTTTGGAGACGATGAGGATAAGTTGGCCGATTACGCTTGGTACAGCAAGAACAGCGACTCCAAGACGCATCCCGTCGGTCAGAAGAAACCGAACGACTTCGGCCTTTACGACATGCACGGCAATGTTTGGCAATGGTGCGCGGATTGGCACGATGAGAAGTATTACGCAAATGCGGACAAGACGGACCCCGCCGGCCCGGCTTCTGGTAGCTGCCGCGTGCTGCGTGGCGGCTCCTGGGGCATTAATCCTCAGTTCTGCCGCTCGGCGCTCCGCTACTGGAGCGGTCCTGGCGGCCGGCTCGGCGACTACGGGTTTCGGGTGGTGGCGGTTGGTGCGGCCCGCGTGGACTGATTCCGACACTTCATGGTTCGGGTTGCTACCCAACCTTTGTGATCGCCTTGATGGCTTCCTGCTCGTCCTTCTCCGCGTAGATCTCGGTGATGGCGGCGCTGTGGTGGCCCAGGATGATGCGGGCGGCTTCAATGCCGAATTCCTTCCGCAACTCAGTGGCGGCGTTGTGGCGCAGCTGGTGGGGGTGCCAGCGGTGGGCCTTACGCCAGGCGGCCAACTCGGCCTGCTGCTCCTTGGTCAGGCGATTACGCCACTGGGCGTCGGTTTCGTCCGCCCGTTTGGCCAGCGGTTCCGGCGGCGGGAAGGCATCGTCGCACGCACGGACGATGGCGATGCGGTAACTGGACGTCGTGTATCGCTCGCCGGGCGTCCACTTGGGCTTGTCCTTGAGATTCGTGCCCGGCGAGTTCCCATACGATAGGGGCGTGGTCCGGTTCTGAAACGCCTGCCGCCGCCATTCTCCGACGGCCTCGACGGGTGAGAAGCAGTATGCCTGCGGCTCGCGGAGGAGGAAGGACGCGAGCACCTGCTGGCCGCGCGGGCCGATCCAAATCTTCTTCTCGAAGCCGTGGTGGGCGGTCTTGTGGTGCTGTGGCTTGTAGACCCAGATGCTCTTGCCGCAGTCGATGTCGCAGGGGCGCATCTGGATGATCTCGCAGGCGCGGGCGGCGGTGAAGAGTTGGAGTTCGATCATCGCCCATATCTGCCGTGAGACGAATGGCTGTACCGCCTCGACCATCGCCATCGGCACGGGCTTGACGGCCTCGGGCTCGTCGGCATCGCTGCGGCCGCGCTTGAGTCCGGAAACTGCCTGGAGCGCGTGTAGCACCGAGCCGGGGATCAACTCGTCGCTGACGGCCCACTTGAAGATGTGGCGGATGCGGTTGATCTGCTTGTTGATGTACGGTCGGCACCAGCCCATGTCGATCATCTTCTGCTGCACCGCCTTGAGGGCCCGCGGGCCGAAACCGACCGCTGGCGTGTCGGCGTAGAGTTCTCTCAGCGGCCGCAGCGCCAAGCGGAACTGCTCGAGTTCCTTGTTCTTGCCGTCGGTGATGGTGCGGTAGTAGTTCTCGGCGTGCGTCCAGAAGCGGGCAAGGAGTTGCTTGATGAGGATCGTCTCGGGGTCGACGGCGCCCTGCCTGCCGGCGCCCATCCACTCGGCGATAGCCTGATGGTATCGCTGCTCGGTGACGGGGTCGCCGGGCGGCCCGCAGTAAATGGCCTTGCCGCTGAGGACCGTGTACATCCGGCCGCTGGCCTTGTGTAAACGCAAAGAAGGCACGCGACGATTCTCGGAAGAATCTTTCGCGTGCCTTCTCACGTCGGTCTGCCGAATCGCTACGTTGCTCATTGACCGTACTCCGTTTCGGCGAGTATATACTCGCTTTCCTACGGGTTACGGCCGCTCGGTCCTTTCGGACCGTATTCGCAACTCGCGAATTCAGCCAACCTTACGCACTAGCGGGGGTGGGATTTGAACCCACGACCTCCGGGTTATGAGCCCGACGAGCTACCTAGCTGCTCTACCCCGCGATCGTGTAGACATACTACGGCGGGTGGAGCGAGTTGTCAATCGTGGGCTCAAATATAATGCTGCCGTAGGAGGCGGTGAAGGTCGCGATCGGGTGAGCAGTGCGGCGAGTCGGCAAAATTGACAGGTCGCGGGGATGCTGCGGCGGACCTCGTGCTCGCCAGGCGGCTTGTAGAGACGCTGCGACGGACCTCGTGCCGCCAGGACGCTTGTAGAGACGTTGCGGCGGCTGGGCTTGTTGCCCTTGGCGGTATTCGGCCGCCCGCGCCGGGCAGGACATCGGCGAGTCGCCCCGCTCGGCGGCGGCTGGTTGGGGCGGCGAGCTAACGTGCCAGTACCGGCTGGGGTGGGTTCAGATGAGGCACGTTGATGCCACCGAGGCCGTCTCGCTCCAGGCAACCGCTGCACAGCCGTCTGGTCTTTCCCCGCGGCCCCTGGGCCTATCCCAGCGGCGACGCTCCCCGCCGCGGCGCGGAGTGCGCGGCAAAATCGGATTGGCAGTGGTGGCATTGACGGTACAATCACGCGATGCAGTCTACAAGCAGTGATCACACGGCGTCCTTTCTTGCCCTTGCCCCTGCGGCGTGGCGGCAGCGATGCACCGAGGCGCTGGCGGCGGCCGACGGCGATTGGGCCAAACTCCAGCGGACCTTTCTCGATTGGGTGGATGAGTACGCCCGCCAGGAATCGCAGCGGGCGCCCGACTACGCGATCGACTCGCACGAGGCGGGCGGCGCGTGGCGGATCATCTTCCCGCATCTTCGCGTGCGCGGCGACGCCGGTGTGCTCGCCCACATGGCCGCCGTCATGGATGCCCGCCGCCGCTTCGCGGGCCTCGAGCGGTTCCACGGTTTCCACGACGAAGCCGAGGTCCACCACGAGATCGAGACCTTCCTCTACTTCCAGATGCCGCTGTGGTTCCTGACGGCCAACCCCGTCGCGGCCGAGTCCATCGAGGACCTCGCCCATCACGTGGGCAACTGGGTCGCCGGCGTGCCGGCTTGGTACGACTGGGCATCGCGCGGGTTCGTCAGCACGTGGCTGGGCACGCGGGGCGTTCGCAGTCGGCCGCCGTACGACTACCAGGAGGCGAACCACTGGCGATTCGTCGAGGCGGCGCTGGCAGCCCATAGCCGCACGCACGATGCCCGCTACCAGGAGCTCGCCACGAGCTACGCGACCCGGTGGTGCGAGCACATCGAGCGTGCCCGCGCCGCCGGCGGGCCCATCGGCTGCCAGATCCTCCCCGACGGCGCCGTCGTCGAAGAGGCGGGCAAGGCCGGCGTCAACACCAGCGAAGGCAAGTACCAGATCTTCTACTACACCGCGGCCGTCAACACCGCGTACGACGTCTTCTGCGGCCTGACCGATGTCTTCCGCCTCACCGGCGACGGCCGCTGCCTGGCCGCGGCGCAAGCCTTGCTCGACCAGTTCTTCGCCAACGCCCGCGACGGCACGCCCGCCATCTCCTGCAGCGGCGGCCAGTGGCGCTGGCCCGAGGTGGGCGGCGCGCTGACGCCCAAGGACATGATCCAGCAGTGGCCGGCCCTGCTTGCCCGCATGGCGATGCGGCACGACCTGCTCACCGGCCAGGACCGTTACCGAAAGCCCATGCTCGACTGGGCCGCCACCATCGACGAGCACGCGCACTCGGCCGAGCAGACGATGTGCGACGTCCTGACGGCCGCACACTTCTACAGCGGCGAGTCGGCCTTCCTTGCCCGGGCGTACGCGATGGCCCTGCGGACATGGGCGGTCACCAGCGAGAACGACCAGTTCGCCATGTGCTCGGCCGTTACGCGCGGCGGGGCGAAGTTCATGATGGAGAGCCTCTACCAGCCGCTGCTGGCCAGCAGCGACTGGGGCACTCGCGGCAACATGCCGCTGGAGTCGCTGCAGCACGTGGGCGGCAGCGGCGCCGCCGGCATGCCCGCCGGCGCCGCCTTCCGCGCGTGGCGCACGGGCGGAGCGTGGTGGTGCGAAGCGAAGGCACCCTCACCCGGCCCTTGCGGTCCACCCTCTCCCGTGAAGGGAGAGGGGTGCCAAGCCCCCGTGCAGTGGCGCGTCCAGTGGTCCGCGGGTGCGGCCGAGCTATCTGTCCCCCCCGGCGGCAGGGCAACGGCAAAGATCGAATAGGCGGATATCTCCTCAGGGGTGGCGGCCTTCCCAGGCCGCCGCCAACGAGGCTCTCTGAGTCGGCGGCCTAGGAAGGCCGCCACCCATGCTGAGTACATCTTCAAGCTGGGCGATGCCCTGGCGGCTCGCCCTGAAAGGACAACATGATCACCGGACTGGCCCATCTGTGTTTCGTCGTGAAGGACTTGGACAAGTCGATCGCGTTCTACACCGAGAAGCTGGGGCTCAAGCCCGCGTTTGATTTCCGCACGCCCGAGGGGCAGCGGTACGGCATCTACCTGCACGTCGGCGGGCGGTGCTTCATCGAGCTGTTCATAGGCAAGCTGGCTGGTCGGGCCGAGGGCCAGACCTACCAGCACCTGTGCCTGGAGGTCGACGACATCAACGCCACCGCCACCGCCCTCCGCGCTGGCGGCGTCGAGGTCACCGAGGTCAAGATGGGCAGCGACCACAGCTGGCAGGCTTGGCTGGCCGACCCCGAAGGCAACCGCATCGAGCTTCACCAGTACACCCCTGAAAGCTGGCAGCGCCCGCACCTGAAGTAGGGCCACGCCCGGCCGGCGGCAGCGTCACGACATGATCTTCGCGAACACGCTGAACCCCGAAAGGACGAAGAGCGCGCCCAGCACCACCAGGCCCAGCAGCGACCAGATGACGCCCATGGCCCTGGCCACCATGAACAGTTCCCTTCCGGCGGGGCTGACCAGCCCGGATTCCATGGAATCCAGGTCCCGCTGGGCCAGCCACCAGCCCACGGCGCCAAACCCGCAGAAGAAGAACCCCATCGTGCCGATGACGAGCCAGGCGATCGGGCGGGCTTTGCTGAAGACCCGCCGTGATTCGCCGCCGCCGTGCATCACCGGCTTGAGGTTCTTGATCAGGTCCGCAAGCTCCGCGACAGCCGAAGCCATCTGCATCTCGCCCTGTCCATCGCGCCACACCATGTCGGTGGGGCGAAGGCGGCCCTGCTGCACGAGTTGGCGCAGGTCCCCGATCGACAGCGGCCCGCGGTGCTGCCCGCCCGAATGGCAATGCCATTCCTGCATGAAACCCACCCTTTCTCAATTCGTCGGGTGTTCGAAGGCCTGCTTGTGCGCGTTGAGCGCCATCAACAGGACCAGGCCGTACGGCGCGCCCAGGAGCGAGCAGCTGAACCTGCCCGCAATGACGATCACGGCCACGCTCTGGAGGATCAGCAGCACCCCGCAGATGCTGCCCAACACGTACCCGCCGAAGAAGGTCTGCCGCAGGCAGCCCGCCCCGCTGACGATCAGCAGCAGGACCAGTATCCCGCAGGATGCCAATAGCACCAGCCCCAGATCGCTCACGCCGGTGCGGGACCCCACCACACCCCAGAACACCGCCAGCAGCAACGCCGCCGAGACGAAGTTGAGTATGGCCGCCACCGTCAGTGCGGTCGGCCGCTGGCCGTAGTTATCCGGCAGCGGCGGGGGTTGCAGGGCGAAGGTCTCCTGCAGTTCGTTGATGCGGATGGCGGCGATCCACAGCCCGAACTTCTGCGAATAGACCTGGTCGTCGAAGCCGAGGCGGCCGTCGCGAACCCATTTCTGGAGCGTCTCCAGGTCCAGGGGTCCGAAGTTGTTGGCCCCGATGCGGCAGAACCACTGCCCCGGTTTGCTCAGCACCTTGGGCCGGATCGAGGCAGGCTGCGGCGGCGGGTTAGCGGCGAAGGCGGCCTGCAACTGGGGCACGTCCCGGGCGTCGACCCACTGGTCGGCGGCCTCGACGTACACCAGGTCATGCGGCGCCAGGCGGCCGCCGGCTACCCACGACTGCAGCGTCGGCAAGTCGACGGGCTCCTGCTTGCAGCCGGCGATATGGCAGATCCATTGGGTCATCGGTTGATGAAGGCCTTGCGAAAGATGGTGTTCAGCAGGATCAGGAGAACGATGGGGTAGATCGCCCCCGAGAGCGCCGAGAACATCATCACGCCCATGCCGCGGAGGATGAACATCGCCAGCAGGCAGTGCAGGATCTGTGCGCCCGCCGCGATATTCCCCACGATGTACCCCATGCCGCGTCGCTGCCTGAGGAAGCCAAAGCCCGCCGCGATCTCCATCGCCATTACCGGGATCGACAGGAGCGACGATGCCAGCAGCGCCCCCTCCGTCGGGGGCGTCCCCATGCCGGCGAAGGGGCCCGAGCGGTAGCTGGCGGCGATCTGGCCGAGCATGGCCAGGTTGCTGATCGCGCCGATCACTCCCAGGCCGCCGAAGACGAAGTTGATGATGGCCAGGGCCGTCAGTCCGCCCGGCCGGCCTGGGCGCGCCAGGTGCGGCAGCGGCGGTGGGACGCGTTCGAAGGCGGCCTGCAGCTCGATCGCATCGCCGGCACGCGACCAGTCGGGCATGCTCTCGCTGCGGACCAGGTCGGTGCGTTTGACGCGGCCTTCAATCACCCATGCGCTGAGCGTCTCCAGCGGCGCCGGCCCATAGCTGGCCCCATTGATCTGACAATACCAGTTCGTCATCGCTCACCCGCTTGATTAGTGAAATCTGCCGGTCGACCACATGCTGCCCAGGCAGGTAAACCACCCAATAACATAGACGAGGCCCAGCGACCCCACGATGCAGTCGATGATGCCCAGCACGTATCCCGCCGTCGCCATCCCGTCGCCGGTATAACGCCCGGGATTCATGGCCATGACCTCGCGGGCTTTCTTCGCCTGTTGGATCGCGATGATACCCAGGATGAGCCCCGCGCAGCCGACCACCGCCCCGATGATGCCGCACACCATCGACGTCACGGCACCGGGGGCGTTCTCGGCCGGGTTGCCCGCGCAAAGGGCCATCGGCGGAGGCACGTTCTGCAGGAACGGCTGCAACGACGGCACCGCCGCCGCCGGCGTCCAGTCGGCCATCGCGTCGTTCCAGACAAGATCCTGCGCCCTCACTCGTCCGGTAGCGAGCCACTGCTGAAGCGTCGCTTCATCGACGGGGCCGTACTTCTGCCCGCCCGCGTAGCAGTACCAAGCCATCTGCGTTCTCCCTTTAGCGGATCTGATGGCGCGCCGTGATATGGACGGCGGCCTGGGCCTGCCTGCCGTGAGGCAGGAACGCCGTCAACCGTCGATTGACGGTCAGGCAAGGCCCTCGTGGCGGTCGGTCAGAACCTTCGGTACGACGTAGCGCTGTGGATGCCGACGCTGATGGCGACGATGTAGTAGATCATCCACAGTACGCCCAGGATCGTCGAAATGATGCCCAGGACGTAGCCCGCGGTGGCCATGCCCTGGCCGCTGTACTTCCCGGGGCTCAGCGAGCAAGCCGTCCGAGCCTTCCTGGCCATCGTCAAGGCGACGATGCCCAGGACGACGCCGGGCACGCCGAAGCACCACCCGGTGGTCACGCCGATGATGCCGCACACCATGGCCGCCACCGAACCCGGCGCGTTGATCGTGCCGGCCGGGGCGAAGGCCACGCTGGGCACCGGCGGGATCACGCTCTGGAAACAGGGCGCCAGCTCCGGCACGCTGGCGGCGGCGACCCAGTCGGGCATGCCTTCGTTCCAGACCAGCGTGTCGGCCTTGACGCGGCCTTCGACGATCCACTGCCGCATCGCGGCGTCATCCACCGGGCCATACTTTTGCCCGCCCGTCGTGCAAAACCATGAAGCCATGTTGAACCCTTTACCTTCCACTGGTGATGAGGAAGACCCAGTTTGCGATGAAGACGGCCGCGCCGACGATACAGGCGGCCACTGTGCCGCGGCGGCCCAGGCGAATGGCGAGCCGCCGCCCGAATGCGATGCGGAGAATGGCGACGCTCGCGGCGGCCAACACCACGGCCACGGCGAGCGGATTGTACAAGAGAGCCCCTGCGAAGTCGCCATGCAACAGGCCCAGGGCGGCCCGCGTGCCGCCGCAGGCGGGGCAGGGGATGTGGAACAGGCGTTTCATGAGGCAGAACATCTGGCCCAGTTGGGTCGCGCCGTACAGGCCCAGCACGGTGGCCGCGGTTGCGGCGGACAGAAGCGCCGTCGTTCTCTTGCGCCACGCGGGCCAGCGTGGCGCGGGCAGCAGTTGGATGGCGGGCTGGCTCATTTCACGGCGCCTCCGGTCCCAGGGGGCGCGGGGTTGCCCGCGGCCGATGCGCCGGGCCGGCGGGCGTTGTGTCCGGGGCGGGCGTGGCGATGCCGGTGGGGCAGGGCATGGTCGTCGAGAGTATCTTGGGAATGGGGCTGGTGATGAACCAGGACATGAAGGCGACCCAGAAGATCATGCATACCACGCCCAGCGCCCCAAGCACTGTTCCGACAATGCCAAGTACTCTGCCGGCCGCGGCCGTGCCTTCGCCCGTGTAGACTCCCGGGCACGACGCGATGGCGGCGCGGGCCTTGCGAGCCTGGTGCAGCGCGACCAGCGCCAGCACAAGCCCCACGCCCCAGCAGCTGCTGACGATGCCGATGATGCCGCACACCAGCGATGCGACCGCTCCCGGCGCCTGCGGCGGGGGGCGGACGTAAACGAACTGCGGCGGACTCGGTGGCTGACTCATGCTGACCCCGCTCCGGCGGCCTCTGTGCGTCCTGCCGCCGCCCTCATGTTACTCATGGCCGGGCCGCAGGCAAGAACGAATGCGAAAACGACAGCGGCCACGTCCGGCAATCGCAAAGGCGTGGCCGCCGAAGACGGTGGCAGGGAGGACGTTACAGTCCGCCAGTGTTGCCGTGGGTACGTTGCCAGGTGTTCATTGCATCGTGTGCGGTGTTGATCCACAGGATGAGAATCACCCACACCGCGATGCCGATCACGATGCCACAGATACTGCAGATCATGCCGGCCATCGAGCCGCCTCGTCCTACGCCGATCTTCTTCGCCTTGGACAGGCCCAGAATGCTCAGAATGAGGCCGACGATGCCGGTGACAATGGGCACGAACGGGGCGCACCATATCCAGCAGGTCGCGGCGGAGATGATGCCAAGCACCATGCCCGCCGTGCCGATCCCATTGGACGGGGCCGGGGTCGGCGAGGTGGGGGTCGGCGTGGAGGGGGGCAATCCAGTCATGACAATCCTTTCATGGGTAATGCGGCCGACACGCACTGCAATCGCAAGGCATGCCTGCCGATTGAATCAGCAATGGGTTCCATCATAACTCCCAGCACGGAGGGTGCAACGGCGTAGATCGCCCAGATCGTGCCCAGCTTGAGGCCAAGACCTTTCCTGAGGTGATCACCAGGGCGGCCGAGAGTGCTTTCCGCAGAAGCAGCGATCGTCCGCCGCCGCGATCACTAGATGCTGATGATTGCCGCAAGGGCGTAGAAAACGACGCCCAGGATCGAGAGACCTACGGAGATCTGGCCCAGGACCTTGCCCGCCTTGGTCAGGTCGCGCCCGCTGGGGTCCATCTGGCCCAACGCCATCCGCTGCAGGTCTTCGTTGGCCATCACCCACGCGACGATGGCGAAGATAATGCAGCACAGCAGGCCCAGGATGCCGAACACGAGGATCGTCGTGCCGCGGTGAGGCGCCAAGTGCCGAGCTCCCGTATACGGAGCGATTGGCACGGCCGGGGGCATGACCACGAACAGGGAGGCCAACTCAGGTACGGCGCGGGCCTCCTGCCATTCGGGCATGCCGTCGCGCCAGACGAGGTCGGTGGGCTTGACGCGGCCCTGCTGAATCCACAGCCCCAGCTCGTCCTGCGTGATCGGGCCGTACCGCTGCCCTGACGCATAACAAAACCATTCATTCATGACCATCCCTTTATTTCATGCCGTAATGAGCTCTCTGCACTATCGGCCCATGCACAGGAGGTAGGCCCAGTTGGCGGCTGCGGCGACAGCCAAGCCGATCAGCAGGATTCGCTTCTGCCTGCCCGTGATGAGCAGCACGAGCCTTCGCCCGCCCAACACGCGAAGGGCGATCAGGGCGGCTGCGACGCCCAGGCCGATGAAGATGAGCGGGTTGCAGGCGATAGCCAGCCCCCACTGCCCCTCAAGGGCCCACAGCGCGGTGCGGCTGCCCCCGCAGGCGGGGCACGGCAGGTGCGAGACTCGCTTGAACAGGCACGTGATCATTTGCTCGTTCATCGCCTGCGACAGGATCGTCACGCCAATCGCCGCCGCCGCGAAGACGGCCACGATGATGATGGACGTCCGCGGCCAGGCGGGCCGGCGAGGGGCCTTCACAAGTTGGATCGGCAGTGGGCTCATCACCAGGTCCATGTCGGCATGTGGAACTTGACCACCCACGCGGCCAGCAGCACGCCCGCCCACAGATAGGCGTACTGCCTCGGCAGGCGCAGGCGCTGCCGCCGCACCAACTGCATGCCCAGCGGTATCAGGGTCGCCGCCAGCGTCGCCAGGATGACCCCTGCCATCGGGTGGTAGATCCACGCGCCGTGAAGATTGCCGGCCAGGAAGCACTGCAGGCTCCTGGTCAGCCCGGTGGTGGGACAGGGCAGGTGCGTGGCCCACCGGAATACCGAGGGCGCCAGGCAACCGTTCCCCAGCCACCACGCCCACCACAGCGCGTAGGCGGCCAGGCATCCCGCCACCATCGCCGACAGCGGCCGGCACAGCCGCGAGGATGTGTGCGGCCCGGCCATACTAGACATTCTTTTTGACGTGGAGGTCGTCGATCACCCAGGGCAGCCAGCACAGCGGCAGGCACATCAGCAGCAGCACGATGAAGATGATCAAGCCCGGCATGGTCAGGCCCAGGGCCACCTCGCGAGGGTCGCGCAGGATGTTGACGACAGCGTTGGGGCCGCCGGCGACGCCGGTGAACTCCGGCACGGCCGAGAGCATCTGCCAGTCGCTCATGCCATCGCGCCAGACCATCGTGCTGAGGGGCAGGGCGCCGGTGCGGACCATGCCCGCCATGGTCGAGGTGGGCACGGGGCCCAGCCGCTGCGTGCCGTGCATGTAGTACCACAGGGCTTCGGACGGTGGAGGAGGAGGTTCAGTCATGGTATGCCCTTTCACGTGTTAGACATCGCCAGCACCGGCTGGGCCGGCGCCTGCAGGGGGGCGGACGTAAACGAACTGCGGCGGACTCGGTGGCTGTGCCATGCTGACCCCGTTCCAGCGGCCTCTGTGCCTACTGCCGCCGTCCCCATGTTACTCACGGCTGCGCTGCAGGCAAGAACGAAAACGACAGCGGCCACGCCACTGCATTGCAGAAGCGTGGCCGCCAGTTGAAATCAGCAGACAGCTTTACGCGTTCACAAACGCCGACTTGAAGGTCTTGTTCAGAAGGAGGTACGTCAGCACGGGGTACGCCAGGCCGACGATCGTCATGAAGCCAAACGAGCTGGGATTCATGATGAGGCCCAGGACGCTCGTTGCGACGGCATAGATCGCCCAGATCGTGCCCAGCTTGAGGCCAAGACCCTTCTTGAGCTTGATGTAGCCGATGCCCGAGGCGATCAGCAGCGCGCCCGAGACCAAGCTCAACAGCAGCACCAAGTACAGGACTCCGGCCCCTGGCATGCTGGCCACGGCCGCCTTGCCGGCTTCGTCCATCCCTGCCATCATGGCGTCGCGGCCTGCTGTGAGGGCGGCCACGCCGGCCAGGCCAATCAGCGAACCGATGGCAGCAAAGCCGCCAAAGACGAAGTTCAGGACGGCCAAGGCCGTCAGGCCACCAGGCCTGCCAGCGGGAGCGGGAGCGGCCGGAACGGGTGCAGACTGAGGTGCGGCGGGGGGAACCTGTGTCATGTGCGTCTCCTTTGTTGACAGTTGTTTCTCGTCTTCTTCCGCGACGTACTGTGAGTGTGGCTACGAAGTGCTTCTTGAAAACTAACCGACGCCATTCCGCCAGTCAAAACAAATCCAGACAACTTGGGCACGTTGTGAGCGTCATGGTTTGGTGGCGGTTGGCAAGGCCCGGCACGTCGTGCGGCGCATCTTCTCCATTTCTTCTTTATCTCTCTTTATCCTCTTCATCCCTGCTGATGCTTTTGCTTCTTCTTCTACGCGAACAGGGCCTCGACGAACTCGTCGGGGTCGAAGGGCTCGATGTCCTCGTATTTCTCGCCCAGGCCCACGAACTTCACCGGCAGCTTCACCTCGTTGCGGATGGCGACCACGATGCCGCCCTTGGCCGTGCCGTCCAGCTTCGACAGCATGATCCCCGTCACGTCGATGGCGGCGGTGAAGGCCTTCGCCTGGTTGATGGCGTTCTGGCCGGTGGTGGCGTCCAGCACCAGCAGCACCTCGTGCGGGGCTCCAGGAATCTTCTTGGCCACCACGTTGCGGATCTTCGTCAGTTCGCGCATCAGGTTGTCCTGCGTGTGCAGGCGGCCGGCCGTGTCCACCAGCAGCACGTCGGCGCCGCGGGCGCGGGCGGCGTCGCAGGCGTCGAAGACAACGGCGGCAGGGTCGCTGCCCGAACCCTTGATGATCTCCACGCCCAGGCGGTCGGCCCAGATGGTCAGCTGCTCGACGGCCGCGGCGCGGAACGTGTCCGCCGCCGCCAGGATCACCTTCTTGCCCTGGTTCTTGAAGTGCCAGGTGAGCTTGGCCACCGAGGTCGTCTTGCCGCTGCCGTTGATGCCGGCGACGAGGATGACGGTCGGCCCTTCGGCGGCGAACCGCACCGAGCGATCGACGCTGGGCCAGTAGCTCTTGAGCTCCTGCTTGAGGAAATCGATGACCTCGTCGCCCCGGGCGATGCGTTTTTCCTTGTAGGCCTTCTGGAGGTCCTGGCGGATCTGCGCGGCGGTGGCCACGCCCATGTCGGCCTCGATGAGCTTCTCTTCGAGCTCTTCGAGCAGTTCATCGCTCAACTGCCGCCCGGCCAGCAGGCCCTTCAAGGAGCCGAACAGCTTCTCCTTCGTCTTCTTCAGTCCCGCGGCGAGCTTCTCGATCGCTTTCTTGAAAAATGCCATGGTCTTCCTATCAACAAAGAATTAGCAGGGATGCAGGGGATGAAGACGGATGTAGGTGCCGTCTTCACAGCGTCAGGCGCTGCCCGGGCATCGGCTGCGGCAAAGAACAACGGAAACAGCATTAGCAGGGATGCAGGGGATGAAGACGGATATAGGGGCCGTCTTCGCAGCGTCGGGCGCTGCCCGGGCATCGGCTGCGTCAAAGAAAACAGAAACAGCATCAGCGGGAATCAAGAGGGGAGAACGCCTTCGTCCGATTCGCCCTCGGGTTCCGCGTCTCTTGTTTTCAACTCGAGGCGACGGTGAAACAGCCGGGGTGTGCCGAAATTGAGCAGCAGACCCACCGGCAACCGGGTTGCCTTGAGGTAGTTTATCACTTGTGCCACATAATACGGCGGCACTTGCTCTACGGCCTTGTTCTCGACGATCACCACGTCTTCGACGACCATATCGGCGATGTACTCGCCCACGATCGAGCCGCGATAGACCACTTCAGCGGTACCTGCTGCTGTACCTTCAGGCCGGCCAACTGAAGCTCGATCATCATCGCGTTCTCGTACACCTTCTCGAGGAATCCCGGCCCCAGTGTATTCAGGACGCGAAACGCGCACCCGATAATCTTCCCCGTCACTTCCTCAAATGCGCCGATCGGCATCGCCACACCCCTTCTTACATTGCCTTTCCTTCTCTTCTATCCTTCTTTATCCTCTCCATCCCTGCTGCCGTTTCTTCTTCTTTTATCTGCGTCTATCTGCGTTTATCCCTGCTCATCCGTTTCTTTTTCTTTCCCCGCGATCTCCTTGGCCACCGCATCGAGGATGCCGTTGATGAAGCGGGGGCTTTCGGCGGTGGAGAATTCCTCGGCGAGCTTGAGGGCCTCGGAGATGATGATCCTCATCGGCTGGCCCTGGCGGAGTTCGTGGACGGCCTGGCGGAGGATGTTGCGGTCCACCAGGGCCAGTCGCGTCAGCTCCCAGTTCCGCGCGTGGCGGGCGAGGAGCAGGTCGCACTCCTTGAGGTCGGCGTAGACGCTGTTGAGCATTTCCTGGGCCGCGCGGATCGTGGCAGCCGCCTCGTCGCTCTCGCTGATGAAGTGATTGACGAGGTCCTTGGCGTTGACACCCTGGACATCCAGACAGCACAGGGCCTGGAGCACCAGGCGGCGTGCACGATGTTTTTCAATGACGGGCGCCACTACGACGACTTCGCGGGAAGTTGGGCGATGAGGTTGGCCATCTCGATCGCGGCCAGCGCCGCGTCCACGCCCTTGTTGCCGGCCTTGGCGCCGCTGCGCTCGATGGCCTGTTCGATCGTGTCGCACGTCAGGACGCCGAAGATGCAGGGCACGCCCGTCTTCATCGACGCCGACGCGATGCCCTTGGAGACCTCGGCGGCCACATATTGATAATGATCGGTGCCGCCGCGGATGACGGCCCCCAGGCAGATGACGGCGTCGTAGCGTTTGCTCTCGGCCAGCTTCTGGGTCAGCACGGGGATCTCGAAGGCCCCCGGCGACCAGAAGACGTCGATGTTGGCCTCGTTGGCGCCGTGCCTCCCCAGGGCATCCATCGCACCGCCCAGGAGCTTGTTGGTCACGAATTCATTGAACCGGCTGACCACGATGGCGAATTTCGCCTTCGCAGGCGCCACCAGCTTGCCTTGATAAACGTTCATGCGGCGTCCTTTCAATAGACCGTTAGACTATAGGCGAAGACCCCCCAAAACGCAATCGCCAAAGGCCCGCCCGCCGGTGAGGGGCGCCCCGAACCCTCTGACGCTCCTTCGGTACTTGCCAAGAATGACCACAGCGGCACAGCGGCGAATTGCGGATTTCGGATTTCGGATTGCGGATTGAAGAGGTCCGGCCGTGGTGCTGGCGACGGCAATCCGGGAAGCAACCTGGATAGGATCATCGACAGAGAAGACAGACAATGGCCAAACAGAGTCCCTTTGTCGGAGGCAACACCGCCGGGCCTGTCGCGGCCTGCGGCAAGTGGGCATGGTGCTTTCTTCTTCTTTCCTATCTCTGTGTTCTCAGAGCCTCTGTGGTCAATTCGTTGTGCGGGCGGCGGTTGTGGAAGGCCGTGAAATCCTGCCGCCCGACGGTGAGGGGTTTTCGATATTGGCTTGCCTGCGGCGGCGGGGGCGGCGTAGACTACTGCCACCTTGGAGCTTCGGATGGTGGTCGCGGGAATCCTGGTTGCGGCGGGCTTCTTGCTCATGGTCACGGGCGCCGTCGTCATGTCGGCATGGCTCAGCGGCAAGAGCCGCCTCTTCGACGCCAGCGTCCTGAGCCGCCGCGGCGACACCGTCGACGACCGCCGCTACATGAACTTCTACTTCTTCGCCCTCGTCCTCACGCCGCTGCTGGGCGGCGGCATCATGATTGTGTTCGGCCTGCGTCTGATGTTCTAACCTCCTCGCCGCCACCGCTCTGCAAAACGAACCTGCCTGCCTACTCGGCAGGCCCGACGGCCCGCGGCATTGCCAGTTCGGTGCCACCCCCAAACTTGTTTGGGGGTGCGAAGGCGGCACCGTGCATCGGCGTTGGCCAGACGGAAAAACGAACCCGGGCTCGGCCGGCGCCCCGGCACTGCCGGCAAGCCGCCGGCTTTGACTTCGCCAAACCGCTTGGCTTTGTCAGCAGCGGCCACCGCGCGCCGCGGCAAAAATGAAAAACGAACCCGACGGCCCAAGCGCCCGACGGCCTGCGGCATTGCCAGTTCGGTGCCACCCCAAACTTGTTTGGGGGTGCGACGGCGGCATCGCATCGGCGTTGGCCAGCCGGCAAAACGAACCCGGGCTCGGCCGGGGCCAGATGGCGCCGTCGGCAGGCCGCCGGCGGGAAGAATAGCCTCAACTACATGTTTATACGTGACTTAACATCTTCCAGTACCCAGCCCTCAAGGCTGGCGTTCTGAAGCCCTGGCAACCCCCAAACCCAAACCCAAACCCAAACCCAAACACAAACCCAAACCCTCGGGCCGGCCGGCGCTGGAAAACGAACCTGGCGCGAGGCAAGAGCTCCAGCACGATGGAAAGGCCTAATGAACGATAGGTGTCATCGGGAATTCGCGACATCATGCTCGCGGGCCCTTCCCTAGACGACGGTACGCACAGGAAGGGCGCAAAGCGGAAATCAAAATCGGTCCAGAAGGAGAATCTCCGCCTGGCTCTGTCACCGGCGATCTGATGGGCGGCGGCCTTGGAAGGTCGCCACCCCGCCGTGTGCTCGTCGCGGGGCTGTAGCCGGCGCGGAAGACAACGGCCGCTGCCCAAGCCTTGGATGCCCAAGGTTAGATCGCCTGTTCCTGAGTTCGGCCGACGCTGTGTCGCCCCTGCCGGGGCTCTGGAGACGCGAGGCGTCCCGAACCCCCAATGGCTTCCGCCATGGGCTGACATGTTTGGGACGATTGGAGCAGAGGATCGCCGTACAAGACGCCCAGCCATAGTCGCCAGAGATTTGGCCACACATACCGCCCCTCACCGCCGGCCAGGGCCATCGCATTCTTTGTTTCGTAACATGGGCGTTGCGCCCATGCGTCGCAGGACCGTCTCTGTCCTGCTGGCTTTGGGACTCTCCACGGGCGAGACGCCCGTGGGACGCACGGCCGAGACGGCCGTGCTACGAGAATGCGATTGCCTGCACCGCCGGCGATTCCCCTTGACGCCGACCAGCAAAACCGGGACAACTCCCCGATTCTTTGGAGTATCCCCGATGCCCGAATTGAAGGTCCTTCACAACCACCTGGGTTTCCGCCCCAAGCATGGCCGCAAGCGCATCGTCGTGCCCGACGTGCCCGAGGCGAGGAACATCTTCGGCGACAGCACGTTCTGGGTCTACGAGCAGAACCGCTTCTCCATGGAGCCGCTCAACTCGCCGCGCCAGCATGAATACGTCTACCGCGCCTCGCTGCACCGCAAGCGCGACGACTTCGGCGCCTGGCTGGTGGGCGACTTCTCCAGCGTCACCGGCGACGGCATCTACCAGGCCTTCTGCGGCAATGCCACCGGCCCCTCGTTCGCCATCCGCGACGACGTGTGGCGGCGGATCCTGCCCGAGTGCATCCGCTACTTCCAGGTGCAGTCGTGCGGCCGCGATGTTCCCGGCTGGCACGCCGCGTGCCACCTCGACGACGCGTACATCCCCGACGAAAAACGATTCCTCCAGGCCGCGGGCGGCTGGCACGACGCGGGCGACTTCCGCAAGTGGGTCTCGTCCACCGCGCTGAACGCCATCGCCCTGATGATCGGCCACCGCCTCTGGGGCGGCCGCGAGGAGAAGCTGGGCCTGCCGCCGGGCACGCTGCTGACCGAGGCCCTTCAGGGCGTGCACTACTTCCTGGCGATGCAGAAGGAGGATGGCTCGCTGTACAACAACGTCGGCGGCGGGCGCGACTGCTTCCACGACAATCTCGACAATCGCTACACCGACAACATCCCCCAGAGCGGCGACGAGCGGATCGTCTCCCCGCAGCCGCTCAAAACGGCGGCCAAGTTTACCACGCTCTACGCGATGTACGCCGAGGTGCTGCGCGAGTGCAACCCCGAGCTTTCCAACCGCTGCCTGGCGGCGGCGATGAAGTCGCTCGCGCACGACCTGGCCTCCGGCCAGGACAACGCCGACGCGCTTCAGTGGCGGGCGTGGGGATACCTTGAACTGTGGCGTGTGACGGGCCTGGCCGAGCACAAGGCCGCGGCCATCGCGACGATGGACCGGCTGCTGGCGCTGCAGGTGACGGACTTCATCGGCGGCCAGAAGCTGACGCGGGGTTTCTTCCGCGGCGACGCCACCGGCGGCGACTACCACCACAAGCACGTCGGGGCCGACTACCCGCTGTGGGTCCTGTGCGAGTTCCTCACCGACTGGGCAGGCGACGCCCAGGCCGGGCGCTGGCGGCACGCCTTGTCGATGTGGGTGGACGACTTCGTCCGCGTTTTCACGCCCCGCAACCCCTGGGGCTTGGTGCCGTATTCCTTCTATCCCTCTCCGCAGGAAGACCACCCGCACTGCCGCTATCGCCAGATCGGCGACAACCTCTACTACCGATATTTCCTGGCCGACAACAAGTTCGGCGCCAACGCTCGCCTGAGCCTGACCGCCGCCTGCCTGGCCGGGGCCGCCCGCGTGCTGGACCGCAGGGAACTGCTCGACGAAGCCTACCCCATGCTCGAGTGGGTGATCGGGGCCAACCCGTTCGGCATCTCCACGTGCAACGGCGTGGGGCTCTACCAGGTGAACGCCCTGAGCTTCCAGATGGGCAACATTCCCGGCGGCGTGACCATGGGCGTCGCCGGCGACGAGCAGGACCTGCCCAAGTACGACAACCCCTGGCTGTGCTCGGACGAGTACTACGGCTACCAGACGTCGCAGTTCCTGTGGGCGATCCTGGCGCTGGAGAGCTTGGGCTACTAGTAGTCCTTCACGCTTGATTCTGGGAGTAAGGCCTTGGTGGCGGCTTGCCGTTCGGCGCTGTCCGATGTGGGTGACGCCCTGGGCTTCTACGGCGCCGAACGGCAAGCCGCTGCCAGACGCACTCACATATTCGACGGCGATGAACTACTAGGCGGCTGCGGCGCTGGATGATTTCGGATCTGGGATTTCGGAATTGAGACTCAGGCCAGCGAGTGGTGCATGGAAGAAGACACCCCCAAACGAGTTTGGGGGTGGCACCGGTTGGGCTGCAGGTAGACGTCGAAGCCAATCAAGAATCCAAAATCCGAAATGAAGGAGCAGACATGATATATAAGGATGCGTCCGCCTCCATCGCTGACCGTGTTGCAGACCTGCTGTCGCGGCTGACGCTGGACGAGAAGATCGGCCAGCTGCGCCAGCCCGTGGCCTTCGGCATGTGGGATCGCGCGGGCGGGCGGCTGGGCATTTCGCAGCGGTGCCGCGACCTGGTGGACAAGGACCTCGTCGGCAGCCTCTACGGCGTGCTGCGGGCCGACCCGCTGAGCGGCTTTCGCGACGACACCAAGCTTTCGCCCGCCCAGGGCGCGCAGCTGACCAACGCGATCCAGCGCTACGCGATCGAGCACAGCCGCCTGGGCATCCCGCTGATCTTCAACGAGGAATGCTCGCACGGGCACATGGCCGTCGGCGCGACGGTCTTCCCCGCGCCCATCGGCGTGGCGGGCACGTGGAACCCGGCGCTCTATCGCCGCATGTGCGCCGCGGTGGCCGCCCAAACGCGGGCGGTCGGCGGCACGGTCACCTGCTCGCCCGTGCTGGACGTGGCCCGCGATGTCCGCTGGGGCCGCGTCGAGGAAACCTACGGCGAGGATCCGCACCTGGCCTGCGTCTTCGGCTGCGCCGCCATCGAGGGCCTGCAGGGTAAGGACCTGGCCGCCCCCGACGCGATCATTGCGACCATCAAGCACTTCACCGCCTACGGCGTTTCGGCCGGCGGGCACAACGCCGCCCCCGCGCAGGTGGGTCCCCGCGAGCTGGCCGAGATCTGCCTGCCGCCTTTCGAGGCCGCCGTCAAGGCCGGGGCCGCGTCGCTCATGGCGTCCTACAACGAGATCGACGGCGTGCCCGCCACCTGCCATCGTGAGATGCTCACCGGCGTCCTCCGCCAGCGGTGGGGGTTCGACGGCTTCGTCGTCAGCGACTGGGGCGCCATCCCCATGCTGACCGAGCATGGCCTGTCCAGGAACCTGGGCGAATCGGCCCGCCTGGCCCTGGAGGCCGGCATCGATGTCGAGATCTTCCACTCCGCCTACGGCCAGCCGCTGGTGGAGGAGGTCAAGGCCGGCCGCGTGTCGATGGCGACCGTCGACCAGGCCGTCGCCCGCGTGCTGAGGGCGAAGTTCCGCCTGGGCCTCTTCGAGCGGCCCTACGTGGAGGAGGCGGGGGCCCGGATCGTCGGCTGCCGCGAGCACCGCGACCTCGCCCGCCAGGTGGCCCGCGAATCCATCGTGCTGCTGCGCAACGAGGGCGCCCTGCTGCCGCTGAAGAAGGACATCGCCTCCATCGCCGTCATCGGCCCCAATGCCGACGACATCTACAACCAGCTGGGCGATTACACCGCCATGCAGGACCGCGCGGCGATCGTCACCGTGCTCGACGGCGTCAAGGCCGCCGTGGCCGCCGGCACGGAGGTGCGTTTCGCCGCCGGCTGCAAGGTGCGCGACGCCTCGCGCGAGGGCATCGCCCAGGCCGTGGAGCTTGCCCGCCGCAGCGACGTCGCCATCGTGTGCGTGGGCGGCTCGAGCACGCGGTTCATCGATCCCTCGTTCTTCGACGTCAACTCCGGCGCCTTCATCCCCGGCAAGGACACCGTCAGCGACACCGGCGAGGGCCTCGACCGCAGCGACCTCGACTTCTCCGGCGTGCAGCTGGAACTCCTGCAGGCCGTCGTCGCAACCGGCACGCCCGTCGTTGCGGTGCTCATCAACGGCAGGCCCATCAGCAGCCCGTGGCTGGCCGCCAACGTCCCGGCCATCGTCGAGGCGTGGTACCCCGGCGAGCAGGGCGGGCATGCGGTGGCCGACGTGCTGTTCGGCGACTACAACCCGGCCGGCCGCCTGACGTTCTCGGTGCCTCGCACCGCGGGGCAACTGCCCGTCTTCTACAATCACAAGCCCGTCGCCCGCCGCAACTACATCGAGACCTCGGCCGAGCCGCTCTGGCCGTTCGGCTTCGGCCTGTCGTACACGACCTTCGCGTACGCCAACCTCCGCGTCTCACCGGGGCACATCCGCGCGGGCGACTCGGCCGCCGTCACCGTCGACGTGACCAACACCGGCCCGCGCGACGGCGAGGAAGTGGTGCAGCTGTACCTGCGCGACGACATCGCCTCGGTGACCCGCCCGGTGATGGAGCTCAAGGGCTTCCGCCGCCTGGTCATCGCGGCCGGGCGGACCGAGACCGTCACGTTCACCGTCGGCCCCTCTGAGCTCCAGATGCTCGGCCCCGACCTGCGGAGCGTGATCGAGCCGGGCACCTTCACCGTGATGGTCGGCGGCGATTCGCGCCGCGTCCTCAAGGCGCCGCTGGTCGTGGAGTGATTCCGCATAATCTGGGTCCATTCGGTTTACAGTGGCGGTTACGTCAGTCTCCGCCCCGGCCGGGCTTGTCCCGGCCGAGCGGTGATTGATCACTACAGCCTGCGGCGTCCTGGTGGCCAATCATCGCTCTGCCGCCGCAAGGGCGGCGGGGGCGAAAGAAACGGAGACTGCCTATGTAGTGGCCAATCGTCGCCCCGCCCGGACAAGCCGGGGCGGAGGCGGCAGGATAGCAGCTCATAGGCGAATCACCCCCACGATCGCAATCGCCCATCTTTCACTCTTGACAATAATGTTCAGAACGAACACAATATCACACTATGCCAAGGCCCTCACAACCCGCGATCGCACGCCGCCAGGAGCTGTCCCGCCTGCTGGAGGCGGGGCGGAATGTCTCGACCGCGCGGCTGGCGGCGCGACTGGGCGTCAGCGAGATGACGATCCGGCGGGACCTGGACGCCCTGCAGCGGGGCGGGCGGGCCATCCGCTGCTACGGCGGGGCGGTGGCGGCCGGGCGCGTGACGCTGGAGTTCCAGTTCGACCAGCGACATCGCCGCCAGCTCGAGGAGAAACGGCGCATCGGCGTCGCGGCCGCGTCGATCATCCAGAAAGGCTGGACGGTGTTTCTGGACACGGGCACGACCGCCCTGGAGGCGGCGCGGGCTTTGGCGGCGCGGCGGGTTCCATGCACCGTCGCCACCAGCAGCCTGGTGGTCGCCTCGGAACTGTGGGCCTTGCCCGAGGTGGAACTGGTGCTGCTGGGCGGCAGGGTCCGCAAGGGCAGCCCCGACCTGGCGGGCCCGGGCACCGAGACGATGCTCGACCGCCTGACGGCCGACGTGGCGTTCATCGGCGCCGACGGGATCGACGTCCACCGCGGCAGTTTCGCCACCGACGTCGAAACCGCCCGGGTGGGTGAGCGCATGGCCGCCAACGCCCGCCGCTGCATCGTGCTGGCCGATTCGACGAAGCTCGGCCACGCCGGCGCGGCCCGCGTGCTGACCACCGAACAGATGAAGGAATTGATCACCGACCGCGCCGCCCCCGCCGCCTGCGTCGCCGCCCTGCGCCGCCGCGGCGTGAAGGTGACGAAGGTGTAAGCTCCGCCGGTGCCATGCCGAAGTTTACCTGCCGGAGGCAGGAAGGCCGCCACCCGGAAAGACGAGACCAAGGCGCCGCTGCGGGCGCTGTGAAAGGAACGATATGGACGGGCGAGAGATCAGGCTGGGACGGCTGTTCGGCGACGGCAAGGCCGTCATCATCGCGATGGATCACGGCATGTTCGACGGCCCGATCCCGGGCATGGAAGACCTGCGCGCGACGGCGACGCGGGTGAACCCCATCGTCGATGCCGTGCTGCTGGCCCCGGGCATGCTGCGGCATTGCGGCAGTCTCTTCGCCGGTCCGCGGCGGCCGCTCGCCGTCGTGCGGCTGAACTGGAACACCGTCTACTGCTTCCACTGGGGGTACCGCCAGTCGCCGTCGGCGGTGGCATTCACGGCGGCCGAGGCGCTGCGCGAGGGTATGGACATCGCCCTGGTGTCGCTCACGCTGCACACCGGCAGCGAGGAGCGCGACGCCCGCAACGTCGAGATATTCTGCCGCCTGGCCAACGAGGCCCACGCGATGGGTATCCCGGTCATCGGCGAATACTTCCCAGCCGCTCACGAGGAGATGACGCCCGACCAGCTGCACAGCGATGTGCGGACCGGCACGCGGATCCTGGCCGAACTGGGGGCCGACGCGGTGAAGACGTTCTACACAAAGGATTTCGCCGCCGTCACCGGCGGCTGCCCCGTCGGCGTGCTGGGCCTGGGCGCGCAGAAGCTGCCCACCGCCGCCGACGCCCTGGAACTGGCCGCACGCGAGGTGGCCGCCGGCGCCGCCGGCGTGGTGTTCGGCCGCAATGCCCTTCAGGCCCAGAAGCCCCCGCAATTCCAGGCCGCACTGTGCGACGTGGTCAAGGGCCGATGCACCGTGCCGCAGGCCATCGAAAGGCACGGGCTGTAGCAAGATGGTTTCCGCAACGAAGAAGCGACGAAAGGAACGCGAATGACGAAGTTGGACATGCAATCTCTTCTGGGCGCCGGCAGCGAGGAGATCCTCGACGCGATGGCCGCCGGGCAGCGGTTTCTCCGCAGTCAGAACACGCAGCAGCTGCTCGCCCGCGTGGGGCAGGTGATCGATTCGATCCCGACGATCACGCCGCTGGACAAGTCGGCGCTGCAGGACAGCTACGGCGGCTCGCAGAAGGGCCCCAGCGACGACCTGCTCGTCGGCCACGGGCTGTTCTACCTCACCGAGCAGCGGCGGTTGATGCTCGACTGCACGGCCGGGCACTACCAGATGGTGTGGGGCTACGACAATGCCGCGATGCAGGACGCCCTCGACCAGGCTGTGCGCGCGGGCTTCGTGTGGGACAACCACACGAACATCCCGCAGACGCCGGTGAAGCGGCTGGCGCGGCGTCTCTTGGAACTGGCCAACGCCCCCGGCCAGGCCGACCCGCTGGACACCGTGCTGCTGGGCTGCTGCACGGGCTCGGTGGCCTGTTCGGCCGCGATGAAGATCCAGCTGCTGGTGCACCGGCAGGTCGTCGGCGGCGACGACGCGCCCGTCATGGTCATGCTCAACGGCAACTACCACGGCACGGACATGATGGCACAGCATCTCCGCGGCATGTGGCCGCAGTTCTTCCGCAACATCGAGGTCGCCACCGTCGAGCCCAACGACGCCGGGCAGCTCAAGGACGTCTTCGCCCGCTACGGCCGGCGGATCGCGGGCTTCTGGGCCGAGCCGATCATGATGAACCGCGAGGCGATCGTGGTGCACAAGGAATACCTCGACCTGGCACGGCGGCTGTGCGACGGGACGGGCGCGCTGATGGCGATCGATGAGATCCAGACGGGCTTCTGGCAGGGCGGCGTGTTTGCCTACCGCCAGCTGGGGCAGCGCCCCGACCTGGTCATCACGGGCAAGGGCATGACGGCGGGCTTCCACCCGCAGGCGGCGGTGATCTTCCGCAGCCGCCACGACGTGCTGGCCCAGTACGACGCGATCAGCACCAACGGCTCGGCGGCCTTGCCGTGCTACGCGGCGCTGTGCTGCATCGAGATGATCGAGAACGCCGCCGGCAGCATCGCCGCGGCGGGCGATCATTATTATGATGCCATGTCGCGACTGGCGGCCGAGTTCCCGGCCGTGATCCAGGACTGCCGCGGGCGACGCCACATCGCGGCGCTGAAATTCCACGATCGGGCAAAGGCCCTCGATTTCCATCGCCGCTGCACGGAGTCGGGCCTATGGGTCCGCGCGCACGCCTACCACGAGGGCCACTCGACGGTGCTGACCAAGCTGGGCCTGCTGGCCGACGAGGCGGTGGGGGATTTCGTCGTGGACAAGTTCCGGGCGTTGCTGAAACAATAAGAAGAGAAGAAGCTTTCACCACAAAGAGCACAAAGGTAGGAAGTTCACCGCAGAGAGCGCGGAGAACGCAGAGAACAGCGAAAAGCAGAGAAGCAGAGAAGCAGAAGAGACCAGAGCGAGAGAAGCAGCAGAAGAAGCCTTGCCCGGTGCCACCCCCAAACTTGTTTGGGGGTGAGAACGAGCCGGAAGCTCACTGGCCTGTTACCACGAAGAGAAAACAAAAGCCGGTGCGGCGTGCAAGCTCCGGGCCGCACGCCCAGGTTCTGCCGTGACTGAAGACACCCCCAAACAAGTTTGGGGGTGGCACCGACTCGGCTGCACCGGAGCGCTGCAGGCCAGCAGGCAGGAGCGCTTTCGAAGACACCCCCAAACAAGTTTGGGGGTGGCGCCGACTCGGCTGCACCGGAACACTTGTGCCCTTCGTGTCCTTTGTGGTGGAATTCAGAACGGAGATAGAAGAATGCGAACGTTAGGCGTTGGCGTGCTCGGATATGGGTTCATGGGCAAGACGCACGTGTATGCCCATAAGACGCTGCCGTTTTACTACGACCCGATGCCGCTGCACTGCAAGCTCAAGGTCGTGTGCGAGGCCACCGAGCCGCTGGCCCGCTCGGCCCAGGCGGCGGGCGATTTCGAACGGTTCGCCACCGATCCCCTGGCCGTGATCAACGACCCCGAGGTGGACATCGTCCACGTCTGCACGCCCAACCAGTATCACTTCCCCGCGCTGGCGGCGGCCATTCGCGCGGGCAAGCACATCTACGTGGACAAGCCCGTCACGGCCAGCCTGGGCGAGGCCGACCAGCTGGCGGCGATGCTCGCCGACTACAAGGGCGTCGCGCAGGTGGCGCTGCAGTACCGCTTCTACCCCGCGACGATCAAGGCGCGGCAGCTGATCGACGAGGGCTTCCTGGGCCCCATCACGCACTTCCGCGGCGCGTACCTGCACGCCGGCAGCGTCGATCCCGACAAGGCCGTCAACTGGAAGAGCACCGCGGCGGCCGGCGGCGGCGTCATCCGCGACCTGGGCTCGCACATCATGGACCTGCTGTGGTGGCTGATCGGGCCCTTCGACCGCGCCAGCTGCGTCAGCCGCATCTGGTCGCGCGAGCGGCCCAGCCTCGACAAGCCCGGCACGCGCATGACCATCGACGCCGAGGACGCCGCCAGCATCCAGCTGGTCGCCGAGGATGGCGCGTTCGGCTCGGTCGACGTGTCCAAGATCGCCACCGGGTCCGAGGACGAGCTTCGCTTCGAGATTCACGGCCGCTACGGCGCGATGCGCTTCAACCTGATGCAACCCAACTACCTCGAAGTGTACGACGCGCGGGCGGCAGACGGCGACCTGGGCGGCCGGCGCGGCTGGCAGAAGATCGCGTCGGTGCAGCGCTACGCCTCGCCGGGCGGCAAGTTCCCGGGCCCCAAGTTCTCGCTGGGCTGGATCCGCGGCCACGTGCACAGCCTGTTCACGTTCATCAAGGCCATCGCCGACGGCACGGCCCCCTGTCCCTCGCTGGCCGAGGGCCTGCACATGCAGCGCGTGCTCGAGAAGCTCCGCGACGCCGCCGCCACCGGCGCCTGGGTCAAGCTGCCCAGGTAAGAATTGCCGATTGCCGAATGGGTGCGGCGCTCTCAATATGAATATAAAGGATCGCATATGAACAAACCGGTTCGACCGAAGGTGGGCGTGCTGGCGCTGACGCTGGAACTATACGAGACGCTGGCCCCCAAGCTGCGGGGTGGGCGCGAGAAATGGACGCGCGAGAAGGTCGTGCCCGCGCTGCGACGCGTGAGCGACGTGGTCTTCGACAAGGCCGTCTTTACGCGGCCCGACGTGGACCAGGCGGTCGCGCGCCTCGAGCGGGCCGGCTGCGACGCCATCCTCGTGCTGCTGCTCACCTACTCGCCCAGCCAGGTCTCGCTGCCGGCGCTCAAGCGAACCCGCCTGCCCATCCTGGTGTGGAACACGCAGGAGCTTCACGCCGTGGACGATGATTTCGACGGCGCGGCGATGACAGACAACCACGGCGTGCACGGCACGCAGGACCTGTGCAACGTCCTGCTCCGCAGCGGCGTGAAATTCCATTACGTCACCTCGCACCTGGACGACTTCCAGCCGACGGCTGAGATCGAGGACTTCCTCGTCGCCGCGGCCGCAGCGGGGCGCCTGCGAAAGGCGAGGCTGGGCCTGCTGGGCTACCCGTTCCCGGGCATGGGCGATTTCGCCGTGGACACCACCCACATGGCCGCTACGCTGGGCTGCACGGTTGAACAGCTCTCGCTGGAGGATTACATCCTGCGTGCGGCGGGGGCGGTCAAGTCGCACGTCGCGTCCCTCGTGAAGGAGTACCGTGCGAAATACGCGGTCGCCAAGGGCGTGACGGCGGCCGACCTCGACGCCACCGCCCGCGTGGAGCTGGCGCTGCGCGGCATGGTGAAGGATCATGACTTGGCCGGCCTGACGTACCAGTTCATGGCGTTCGGGCAGGACGAGCGGACTCCGACGGTGCCGTTCGTCGCCGCCAGCCGTTTGCTGGCCGAGGGCGTGGGCTTCGGCGGCGAGGGCGACGTCATCGGCGCCGCCGGCACGTGCCTGCTGAACTGGCTGGCGGCCCCGGCGAGCTTCACGGAGATATTCACGATCGACTTCGCCGGCAACGGCCTGTTCATGAGCCACATGGGCGAGGCCAACGTCGCCATGGCCCGCAAGGACGGCAAGGTGTCGCTGGTGGCGCGGCCGGGGCCCATCACGCGCACCCGCGGCCGCCAGCTGGCCCTGGCGGCGGGCATGGAGGCGGGGCCGGCGACGTTCTACGCGCTGACGCAGGGCGCGGGCAATCGCTGGCGGGTGATCGCGTCGGAGGCGGACATCGCCGACTGGGGCCCGCTGCCCATGGAGGTGCCGCATTTCAAGATGTGCCCGCGGGGCGATGTGCGGAACTTCCTGACCGACTACGCCAACGCCGGCGGCCCGCACCACGCGGCCATCTGCTTCGGCGACGCCACGCGGCGCCTGGAACTGGCGGCGAAGATCCTGGACGCCGATTTCGTGAAGATCGAGCCGCGAGAGAACTACGACATCCCGTTTTGATCGGGTGCATGACGCCGGTGGCGCGAATGGTGGGCAAGCCTGCCCACCCTACGTGTCTTTGCCGGCGGTGCGAATGGTGGGCAAGCTCGCCACGGCGAGTCTCGCCTGCGGCGGACCAGTCCACCCTACGAACCTGAACGCGTGTAAGGAACAACATGAAGGCTGAACAACTGCTGCTGGGTCTGGACTTGGGCACGACGAACATCAAGGCGGTGTTGGTCGAGCGGGGCGGAGGCATCGTCGCCCGGGGCTCGGGGCCGGTGAAGCTCATCCCGGCCGGCGAGTCGGCCGTCGAGCAGGACATCGAGGAAATCTGGGCGGCCACGCTGGGCGCCATCGGCCAGTTGCCGCGCGCGGAACTGGCCCGCGTTGTCGCCGTGGGCATCTCCAGCCAGGGCGGCGCGATGCAGATCGTCACGCGCGACTACAAGCCGGTGGGCCCCGTGCTGAGCTGGCTGGACGGGCGCGGCAACACCGAGGGCGCGAAGCTCGCGGCTGAGGTCGGCTCGGGCTGGCTGGCGCGGCACACCGGCTACGGCCGCAGCGGCCTGGCCGTGGGGCAGATCCTTCGCATCGCCAAGGAGAGCCCGCTGCTGCTGGACGAGCACCATCGCGTGGGCTTCGTGGGCGACGTGATCGTGCGGCGTCTCTGCGGGCGCGGCGCGCACGACGCCACCTCCCTCGCCCTGGCGCTGATGTATAACCCGTGGCAGGACCGCGCCGACGCCGACCTGCTTCAGCGGCTGCACCTGCGCGAGGACCAGCTGCCGGACCTGATCGCGACCAAGCAATCCGCCGGCGGGCTCACAGCGGCCGTGGCGGCGCAGACGCACCTGCCGGCGGGCATCCCCGTGTCGGCGGCGGTGCACGACCAGTACGCCGCGGCCTTGGGCTGCGGGGCGGTGCACGCGGGCGACATGATGTTCGGGGCGGGCACGGCCTGGGTGCTGCTGGCCATTACCGACCAGCTGGCCGAGCCCGTCATCGCCGACGCCTTCGTTTGCCGCCATCCCGTCGAGGGGCTGTACGGGCAGATGCTGTCGATGGGCAACGGCGGCTCGGCCTTGAGCTGGGCGATGGGCCTCCTGAACCTGGGCCCCAAGTCGGTGGCCGAGGTGGATGCGATCCTGCGCCAGGTGGTGCCTGGCAGCGACGGCCTGCGGTTCTGGCCGTTCATGGCCAGCTACGGCTCGGCCGGCCTGGGCGAGGTGACGACGCGCCTGCTGCACCTGCGTTTTTCTCACACGGCCGCCCACGTGGTGCGGTCGGTGGTCGAAGGGCTCTCGCTGGAACTGGGCCGGTACCTGCGGCTGTTCGGCGGCAGCGCGGTGGCGGTGCGGCGGCTGATCATGTGCGGCGGGGCGGCCTCCAGCGAGGTCACGCCGCAGATCATCGCCGACGTCACCCGCCTGCCGGTCTCCTGCACGCAGCACAGCGAGATGAGCGCCCTGGGCGCCGCGGTCATCGCCCGCGGCCTGGTGGAGCCCGCCCCGCTGCGCGAGCTGTCGGAGGCCATGACCCCGCCCGTGCGGTCGGTCTCGCCCGGGCCCGGGGCCACGTTCTACGCCAAGCTTCTGCAGGAGCACGTTGATTCGCTGCCGGTGAAGGGACGCTGATGCCCGACGTGGGACCGTTCGACATCCTGCTGCTGGCGGCCGTGACGCTGATGGGCACGGGCGTGGCCTACCTGCACCATCCCAAGTGGAAGGCGCTGATCCTGTCGCTGCCGATACCGTTCACGATGGCGGCCATGTCGCTGGGCTCGGCCATCGATGCGACCAACGTGGTGGGGCTGCTGGTGCTGCTGGCCTACACGCACGCGGTCCGCGAGATGTACCTCCGCCTGCACGTGCCCATCGTGCTGGCGATTGCCCTGGCCGCCGCGATGTACTGCGCGGTGGGCATGCTGCTGGCGCGGGCGATCCCGCCGACTGACGCGTGGTTCTGGACGGCCTCGGCCGCGACGATGCTGCTGGCGGCGGGGTTGACGTGGCTGCTGCCGTCCCGCCGCGAGCCCGGGCACCGCACGCCGCTGCCGGTGTGGATCAAGCTGCCGATCATCCTGTGCGTGGTGGCCGGGCTGATCGCGATCAAGAAACTCCTGGGCGGCTTCATGACGATGTTCCCCATGGTCAGCCTGGTGGTGGCGTACGAGGCCCGCAAGAGCCTCTGGACCATCTGCCGCCAGATCCCGGTCTTCATGCTCGCCTCGGTGCCCATGATGGCCGCGATCCGCCTGCTGCAGGGCCCGCTGGGCCTGGGCGGCGCGCTGGCCGTCAGCTGGGTCGTCTTCCTGGCGATCCTGCTGCCGCTGAACCGCCTCGTCGGCGCCGGCGCCCCGCACGCCGAATCGATGGAGTCCGACCCCGAGATTATCAGGTCGTAGGCAGAAGGTCGGAGATCGTAGGGAAAGAGCTTTGCATCGCGAGAAAGTGGGCTATCGTTCACTTTTTAGCGCTGTTGAGTTGGACAACGCATAGAGGCGAGCGATTGCGAACCACTGGCTTTTGCAGGCTCTACGACCTACTGCCTATGACCTACGACCTTGACGGCAACGCCGCATGAAAACTGCAACCGCCTGACAATGGGACTGCCCCAAAATGAATGACACGCACTACGACACGATCGACCTGCCGTTCTACCGCCAGCACGTCGCGCCGCTGTTGCCCCAGGCGGTGCTGGACTTTCACGCGCACGCGTGGATCCCCTCGCTGTGGAAGACGGACCCGTGGAAGAACGAACTGCCCGGGGCCAGGTACATGGTCACCGAGAAGGACTACAGCCTCGCGGCCTTGCAGGCGGACCTGAAGCGGATGTTTCCCGACCGCCGCGCGGCGGCGGTGTGCTTCGGCTATCCGACGCCGGCTTGCGACACGGGGCGGACGAACGACTACATCGCCACCGCACCCGCCGAGGGCGAGCTGCACCCGCTGGCCGTCGTCGGAAAGGGCACGCTGGGGCCCGACGAACTGGAGGCGATGATCCGCCGTGGGCAGTTCCGCGGCTACAAGGTGATGCTCAACTGGATGGGCGACGACTACGGCCACATCGGCGTCGAGGACATGATCGGCCCCGACGAGATGGCCCTTGCCGACCGCATGGGCCTGGTCGTCCTGTTGCACGTGCCGGGGGCGAAGCGACTGGCCGATCCGCGGACGCTGGCGACCGTCGAACGCCTGTCGAAGTCTTACCCGCGCGCCAGTCTCGTGCTTGCCCACTGCGGGCGGTGCTACCTGCCGGACGAGATGGCGGCGGCCGTCGGCGGCGTGGCCGCTCTGGGCAACGTGTATCTCGACACCTCGATGGTGATGGACCCCACCGTCCTGCAGATCGCGATCGAGGGCGTGGGCCCGTCGCGAGTGCTGTTCGCCACCGACCTGCCCGTGGCCGCGATGCGGGGCCGCCGCGTCTACGTGATGGACCATTGGGTGGACGTCGTGCTGGAGGGCTACCCCGCCAGCGGCTACCGCGTGGCCTCCGGCGGCATCAACGCCACGTTCATGGTCTACGAGATCGTCCTGGCCATCGGCCGCGCCGCCCGGCTGGCCGGGCTGGACCGCGCGGCGACCGATGCGATATTCTGGGACAATGGCATGGGCCTTCTGCGCAAGGCGATGGCTGGGAGATGATGATGCAACCGCAACCGCTGTATTACGTCTGGGACTACCGCGACGTGGATCGGGCCTTCTGGCAGGAGCACCTGGAGGACTGGCTGCCGCGGCGGATCTTCGACGCCCATATGCACATCATCAACCCCGCTCTGCGCCGCGAGCCCATGACCGACGAGGCCCGCCGCCAGTACTGGGTCACCGAGGCCTGCGACGCCATCGACGCCCCGACGACCGAGCAATGCTGCCGCCTGGTGTTCCCCGGGCGCGATCTCACGTGCCTGGCCCTCGGCGCGGTGGACCTGGCGTATGACGTCGAGGCGAGCAACGACTACGTCCGCGCCGAGGCCGCCAGCCGCCGCTGGCCCGCGCTGAGCACGCTGCTGCCGCAGTGGTCGCCCGATCGCGTCGCGGCCGAGCTGGACAAGCCCGGCGTCATCGGCGTCAAGCCGTACTACTCGCTCATCAGTCGCAACCCCTTCACGCGCGACGAGCACATCGAGGCGAGCATCTTCGACTTCCTGCCGCATCCGGCGCTGGAGGTGCTCAACGACCGCTCGGCGTGGGTGACGCTGCACGTGCCCAAGGCCGGCCGCCTGGGCCATCCCGACAATCTTCGCGAGGTGAAGGAGATTCGCCGCCGCTATCCGCGCCTCGTGCTGGTGATCGCCCACCTGGGCCGCTCGTACACCGAGGAGCACGCGATGGAGGCCCTGCCCCCGCTGGCCGACGACGCGGGGCTGTACTTCGACGTCTCGGCCGTGCTCAACCCGGCCGTGCACCGCCTGGCGATGCGGCTGATCGGCCCCCAGCGGCTGCTGTATGGCACCGACAACCCCGTCTTCTACATGCGAGGCCGCCGCACCTGGCAGGGCAGGCAGTACATCAACCACACCAGCGGCGATTTCCACTTCAACCGCGGCCGCCACGAGCCGCCCGACGTCGAATCGCGCTACACGCTGTACATGTACGAGGCGCTCAAGGCCATCAAGGACATCGCCATCGAGGCTGGCCTCACCCGCGAGCAGATCGAGGCCATCTTCTTTCAAAATGCCCAGACGCTGGTGAAGCGGGCGACGCGATAGGGCGAAGGTTGGTGTGGATGTTCAAACGCCGCGAGTACCATCGCGGTGCCCCCCCAAACAAGTTCGGGGGTGGCACCGATTTGTCTCATTCGGCGATGGAGTCTCGGCTTACTTTGCCTGCTTTTCCGCCGCCGCGGGCTGGGTGGCGGGGGCGTCGGGCTTGGCGCCGCCGACGCTGCAGACGATGGCCTTGAGGACGTTGTAGGCGGATTGCGGGGCGTAGCCGTCGCACGTCAGCGAGGGGTAGCCCACCAGGCCCGAGACGATATCCTCGCGGCTGTAGAGGATGGCGGGGCGGTTGTTGAGCATCACGCACTGGAGGCGGACGGACTTCTCGTTGCCCAGGCGGACCTTGGCGGTGCGGCGGTACTTGACGGCGTTGAGGTCGCAGCCGGGAACCTGCAGGATCGGGCTGTCGTTGGGCAGGCGGCGCAGCGCATTGAGGCCGTAGATCTTGCCGATCATCGCCTCGGCAGCCTTGGCGAACTCCTTGGACCCGCCGGCGGCGTCGATGACGAGCGTGCCGCCGGTGGCGGCGAATTTCTCGACGGCCTCGTGCTCGGCCTGGCTGAAGGTGACCTTGCCCAAGCCGCTGAGGAGGGCGATCTTGGCGTTGTTGCTGTCGAGGTCCTTCATGTCGATGGGGTCGCCGATCTGGACGTTCACGCCGTCCAGGGCCATCATGCGGGCGAAGCGGGTGTAGGCCAGCGGCTCGGCGTCGTACTCGCCGGAGTGCTTGAGGCGGGCCACCTGGATGGGGGCCGCGCCCCCCTGCGGCGCGTCGGCCGGCCACAGCCCGGTCCCGCGGGCCCGCAGCGATCCACGGTCGGTGGAGTACATGACGAGGTTCAAGGCGCTCTCGAAGGCCCAGGCGTCGGAGACGTAGCGGTTGGTCTGCCACCGCAGGGGCAGGTCCTCATCGACGTGGATGGCCAGCGGGCGGATGCCGTTGTGCACGATGAAGAACTTGGGCTTGTCCTTGAGGCGGAACTGCACGCTGTTGATGTCGTTGTCCTTCTCGGCCTGCGTCAGGGCCCACTTGGGGAACAGCTTGGCGTACACCTCGCGCATGCCCTTGCGGAAGGCCGTGCCCTCGCACTCGCTGACGGTGAACAGCGTGCCGCCCTGGTAGACGTAGGTGCGGAGCTTGTCGATGTCCTCGTCGGAGAACTCGGGGGCCTTGGAGCCGCTGAAGAACAGGATCGGCGCATCGTGCCAGTCGGCCACGGGGCTCTTGAGGGTCACGATCTGCCAGTTGACGGTGGCTTCCATGTTGCGGCTGATCCAGCTGGTCAGCGAGGCCAGGGCGCGGGGGCGGTTGTTCCAGTCGCCCTTGTACTCGAGCTTGTTGAACAGCACCGAATTCCGCCCGCGGACCAGGAACAGCAGCGACAGCGACGTGCCCACCGGCCCGCCGCCATGGTTGGACATCCAGGCCCCGTTGCCGCCCTGGGCGCTCATGAGGCGGCTGGCGCCCATTTTGTACCAGTCGACGGCCCCGAAGTACTTGTAGCCGCTGGCCAGGCCCACGCGCTCGACGCCGTAGAGGTAGTACGTGACGTCGCCGATGCCCAGGCTGGCGCCGGGCTTCATGGTCTTCTCGAAGTTGCGGTCGAACCACGCCAGGCCGCGAGTGATGCTCTTGAGCTCGAGCTTGTCCGTCGCGTTGCACTTCTCGAAGGCCTCGGCGTAGAGGTTATCGAAGCAGACGAACAGGCTGGCGACGCCCGCGGCGGCCATGGTGGCTGTGCCGCTCTCGCTGCCGCCGCCGCCGTAGGTCCACGCCCCGTCGGCGCATTGCGTGGTGATCCAGTGGTTGATGACCTTGTACCAGTACTGGGAGTCGATCTCGAGATTGGCCCTGGCCCCGGCCCACACGCCCAGCAGGCCGTACTGGCTGTTGGAGTTGTCGCCGCCGCTCTTGCCGTCGCCCTTGCTGTCGTAGCCGTAGCTGCCCCTGGCGGTGGAGGCGGCCAGGATCTTAACATCCTTTTCGAGCTGCTCCATGTACTTGTTGTTGAGCTTCTTGTTGGCCGTCAACCAGACGTTCGCCCGCATGCCCAGGGAATAGGTCTTGCTCTCGTTAGCGTCCTTGAGCCAGTCGAGCGACTTGGCCATGCGGGGATCCTGCGGGTCGACACCGGCCTCCAGCAGGGCATAGACGGCCAGGGCGGTGGTGCCCATGGTGTAGGTGTGCTCGCCGGCGGCGGCCATCGGCCAGGTGCCGTCCTCCCTCTGAATGGACCAGAGGTAGGCGACACCCTTGTTGATGGCGGCCAGGACGGCGTCGTCGGAGAATTCGGCCGTGGCCTTGTTCGTGCCGGCCAGGCAGGGAGAGGCGAGAATCAGGAGCATCAACAGGACCAGAGATACTCTCATTGCAGTGGCTCCAGGTCGATGAGGGAGATAGAACCTTCTCTGAAGCTAGTATCGCAAACCCCGTTGGCAGCGTCAAGCAGACTATAATCGACAATTGACAGACCGGCGCGAAATTGGTATCTTTCCGACTTGCGCCGCATCGCCGGCACACGGTGGATATAGCTCAGTTGGCAGAGCATCGGGTTGTGGTCCCGAGGGTCGCGGGTTCAAATCCCGTTATCCACCCTTACCTCCGCATTAGTCCTCCTTGTCTATCCCCGCCGAAATCCAACACGAAGCTCCAAATCCGAAACAAACCCGAACTCAAATGCCCAATGGCCGAGACTTGAGGTTGCCTGGCTAGCGTTCTGTCTCGTCAAGGGTGGCGGCCTTCCCAGGCCGCCGCCACAGCCGTCTGCAGGTGGCCGCCTCGGAAGGCCGCCACCCCTCACTTGAAGGTAGACGTGTTTCGGATTTCGAGTTTGAAGAAGTTGGCACCGATGAGCGCAAGACATTACACTTAGCCCCCGCCTCACAACAAAGGAGCAGGCGATGTCTTTGACCATCGAGTGGCGTTCCCGCATCGAGATGTGGCACGGCGTCCTGAAGAACCATCACCTCTACAGGCCCCTGGGCAGCGTGCCCCTGAGCGGCTTTGTGACCACCGAACAACTCACGCCTTCCGAAGCGCTTCGCAACCGCTTCAAGCCCATGCCCGCCGGCACGGTCTGGGGCGGCAAGTGGGAGTATGGCTGGTTCAAGGGCCGCGTCGCGCTGCCGGCTGAGGCGGCGGGGCATCGCATCATCCTGCGGATCTCTCCCGGCGGCGAAGGCCTGGTCTATCTCAACGGCCGCGCGACGTGCTCGATCAGCTGGTCGCAGCGCGAAGTGGACCTGACGACCCGCGCCCGCGGCGGCGAGACGTACGACATCCTGGGCGAGTTCTACGCCGGCCACGGGCCCACGAACTGCTTCTCGCTGCCGGTCCGCCCCGGCGAGGCGGCCCTGCCCGCCTGCCCGCCCAGGCAACAGACCGTCGCCGAAGGCACCTTCGGCATCTGGGATGAGGAGGCCTACCAGCTTCACCTGGACGTGTGGACCCTGATCTCCCTGCGCGACAAGCTGGAACCCGAATCCCTCCGCGTGGCCGAGATCGACCAGGGCCTGCGCGACTTCACCACGATCGTCGATTTCGAGCAGCCCTACGAAGGCCGGCTGGTCAGCTTCCGCGCGGCCCGCAAGCGCCTGCGCCCCCTGCTGGCGGCGCAGAACGGCACGACCGCCCCCACGCTGTTCGCCTTCGGGCACGCGCACCTGGACGTGGCGTGGCTGTGGCCGCTGGCGCACACCGAGCGCAAGGCCGCCAACACCTTCTGCAACCAGATGATGCTCGGCAAGGAATACCCCCAGTACAAGTACCTCCAGAGCCAGGCCCACCTGTTCTGGATGACCATGAACCGCTACCCCGACGTCTACCGCCGCGTCAAGCAGGCCGTGCGGGCCGGATCGATCGTCCCCGAGGGCGGCATGTGGGTGGAGGCCGACACGAATATCTCCGGCGGCGAGGCCCTCATCCGCCAGTTCCTCCACGGCAAGAGGTTCTTCTGCGAGGAATTCGGCGTCGAAAGCGAGATCCTCTGGCTGCCCGACGTGTTCGGCTACAGCGGGGCCATGCCCCAGATCATGCGCGGCTGCGGCATCAACTACTTCGCCACGGCCAAGATCTTCTGGAACTACAACGGCGGCGAGACCTTCCCCTACAACACCTTCACGTGGGAGGGCATCGACGGCACGGGCGTGCTGGTGCACCTGATGAACGATTACAACTCTCACACCGACCCGGGCTTCACCGTCACCCGCTGGAAGGAACGCGTGCAGAAGGACGGCATATCCAGCCGGCTGATGCCGTTCGGCTGGGGCGACGGCGGCGGCGGCCCCACGCGCGAGCACGTGGAATTCTGCCTGCGCCAGAAGAACCTCGAGGGCGCCCCGCGCGTGAAGCTCGAGGGCCCCCTGGCGTACTTCCGCGACCTCGAAAAACGCGGCGTGCCCGACGCTCGCTACGTCGGCGAGCTCTACTACCAGTGCCACCGCGGCACCTACACCAGCCAGGCCAAGACCAAGCGCGGCAACCGCAAGGGCGAGCTCGCCCTCCGCGAGGCCGAGATGTGGGCGGTGGCCGCCGGGGCCTTGGCACGCTTCAAGTACCCCGCCCTGCGGATTGAGACCAACTGGCGCAAGCTGCTGCTGAACCAGTTCCACGACATCCTGCCGGGCTCGTCCATCGAACGCGTCTACGCCGAGGCGGAGAAGGCCTACGGCGAGCTCATCGCCGACGCCGGCGAACTGGCCGCCTCGGCCCAGACCGCGCTGACGAAGAAGGCGCCCGCCATCACCGCCTTCAACTCCCTCAATTGGCCGCGGACCGAACTGGTGCCGCTGCCGCAGGGCTTCGACTGCGTCACCAACGGCAGCGGCGAGTCGCTGCCCGTGCAGAAGATCGGCCGCCAGAAGTACGCCGAGGTGACCATCCCCTCCTGCGGCTGGACCCCCATCGTGCAGGGCGACACGCCTGCCGCGCCGGCTCCGGCCGCCGCCGTGACGGCCACGCCGCGGGCGTTGGAGAACGACCTGCTCCGCGTGACCTTCAATATCCGCGGCGAGATCAGCAGCATCTTCGACAAGGTCGAGGGCATCGAGCTGGCCGCCGACGTGTGCAACCGCCTGCGGATGTACAAGGACACGCCCGGCAAGTACGACGCCTGGGACGTCGACAGCATGTACGAACTGACGCCGGTGGAATTGGCCGAGGCCGCCGAGATCAAGGCCGTGTCGTCGGGCCCGCTGGCGGGCGTGCTGCAGGTGAAGCGCAAGATCAACAATTCGACGCTGACGCAGACGATCACGCTGCGCCGCGGCAGCCGGCGGATCGATTTCGCCACCACGGTCAACTGGCACGAGCGCCACAAGATGCTGAAGGTCAACTTCCCCGTCAACATTCACACGCACCAGGCTGTGCACGAGATTCAGTTCGGGCACCTGGCGCGGCCGAACCACAAGTCGAGGCCCTTCGATGCGGACCGCTTCGAGGTGTGCAATCACAAGTGGTCGGCCCTGGTCGAGGAAGGCCGTGGGGCGGCGGTGCTCAACGACTGCAAGTACGGCCTGAACGTGGTCGGCAACAGCATCAACCTCACGCTGCTGCGGTCGCCGCTGGCCCCCGACGAGCACGCCGACCAGGGCGTGCAGGAGTTCACCTACGCCTTCTATGCCTGGACAGGCTGCTTCAGCCGCTGCGACCTGGTGAAGGAGGCGTACGAGCTCAACTGCCCCGTGACTACGGCGGCCGGTTCGCGAGAGGCCGCCTCGCTGCTGGCCACCGACGCCGCGAACATCGTCATCGAGGCGGTGAAGCCCGCCGACGACGGCTCGGGCGACATCATCGTCCGCCTGTATGAGTCCAAGCGGACGGCCACCCGTTGCGTGCTCTCGTCTTCGCTGCCCATCGCCTCGGTGCACCAGGCCGACATGCTCGAGAACCCCCAGCGTCCGCTGAAGGTCTCCGCCGGCGGGGTGAAGCTCGACTTCCGCCCCTTCGAGATCAAGACCCTGCGGGTGAAGGTGAAGTAGGAGATCGGGCTGGAGATCGGGGCGCCATGTGGTGCCACGGGTGCCATGCTTTTAGGCCGGGTGCCATGCTTTTAGGCCCGAAGGGCCAAAAGCATGTTTACATCGCTTTATTCTTGCGGCGCGAACAGGTCGGGCACTCTTCGCGCCTCGCCGCGGCCGAATGGGAACAGGGCGATCGACGCGATCTGCACCAGCGTGCTCTTGAGCGTCCGCGCGTACCTATGCCCCATCGCCGCTGAGGCGAGGGCGGCGCGGTAGCGACGTTCCTTGAAGTAGCACTTCGCCGCGGCGTAATACAGCCTTCCCAGCCGCCGCTGCACGACGTCGGCGGGCACGAGGTCCTTGCCGCCATACATCTCGATGAACCGCCGCAGCACCTCGGCCTCCATCCGCTTGGTGAAGCCCGAGGCGATGGACGCGCAGCCGGCGTGGCGGCGTCGCAGCCCCGTCACCTTGCCCAGGGGCTCCAGCGGCACGAGCTTGCTCATGCGGAGGTACAGGTCGTAGTCCTCGGCGTTGGTCAGGCGGCGGTCGTAGCCGCCCACGCGCTCCAGCAGCTCGCGGCGATAGCACACGCACAGGTGCGAGATGTACATCCGCTGGAACAGGTCCGCGGCGGCGGTGGGGCGGTCCTGGTACTCGGGGGCCAGTTCGGTGATCGTGCCGTCGTCGTTGAGGCGGTGGCGGCTGCCGTAGATGAACTGGGCGGCCGGGTGTGCGGCGATGTAGGCGGTGAAGTCGGCCAAGGCGTTGGGGGTCCAGGCGTCGTCGCTGTCCAGGTAGGTCAGCCAGCGGCCGGTGGAGGCGGCAACGGCGGCGTTGCGTGCGGCGGAGCAGCCGGCATTTGCCTGATGATAGAGGCGGATGCGGGGCTCGCCCTGGGCGAGCGTGCGGACGATCTTGTCGCCGCCATCAGTCGAGCCGTCATTGACGACGACCAGCTCCCAGTCGCCGAACGTCTGGGCAAGCACCGACCGCACCGCCTGCTCAACATAAGCGGCGTGGTTATAAAGCGGCATGATGATGCTGAAGGTCGGCAATCGCACCTCGAGCGGCATTCTAAGAAGGCAATAGGCAATAGGCAATTGGCAATAGGTGAAGAGAAGGCAACAGGGTTTAGGGAATAGGGAATAGGCGGAAGAGCTTCGCGTGAGCCAGCGGCTTGCAGATGCGAGCCTTCAGCGATGTTCAAACTGAATAACGCCGTCGACAGCGCCGACAGGCGAGCGAGTGTCAGGCGTCCCCTCGTGCGAAGCTCTTCCGCCTATTGCCAATTGCCAATTGCCTATTGCCTTCTTCTACCCAATTGCCTATTGCCAATTGCCTTCCTCTGGCGAAAATGGCGGTCGTATGACAAAGGCGGCCCCGCCACCTCCCGTGAAAATGGTTTGCGGTATGATCTGTGCCGACCCGGCCTTGCTGGACAGGGCACGGGCCGAGTTGGCCGCAGAACTGGGGCCCATCGACCTGACCAGCGAGGTGATGGACTTCGACTTCACGCACTACTACGATCAGGAGATGGGCAGCCCGCTGAAGCGGCAGTTTGTGTCGTTTGAGCGGCTGGTGTCGCCCGATGCGCTGGCGGCGGCCAAGATCGCGACCAACGCCATGGAAGATCGGTTCGCCGCGACCCGGTCGCAACAGGGGCCGCCCGCGCGGGACGTGCCCCGCCCGATCAATCTGGACCCGGGCTACATTGAGAGCTCCAAGCTGGTGCTGGCCAGCATGAAGAACTTTTCGCACCGGATCTACCTGCGCGACGGCGTGTATGCGGAGGTGACGCTGATGTACCAGCGCACGCTGTGGCGCGTGCTGCCGTGGACCTTCCCCGACTACGCCTCGGGGCGTTACTGGCCTTTCCTGTCCGACGTGCGGGCCCGCCTGCGCCGGCAGATGGACGAGGAGAACAAACCGTGATCGTATGGGCCGCTGTCCTTGCATTCGCGCTGGCCTGGGGGCTGTCGACCCTGGCCACGCCCGTCACCCGCCGCCTGGCCGCCCGCGTGGGCATGCTCGACGTGCCCGCCCGACACAAGGCCCATGGCCGGGCTGTGCCCCTCCTGGGCGGGTGCGCCATCTTCCTGGCCGTGCTGCTGCCCAGCGTCCTGGTCCTTGCCGTCGCCCGGTTCTGGGCCGCCACTGCGCCGCCGGAGCGGGTCCCCGGCGAACTGGCCGTCCACATCGCCGGGGCCGCGGCCATGGCGCCCACGGCGATGTACATCCTGGCCGCTGCCTTCGTGCTGCACGTGGTGGGCATTGTCGATGACAAGCGCAACCTGGGGCCATGGCTCAAACTGATTGTGCAAGTGGGCGTGTCCACGGCCTTGGTGCTGCTGGCCCACCGGGTGCGCGTGCTGACCGTGGTGGGCGAGCCGTGGAGCGCGATCGCCACGGTCCTGTGGCTGGTGACCATCACCAACGCGTTCAACTTCATGGACAACATGGACGGCCTGTCGGCCGGCGTGGCGTTGATTTGCGCGGTGGCGCTGCTGGGGGCGGCCGCCGCCATCGGGCAGATCTTCGTGGGACTCTGGCTGTGCCTGCTGATCGGGGCCTTGGCGGGCTTCCTGCCTTACAACTTCTCGCCGGCCAGCACCTTCATGGGCGACGCGGGTTCACTGGTCATCGGGTTCATGCTGGCGGTGCTCAGCTGCCTGACGACCTACACCCCGCCCGGCCACACGTACTATCTCTATGGCGTGTTCGTGCCCGTGGTGCTGATGGCCCTGCCGATCTACGACATGGTCAGCGTGATCACGCTTCGCCTTCGCGACCGCCGCAACCCCATGGTGGGCGACCGCCGCCACTTCTCGCACCGCCTGGTGCGGCGAGGCATGAACGTGCGCACGGCCGTGCTGACGATATACCTGTGCACCGCTGGCACGGCCATCGCGGCCTCGCTACTGCCGCGGCTGGACAACCTGGGCGCGATCATGGTCTTCTGCCAGACCGTGATCATCCTGCTGATCGTCGCGCTGCTGGAGATGGGCGAAACCAAACCGTAAACATTTCGGATTTGGGATTTGGGAATTCGGATTGAATGCGGATTGACGCGCGTGCGGAGTCTTGGTCACGAACTGCGACTGTGGTGAACCGTCCGCTGCTCGCTTGCGGTTTAGCGTACGCCCGCTTTATCCAAGTGGGTGGCACGCGGCGAGACGTCGGTGGCAAACCCGCGTCCTCCGCGACCGGGCGGATCGACGCGTCCCGATCAACGACATTGAGACATCGCGTGTTCATGGATCACGGAAATGACCACGCCTGAAGTGGAGTCCCGTTGCCTGCTTCCGATACCAGACCGAGATTCGCCCTCGCCCTGCAGACGCTGGCGATGGTGGTGCTCGTGGCGTGCATGACGACGAGGCCCTTCCTGGGCGAGTTGCCCTTCCGCACCTCCGCCGTCCGCATCAGCCTGGCTGCACCGCAGCAGCCGCCCGAGGCGTCCGTCTCGCGGAACGACCTGTCGCGGGCGGTCTTCCCCCTCGTCCTCTTCGCGGCGGCGGCATTGTGGCTGGCGGGCTGGGCCGCGGGCGGGGCCGGCGTGCGATGCGCGTGGCTGGCCTGGCCCATCCTCGCCTTCGCGGCGTGGTCGTGCATGACGATCTTTTACGCGGGCGACAAACGCGCCGCCACCCTGAGCGCGCTGGAGCAGGTGTCGCTTCTGGCCGTGGCGTTCCTGGCCGCACAGGTGTTCGCGTCGCCACGGCGGTGGCGGTTGCTCCTGGCGATCGTCCTGGCCGTGGGCATCGCGATGGCGGCCAAGGGGATGTACCAGTCGCTGGTGGAGGCCCCCGAGCGGATCGCCGATTTTGCCGCCAACCGGGCCGAGCGACTCGCCCACCTCGGGGCCGTGCCGGGCAGCCCGCAGGCCATCGCCTTCGAATCCCGCCTGAAGGACCCCGCCCCGTTCGGCTACTTCGCCCTGGCCAATCCCTTCGCCTCGCTGCTGCTTCTGCTGACGGCCGCCGGCGCGGGCCTGGCCATCGCCCGCGTGCGAGAAGCCCTGGCGTCGTGGCGCGCGCAGCGGGCGTCCCAGGGGCCGCGCGAGGTGCACCTGCCGCTGCTGGGCGCGGTGCTGCTGGCTGCGGCGACGGCGCCGCTGGTGGCGGTGCTGGCCTTGACGCGAAGTCGCGGCGCCCTGGCCGCCGCGGCGGCCGTGGCCGTGGCCGGCGCGATGGTCGCGATCTTTCGCCGCACGCTGGCGCGGCACTGGAAGACGTCGGCCGCGGCCGCGGTGCTCGTGCTGGTCGCCGGTGTCGCCGCCGTCGCCGCCTACGGCATGCGTCACGACGGCCTGCCCTCCAAGAGCCTGATGGTGCGGTGGTTCTACTGGACGGCCTCGGCCGAGATCGTGCGGGACCACCCGCTGGTCGGCGTGGGCGGGGGCAATTTCGGCAACGCCTATCTCCTGCATCGCAGGCCCCAGGCCGAAGAGGTCGTCAAGCTGCCGCACAACGTGCTGATGAACTCGCTGGCCCAGTTCGGCCTGCCCGGCGGGCTGGTGTTGCTGGCTGTGCTGTGCGGGGTGATCGTCCTGGCCTGCCGGCCCGCGCCGGCCCTGCCTTCGCCCGCCGATGCCCCGGGCGGCCGCAGGACGAGCCTGTTGGCCGCGGCGGCGGCCTTGGCGGCGATGATGCTCGCCCGCTGGCAGTTCACCGAGGGCCGAGAGGATGAGGCGATGTTCATCTTCGAGGTCCTGCTGCCCGGTTGCCTCTTCGCCGCAGCGCTGGCGACGACCCTGTGGGCGGGCGGCTGCCTTTCGCGTCAGGACGGCGCCGCGTCGCCGGCAGATGCTGGCGGCTCCCGGTTCCTCGTCGCTTGCGGCCTGGTGGCGTTCGTGCTGCACAACCTCGTCGAGGACAGCCTGGCCATTCCCGGGGCGGCCATCGTCTTCTGGACACTCGTCGGCGCGTGCATGGGGCGGGCCGCGGGCGCCCCGGCGGCTCGTGGCGCCGGGGCCCCTTGGTGGGCGAGAGTCGCCCTGGCTGCGCCGGTCGCGGTGATTGCCGTTGCGGCGGCGGCCCTGTCCCTGCAGCCGGTGGCGGCCCGGACGTTCGCGTTCGAGGCGGCGGCGGATGAGTTCTCAGCCGGGCGAATGCTCCAAGCGTCGGCCAGGGCGCAGCAGGCGGCGGCGGTGGACAAACTGGACGGCATCTCCGCGATCGACGCGGCCCGCTTCATCCTCACCACCTGCCCCCACAGCTGGCGATACCCGCACAGTTGCCCCGGCGAGGCGTACCAGTGGGCCCGCGTCGCCGTCGGCCGCAATGCGAAGGACTCATCCGCTCACCAATTCGCCGCCACCGCGGGGTGGTACGCCGAGATCGAGGATTCCCGCCAGCTCGAGTGGCGCCAACCGTCGGCCGACCCCAATGCCGAGGCTGCGGCCATCCGGGAGAGGTTTCCCGATTCATGGAACGACCAGGCGGCCTTGGCCCGCCTGTCGTACCTGGAGTTTCTCCGCGGGCAGTATCTCGAGTCGATGCGGCTGGCCGATCGCGCCGCCACGTTGAACCCCGACTCGATCGTTCTGCACGCGCAGCTCGGCTATGCCGCTGCCGCCGCCGGCCTGACGGCGCAGGCGCACGACGCCTGGCGCCGGGCGGCCGCCCTGGCCCGCGCGCCCGACCGCGCGGGGCCCGTGCTGGACCTGATGGCCCGGGCCGTGGCGCTCAACCCGATGGAGGCCCGCACGCACGTGGAGTTCGCACGGATGCAGGCCGCCGCCAACCGCCCGCGCGAGGCGCTCGATCAACTCGCCGCCGCCGACGCGGTCAACGCCGCGCTCATTTCCTTCGGCGAATCGCACCCGCCGCAAAGCTCCGACCTCTTCACGCCCCTCGAGCAGTTCGAGATCGACCTGCTGCGGAAGCGGTGTGAGTTCCTGGCGGGGGGTGCAGGTGAGCGTTTACAGCGCTGAAAGGCGAGCGGATGGCGGGTGTCGCCTGTGCGGATTCCTGGGGGGCTGGCGCGGGTGAGCGTCTACAGCGCTGAAAGGCGAGCGGCCGGCGGGTGTTGGCTTGAGCGTGGATCGGTGATGCCCGATTGAAGAGACAGTCCCCACTACCGGGTGGCGGCCTTCCGAGGCCGCCGCCTCTGAGACGGAAGACGAGATACCCGTCAGACGCGATTATCTAGACGTACTTGCCCGCCGCGAAGGCGGTCATCTTCAGCAGCAGCCACCCGTGTTTGAAGCGGCTGATGTTGGTCGTGCCGTACGAGCGGTCGCGGTAGCGGATGGGGATCTCGGTGATCTTGAGCTTGAGCTTCGACGCGCCGTACAGGAGATCGAAGTCGCCGAAGGGGTCGAAGTCGCCGAAGAACGCGCGGCCGGCGACGATCTTGTCGTAGTCCTCGCGGCGGAGCACCTTCGTGCCGCACAGCGTGTCCTTGAGCGTCTGGCCCAGCAGGGCCGACAGTGCCGTCGAGAAGAATTTGTTCCCCAGGATGTTCAGGAACCGCATCGCCTGTTTTTCCATCGGGTACACCAGCCGGCAGCCGTTGATCAGCTCGCCCTTGCCGGTGACGATGGCGTCGTAGAACTTCGGCAGGTCCTCCGGCGGCATGGTCAGGTCCGCATCCAGGATCATCAGCACGTCCTGCGTGGCCTGGGCGAACGCCAGTCGCACGGCGTCGCCCTTGCCCTTGCCCTCCTGGTGAAAGAGCTTGATGTCCTTGTGCGGGAACTCGGCCATCACCTTCTGAATCTCCTCCACCGTGCCGTCGGTGGAGTGGCCGTCGACGAAGATGAACTCCTGGTGCAGCCCGAACTCCGGCGTGCGTTCGATGGCGGCGCGGATGTTGCCCTTTTCGTTTCGGCAGGGGATGACAATGGACACGCTTCGGTGCACGGCCGGCGGGCGCGGGCGCGTCCGCAGCACCAGCAGGTGGCTGAGGCACAGGAGGTTGAATCCCGGCAGGCGGGCCAGCACGCGGTTGGCCAGCAGGTTCAGCCCCGGCAGCCATTTCGTCGGCAGCAGGATCCGCCGCTGGTGCGTGACCACCTCGTAGTCGACGAGGTTCAGGAAGTTCGACAGGTCTGACGGCGAGATCCAGTTCTGGTGGCGGTTGGGCATCTTGAGGCCCAGCTTGGCCACGCCCCGCAGCAGCGGCTCCCACAGCACGCTGTGGTAATTGATGATGACTCGCGTCTCGGGCGTGCAGGCCGAGCGGACGTTCTCCAACGCCTGCTGGATGTCCAGCAGGTTGCCGAACAGGTCGGACAGGATGATGTAGTCGAACGTTTCGGTGAAACGCGTCGTCTCGATGTTGGCGATCTCGAAGCGGATGCCCTCGCCCGGGGCGGCCGACGCGCGGGCGAGGTCGACCATCCTGGGGCTGACGTCGATGCCCAGGCCCACCGACGGCTGCAGTTGCCGCAGGAGGTAACCGTCCGCGCAGCCGATCTCCAGCACCCGCCGGCCGGGCGGCACGACGAAGCGCATCAGGCGGAGCAGTTCCTCATAGTAGTAGGAGTTGAGCCTGCGGAAGCGCGCGCGATGGGCGGCCGCCTCATCGAAGATGCGGACGATTCGCTCGTTGGCCTCGGCGTCGATGGCCTGTTTCAGGTTGGGCTGCGGTTCAATCACGTCGATTCCACATACAGACAATATCGGCCATCCAGCCAGCCAGTCAAATACTTCGCGATGTCTCGTTCGTCGGCGGGTGCGTTTGTTACGAATCGCACGCATAGAAACGCATCGGAAATCCAGGGGCCGGCTATCGCTCGCCTTTTAGCGATGTTCGATCGCGCTTGGAGCCAACAGAGCCGAAAAGCCGAGTGCCCCGGCGGCGCCGCCCTGACCCCATGCGCAACCATGAATACTTGTCTGCTTTGCTGTTCTCTGTCTTCTCTGTGCCTCTGTGGTCATTTCTTAGAACGCCGCCGAAAGGAGTGCCAGAAGGTTTCGGAGGCCGCAGACAAACATTTGCCAGCCTGCGCGGCGGCCGTATATGATGCCAATCGCTAACCTTCACATTGGACGGCCGATGACAAGCAACCCGACACCACGTTCAAAGCACGAGATCGAGCACGGCAAGTTCCTTGCCGCCGGAGACACCGAAGAGCTCTGGGGCTGGGGCTCGCCCGCCGGCCGCGTGCGGGCACAGCGGCGCGCCGAGTTGATCGCCGCCGCCGCCGGGCTGTCGCCGCAGAAATACGCACTGGAGATCGGCTGCGGAACGGGCAACTTCACCGCGCGGTTCGCACGCTGGGGGGCCCGCGTGCTGGCGGTGGACATCTCGCCAGACCTTCTGGAGGTCGCTCGAGGCCGCCAACTGCCGGCGGAACAGGTGACGTTCGTCTGCCGAAGGTTCGAGGAGGCCGGCATCGACGGCCCGTTCGATTGCGTGATCGGCTCGTCGATCCTGCACCACCTGGAGATCGGGCCCGCGCTGAAGTCCATCTTCGACCTGCTCAAGCCCGGCGGGCGGATGGCCTTCGCCGAACCCAACATGCTCAACCCGCAGATCTTCGCCGAGCGGACCTTCATGCGCCGCTACAGCAAACACATCTCGCCCGACGAGACCGCCTTCGTCCGCTGGCCCCTGGCGAGGCGGCTGCGCGAGGTTGGCTTCGAGGCGATCCGCATCAAGCCGTTCGACTGGCTGCACCCGGCCATCCCCAGCCCGCTGATCCCCCTGGTCAGCGCCGCCGGGCGGGTGATCGAGTGGGTGCCGGGGCTGCGCGAATTCTCCGGCTCGCTCCTGATCCAGTGCGACAAGCCGATGTAGGCGAAGATCGCTCGCGGCAGGAGGCGGCGGCCTGGGAAGGCTGCCACCCGGAGGAATGGCCGGCACCCGCGTTACTTCGGCATGACCCGCCGCGGCAGGCTATAGAGCACCAGGCTGTGCTCGGAGTTCTCGAACACCTTCTCGGCCACAAACCCCGATGTCTGGGCCGGGTGCGGCAGCGACGCCCGCAAGACATGCCACAGCACGTGCTGTCCGCCCGCCTGACGCACCTTCGCCAGCAGTTCTTCCAGGGCCACCGATTCATCGGGGCCCGTGTAGGGCATGCGGCGGATGTTGGGCCGGTCGCCCACGTAGAACTGGTGCCAGTAGGGGTAGTCGAATCCCGTGACCAGCGTGCCGTCGTTGGGGTAGTTCTGCAGGATATACGCGAACGCCTGCCGGTAGGGGTAGAACCGCTCGGAGTACTTGTAGCGATATTCGCCCCAGCCGGACTGCCGCGCCCCGTCGGGCCGCACGGGCGTGATCAGCAGTTGCACCGCCACCACCGCCACCAGGGCCGCGATCGTCACCGGCCACGCCCGCCTGGCCCCGGCCGCGATCAGTTCGTGCGCCCCCGCCAGCAGCACGGGGGCGAATACCAGCATGTAGCGGCTGTAGCCCAGGATGGGGTACTTGGCATCCACCAGGTGCAGGCCCAGGTACATCAGGAAGGTCAGCAGCAGGAACAAGGCCATGTGCCGTCGCTTCTGCCGCCACAGCAGCACCAGGGCCACCGGCAGGGCGAGGGCCAGCAGGCCGTACTGCTGCCAGAACGCCAGCAGCAGCGTCGGGTAGGTGGCCGGGTCGCTCAGCCAGCCCATGCCGGGCTCGAACGCGCGGAACATGTCCTGGCAGAACGGGCGGAACGACCAGAAGGTAACGTACGGCAGCACTACGCCCACGGCCAGCACGGCCTCCAGCACGATCGAGTTGACGCGCGGGGAGGCGAGGAAGTATCGCGTCAGGCGGCCGGCGGTGCGGGCCTGGCGAAGCTCCTGGCGGATGGTTTCGATGGGGCTCAGCAGCATCAGCAGTCGCGACACGACCCGCGCCAGCACGAAGGCGGCCAGGAACATGATCGTCGTTTCCTTCAGGAACCCCGCCAGCAGCAGGGCGTACCACCCGGGCCGGCGGACCAGTTCCTTCGGCGAGGCCGTCAGCAGGTCCTCGGCGCCGAGGCAGACGATCGTGATCAGGGCCAGCGGCGGCATCTCCATATAAAGGATGCTCGTGTAGTAGAAGACGGTCGGCACGGTGGCCACGAAGACGATGTACAGCACCCGCCCGCCGAGGCGAAGCTCGCCGATTCGCTGCGAACCGTACCAGCCGATCAGGGCCGTCGAAAGCAGCGGCACGATGCGATAGGACCATTCCGGCAGCCACGCGGTGAACAGGCCCACGATCGCGGCCGGGCCGCTGGCCAGCCAGTGCACCAGCAGCGGGTAGCGGGCGATGTTGATGTTCCACGGCGGCAGGCCGGCAGCGGTGCGTTCCGCCGAGGGCGTCTGCAGCATGATCACGGCCGCCAGCAAGCCCAGCACGGGCAGGGCCAACCACGTCAGCAGGCGGTCGTGCTTGAGGCAAGCCCTGCGAAAGGCCAAGGTCAGCGCCGCGGGCCCTGCCGCCATCGCCACCAGGTGCCAGTGGGAGTGGGCGATGCCCAGCAGCATCTGCGTCGTCTTGATGTGGTGATCTTCGTCGCCGCGCCAGGGCAGATCGGCCGCCATCGTCCGCACGTTGATTGCCGCCACCAGTGCGATCGCCGCCGCCAGCCACGCCCACCACCGCCGCGCCGGCTGCACGGTCAGGCGGCCGCTGCACAGGTATGCCCACGCCAGCCCCGCCACCAGCATGGCCGCCGCCACCAGGTACGCCTGCGACCCCGGGGGCAGCAGCGAGCAGTAGGGCACCAGCAGGAAGGCCAGCGTGAAGGCCGCGAAAAGCAGCGAGAACACCGCCACGCGGGGCAGCTCGACCTCGCGGGTCGGGATCATCACCGGTGCGGCGGGGACAGGCGTCTTACGCTGGCGGTTTCTCATCAAGGGGAATCATCCTGAATCGAGCGGCCAAGGTTCGGCACCGATCATAGCCCCCGCGGTGGGCAAGGGTCAAGGCGGGGCAAGGCACCGTGCGTCCGATCGATCCAAAGCGGCGTCGCCGGGGGAAGTAGAAGACGAGTGGGCGAATGGGAGACGTGGGGACGGTGAGATGCGTTGCGAACATGAGACATCGAGCGTGAGACACGGATGGTGGGCGCACACCTTCCGCAAGCAAACCCACCGACTCCCGCCGGCCGCTTGCGGTTTCGCGCACACCGGCCTCACCCTGTTCCTTCGCCCGCGGCCATATCGCCGCGGCAAATCCAGGCCCCTCGCGATCGACAATCGCGCGAACGGTGCACAATCCCGCCCACCCCGCGGCGAACCGCCGGCCGGTCGCGCGTGTGGAATCTTCGCGACAACGGCCGGCCGAGCATGTAAAACGACACGCCAATGTCGCATGAGGTACCCATGACGTCACAGCGTTACCTGTTGGTGGCCATCTCGCTGAGCTACGCAGCGATGATCTCGCTGGCCATCGCGTTCAACATCATGCCCGTGTTCTTGACCACGCTGTCGATGGATCTGGGCGGCGGGGCGGGGCTGACCAACGAGCAGTTGGGGCGCATCTGCGCGGTGCTGTCGGCCGGGCTGGTCGTCGGAATCCTCACCACCGGCCCGCTCGCCGACCGCATGGGCGGCAAGCGTTTCGCCGTGGGCGGCAACCTGCTGGTGGCCGCGGGGCTGGTCGTGCTCAGCATGTCCCCCTCGTACCACGCCGTCCTGGGCGCGGTGTTCATCATCGGCTTCGGGGCCGGGACGTTGGACATGGTCCTGAGCCCCATCGTCGCGGCGCTGCAGCCGCACCGGCGGACGGCGGCGATGAACCTGCTGCACGCCTTCTACTGCATCGGCGCAGTGCTGACGATCCTGATCGCCTCCGTCTCCCTCAAGCTCGACGTACCGTGGCGGAGCATCGCCCTGGGGCTGGCCGCGATGCCGCTGGCGGTGGCGGCCGGCTTCGCGATGATCCCCATCCCGCCGCTGGTGGCCGGCGGGCAGGAGCGGACCCCCTCGCGCTTGCTGGCGCGAAACCCGTACTTCATCCTGGCCATGGTGGCGATCTTCCTGGGCGGCGCGACCGAGGTGGGCATGGCCAACTGGCTGCCCACGTACGCCGAAAAGAGCCTGGGCTACACGCGGTGGGTGGGCGGCATGGCCTTCCTGGGCTTCTCGCTGTCGATGGCGGTCGGCCGCCTGGCCGCGGGCTTTGTGGCCCATCGCCTGAGCCCCATCACGCTGATGACGTGGTGCTGCTGGGCGTCGGTGGGGCTGTTCCTCATCGCGTGTTTCGCGCCGCTGCCGCCGGTGGCCCTGGCCGCCTGCGTGGCCGCCGGCCTGACCGGCAGCTGCCTGTGGCCCAGCATCCTGGGCGTGGCCGCCGACCGCTTCCCGCACGGGGGCGCGTCGATGTTCGCCGCCCTCTCGGCCATGGGGAACTTCGGCGGCATCTTCATGCCCTGGATCGTCGGCCTCACTGCCGACCACAGCACCATGGCCCTGGGCCTGGCCACCTCCACCTTCTGTCCGCTGCTGCTGGCCCTGCTTCTGCCCCGCCTGCGGAAATAGAGTGGGCGACGGGGAAACGGGGAGATGCGTTGTGAAGGTGACATATCGCGTGAGACACGGATGGTGGGCGCACACTTTCCGCAAGCAAACCCACCGCCTCCGCCTGTCGCTTGCGTTTTAGCGTACGGCGGCCTCTCCGTGTGTTTCCGCCCTTGGCGAAGCGCGGCGACAAGTCGAAGAGCCCCGCGAACGAGCAGAACGCAGCACGCGTCGGGCGCCGCCCCGACGACACGAGACCGCGGATATTCATGGGTCACTGAAGTGACCATGCCCCGTGCGCCCATTGCCCATTGCCTTCTTCCGCTGCTTCCGCTAAGAAGCGGCCACTATGCGATTCCTGATTTACTTGTTCCCGGCGATGATGGATCTGGTGCTGGGTTGCCTGTTCTTCGTGTGCACGCAGCGGGCGGCCGACGCGCAGGGTTCGGCCACGGCGTCCGGGGGCGTCATCGCGAGCTGGTCGCTGGCGTACATGCTGATCGCACTGGTGGCTGGGCGGGTGGTCACGCCTCGAAACGCCGCGGCGCTGCTGGTGGCCTCGTGCGGGCTGACGCTGGCGCTGGCGGGGGCCTTCGTCCTGATTCCTGACCCTGATGCGATCTACCCGCTGATTGTCCTGCAGGCGGCGGCCAGCGCGTTCTTCTTCTGCCCCTTCCAGGTCTTCATGAAAGCGGTCGAAAAGGGGCGGCCGCAGGGCGTGGTCCGCTCCACCGCGCTGTACACCTTCGCCTGGAGCGCCGGCATGGCCGCCGGGCCGTTCGTGGCGGGCTTCATCTTCCAGACGGCCGACTGGCGCTGGTGCCACGCGGTCAACGCCGCGCTGGCCCTCTTCACGGCCGCTGGCGTGATGCTGCTGAAGCACCATGCCCATGCATCGGACGCTTTCGAAGGCGAGGCATGCCGGCGCTCTGCAGACAGCGCAGAGCTTCGGCATGGCACCCGCGCAGAGCTTGGGCATGGCACGGCGGAGGATTATTCGGGGCGGCCTAGCTTCGCGTGGCTGGGCTGGGTGGCGGCCGGGGTTGGGTGCCTGGTGGTCTCCCTCATCCGCGCGGTGTTCATCCAGACGGGCAACAAGCTCCAACTCGACCAGTTTACTAAGGGCGTGACGCTGGCGATCCTCTCTGCTGTGCAAGCGGTGGTGGGGCTGCTGCTGATCTTCGGCAGGACGTGGATGTACCGCCCCCTTTGCGTGGGGGCGTTCGGGGCGGCCGGCGTGACGGGGCTCATCCTGTTCGCCGTGGGGCGAAACGCCGAGATGTTCTACCTGGCCGCGGCCCTGTTCGGCGTCTACAGCGGCGGGTTCTTCTTCTATCTTGTCTTTCATTCGCTGGTGCATCCCACCCGCAGCGCCCGGTATGTCGCCATCAACGAGGCCGTCGTCGGCATCACCGGCGTCGCGGGCCCGCTGGTCGGCGGGGCCCTGATGGATGCCTTCGGCTTGGGCGCCCCCTATTTCGCCTCGGCCGCCATCACCGTAGCGGCGGTGGCGGTGCAGGTCGTGGTGCATTGGGTGCAGCGGGCGCGGGCGTGACGGCTTCCCGCGGCCTGCTCACAGGCACTTCACTAACGCTTTTGGCAGGAAAACCCTCGCGTCCGTGCATAAACTCACATGAGCGAGTTCTCTCTTCCTGATAGGGGCTGCAAATGAAGGTTACGTTTGGCTTGATGGACGGGCAGGTGCTTCAGCAGCAGTCGTGGAACCAGGCAAAGGTGCGCCTGGTGGGCGAGTGCAGCGGCAGCGGCACGGTGGAGGCCCGCCTGCTCAAGGGCGGCAAGGTGCTCGAATGGGCCGACTGGTCCAAGATGGGCCGCGCGCGACAGGGGCAGTTCGAGGCCCTCGTCACGCAGTTGCCCCAGGGCGGCCCCTACGTGCTGGAACTGCGCCTCGTCCTCCGCGGCAAGGTGCTCGACAAGGGCTCCGTGCGGAATTTCTACGTCGGCGACGTATGGTTCCTCGCCGGGCAGAGCAACATGCATGGCCGCGGCAGGTTGGCCGACCGCCCGCCGCCGCACCCGCTGATCCGCGCCTTCTACATGACCGACCAGTGGGGAACGGCCCGCGAGCCGCTGCACTTCCTGCCCGAGTCGGTGGACCCCGTCCACAACGGCGGCCATTCGCTGTCGGTGAAGGAACTGGCCGAGGCCCGCCGCAAGCTCGACCGCGGCGTGGGCCCGGGGATGTTCTTCGCCCACCAGATTATCGCCACCACCGGCGCCCCCGTGGGCCTCGTGTGCTGCGCGCACGGCGGCACGCGGATGGAGCAGTGGTCGCCGGCCCTGCGACACCGCGGCGGCGAGTCGCTCTACGGCGCGATGCTGCGGCGATTCCGCAAGCTCGGCCAGCCCATCCGCGGCATCCTGTGGGCCCAGGGCGAGAGCGACACCAAGGAAGCCTTCGCCCCCAACTACACCGACAACATGGCCGAACTGGTGGCCGCGGTCAGGCAGGATTTCGGCATCGCTGACCTGCCGTGGCTGGTCGTGCAGATCGGGCGGGTGATCAGCCCCGGGCGGCTGGAGCGTTGCTGGAACTCGGTGCAGGATCAGCAGCGGCTGTTGCCCGACCGCATCCTCAACCTCGCGGTCGTGCCGTCGGTGGACCTGGAGATGGACGACCATATTCACATCGCCGCGCGGTCGCACGAGGTGCTGGGCAAGCGCCTGGCGATGGCCGCCCAGCGGCTGGCCTATGGCGATGCCAAGCAGCGGCCGCCCCTCAAGCTGCGGCGGATCGTGCCGGTGCTGGGCCCCCATAAGGCTAACGTGCGGCGAATCGAGGTGGAGTTCGACCATGCCGTCGGCGGCCTGACGAGCACGGGTCGGCCCAGCGGCTTTGTGCTCACCGACGAGATGGGCAACCCGTGGCCTCACATCTGGCGGACGCGGCTCAAGGGCCCCAAGGCGATCCTGGAGGTGATGTTCCCCAAGGAGCAGTTGCCGCACCTTCGCCTGGCGTACGGCCTGGGGCTGGACCCGTTCTGCAATATCACCGACGCCCGCGGCATGGCCGTGCCTGTGATCGGCCCCCAGCCGCTCGCCCTGGCCACACAAGACTGGGCCGAGGCCCTCGTCCACGACGCCACCGAGGTCAACATCGACAGCCAACTCACCGTGCTGGGCAAGCCCCTGGCGGAATAACCTGAGCCGGAAGCCCGTGGCAGTTGCCGCGTGGAAGCGGTTCCTTGACATGCCACCCCACGGCGGAATCTACGCAAATGTGAGGGGTGGCGGCCTTCCTAGGCCGCCACCTCTCATACTTGTGTAGATACTACTGGCTTCCGCCATAGGCTGACATGTCAACCGGCGGGCATTGCCACAACCCACCTCGCCTCGATTGGATCGGTCCGTGATACGCCCTATTCCCTTTTTCTCCTCATCCGCTACAATGTCCAGCTTCAACCCCTACATGGAACCACAATGACATACCGAATCGCAATCAGGCCGCGGCAGGGACTTTCGGATCCCCATGCCGAGGGCGTGCTGCACCAGATCAAGGAATTGAACATCGACACCGTCGCCGCCGTGAAGGCGGCCAGGCTGTTCGTCCTGTTCGGCGAGCTGTCGCAGGCTGACGCCCAGCGTGTGGCCAACGAACTGCTGATCGACCCCGTGGTCGAGGAATGCACGCTATCGGCCGGGGCGTCGCAGGGCGGCGAGACGGGCGTGATCGAGGTTCACCTCAAGCCCGGCGTGATGGACCCCGTGGCCGCCTCCACCGAGCAGGCCATCCGCGACATGGGGCTGCAGGTCTCCTCCGTCCGCACCGGCCGCCGGTACGAGCTCGAGGGCCAGGTCACCAATGAGCAGCTCGAGGCCATCGCCCGGCGTCTGCTGGCCAACGCGGTGGTCGAGGACGTGCACTTCGCGGCCCACACGCCGGAGGAAGTCCACGGCCACAGCTATGAATTCCGCGTCACCGAGGTCCGCATCCGCGACCTGGACGACGAGGGCCTGGTGAAGCTGTCGAAGGACGGCCACCTGTTCCTCAACCTGGTGGAGATGAAGGCGATCCAGGATTTCTACCGCGCCGCCGGCCGCGAGCCGCGCGACGTGGAACTGGAGATGATCGCCCAGACCTGGAGCGAGCACTGCGTGCACAAGACGTTCCGCTCCGACGTCCGCGTGAAGGACAAGAAGGGCAACGTCGTCGAGGAGATCCCCAACCTCATCAAGAGCACGATCTTCAAGGCCACGCACGAGCTGAACAAGCCCTGGTGCATCAGCGTGTTCAAGGACAACGCGGGCGTGATCGAGTTCGACGAGACGCACGCGGTGTGCTTTAAGGTTGAGACGCACAACCATCCCTCGGCCATCGAGCCCTACGGCGGTGCGTCCACCGGCATCGGCGGCGTCATCCGCGACCCCATGGGCACGGGCATGGGCGCCAAGCCCATCGCCAACACCGACATCTTCTGCTTCGGCACGCCCGACCTGGCCGCCGGCGACGTGCCCAAGGGCGTGCTGCACCCGCGGCGCGTGATGCGCGGCGTGGTCTCGGGCGTTCGCGACTACGGCAACCGCATGGGCATCCCGACCGTCAACGGCGCGGTCTACTTCGACGACAAGTACCTCGGCAACCCGCTGGTCTTCTGCGGCACGGTGGGCCTGCTGCCCAAGACGATGTGCTTCAAGACCCCGCTGGCCGGCGACGCCGTCGTCGTCGTCGGCGGCAGGACCGGGCGCGACGGCATCCACGGCGCGACCTTCAGCTCGGGCGAACTGACGCACTCGCACGAGACCGAGTTCTCCCACGCCGTGCAGATCGGCAACGCCATCACCGAAAAGAAGATGCTCGACACGATCCTCCAGGCCCGCGACCAGGGCCTCTACACCGCCATCACCGACTGCGGCGCGGGCGGCCTGTCCTCGGCCGTCGGCGAAATGGGCGAGGTCCTCGGCGCCGAAGTTCGCCTCGACCGCGTGCCGCTGAAGTACGCGGGCCTGTCGTACGCGGAGATCTGGATCTCCGAGGCGCAGGAACGCATGGTGCTGTCGGTGCCGCAGGACAAGCTCGATGCCATCATGAAGCTCTTCACTTCCGAGGGCGTCGAGGCCACCGTCATTGGCACCTTCGGCACCGAAGGCAAGATGCTGCGGCTGTACTACGGCGAGACCTTGGTGGGCGAGCTGTCGATGGATTTCCTGCACAACGGCCTGCCGCGCCCCACGAAGGAGGCGGTGTACGAGAAGATGCAGTGCGCCTCGATGTCGCCGCGTCACATGGACCGCTACGACGAGGTCCTGCTGAAGATCCTGGCCGCCCCCAACGTGGCCTCGAAGGAATGGATCATCCGCCAGTACGACCATGAGGTGCAGGGCGGCAGCGTGATCAAGCCCCTGGTGGGCGTGAAGCAGGACGGCCCGGCCGACGCCGCCGTCGTCCGCCCCGTGCTGGACAGCCACAAGGGCGTCGTCATCTCCTGCGGCATGAACCCCCAACTGGGCGAGCTGGACCCGTACGAAAGCGCCCTGCATGCGGTGGACGAGGCCCTGCGCAACAGCATCGCCGTCGGCGGCAACCTCGACCGCACGGCCATCCTGGACAACTTCTGCTGGGGCAACCCCAACAAGCCTGACCGCATGGGCAGCTTCGTCCAAGCGGCCAAGGCGTGCTACGACGCCTCGCTGGCGTACGGCACGCCGTTCATCTCGGGCAAGGACTCGTTCAACAATGAATTCCAGACCGACGACGGCCGCACGATCGCCATCCCGCCGACGCTGCTGATCTCGGCCATCAGCGTGATCGACGACGTGGGCCGCTGCGTCACCTCCGACGCCAAGGCCGCGGGCAACTACCTGTTCCTCGTCGGGCGCACCGGCGGCGAGATGGGCGGCAGCCACTTCAACCTAGTCGAAGGCCTCGGCGGCGGCACCGACGTGCCGATGGTGGACATGCCCGCCAACCTGCGGGCCATGCGGGCCGTGCAGCGGGCGATCGAGTCGGGCGCCGTCCGCGCCTGCCACGATCTGTCCGAAGGCGGCCTGGCCGTCGCGGCGGCCGAGATGGCCTTCGCCGGCGAGCTCGGCGTGGACATTCACCTCGAAGCGGTGCCCGTCGCCCCCGGCCGCAGCTGCACCGCGGGCGTCGCCTGCCTGCTGTTCGGCGAATCGGCCGGCCGGTTCCTCATCGAAGTGGCCCCCGACCAGTACAACCGGTTCATGATGGCCATGAAGGACGTGCCCGTCGGCGAGGTGGGCCGCGTCACCAACAGCGGCCGCATCACCTTCCGCGGCATCGGCAGCAAGATCGTCCTGGACCTGCCCATCGACCGCGCGAAGGCGTCCTGGCAGGGCACGTTCAAGATGTAAAGCCCGGTAGGGTGTGCGATTGCGGATTGCGGATTTCGGATTGCGGATTGAAGATCGCAGCGTCAGGGACGATTTGGCGCGTGCGGATCGAGACGGACCAAGCCCGTAGGGCTGAAAGAAAATAGCCCAGGGCGAAGCGCAGCGGAGCCCTGGGTTGGCGCTGTCGAAGACTGGAGCCCCGTCAGGGGCGACAGAGAACTCGGACCCGCCTGCCGGCCGGCGGGTTGCGGAATGATGATTTCGGACCTGCCTGCCGGGAGAACGTAGCGTCAGGAACGACTTGGCGCGTGCGACGCTCTTGGTCCCTAGTCCCTGAACGCTGTACCCCTGCAAAGGATTATCACGATGGACAAATTCAAGATCGGCGGTTTCGAGTTCGCCAGCCGCCTGTTTGTGGGCACGGGCAAGTACGCGACGTTCGAACTGATGCGAGAGGCGCTGGCGCTGTCGGGCGCCGAGGTCGTCACCGTGGCCGTGCGCCGCGAACGCCTCACCGACAAGAGCGGCCGCAACATCCTGGACTTCATCGACCCGCAGAAGTACACGCTGCTGCCCAACACGGCCGGCTGCTTCAACGCCGATGATGCCATTCGCACCGCCCGCCTGGGCCGCGAACTGCTGGAAGGCCTGGAAAACAAGGGCGCCAGCTGGGTCAAGCTCGAGGTGTTGGGCGACAAGAAAACGCTGCTGCCCGACCCGATGGGCACGCTGGAGGCCCTGAAGGTGCTCAAGGCCGAGGGCTTCACCGTGCTGTGCTACACCAGCGACGACCCGATCATGGCCCAGCGCCTCAAGGACGCCGGGGCCGCCTCGGTCATGCCCGCCGGCAGCCCCATCGGCAGCGGCCAGGGCGTGCTGAACCCGTGGAATATCCGCATCATCCTCGAGCAGCTCAAGGCCGGCGACCCCGACTATCCGATCATCGTCGACGCGGGCGTGGGCACGGCCAGCGACGTGGCCATCGCGATGGAGCTTGGCGCCGACGGCGTGCTGCTGAACACCGGCATCGCCAGCGCCGCCGACCCCGCCCGCATGGCCGTGGCCATGAAGCTCGCCGTCGAGGCCGGCTACCTCGCCCGCCGCGCCGGCAGAATCCCGCGCAAACTCTACGCCACCGCCTCCAGCCCCATCGAGGGCGTGATCGGGGCCGGAAACTAGTGAATCGGTGGATCAGTGAATCAGTGAATCAGTAATGGCTCAGCTGGGTTCGTGCCGCCAGTCCCGGAATGTATTGGGAACGAACAAATAAGGAGAGGAAAGGAGCCGCCGATGCCGGGGGAGTTCTGGGACCTGAATGTCTATCAGCAGGCGAGAGAGTTCAGAAGGCGCGTGTGGAAGCTGACGCGGCTGCTTCCGCCCGATGAAAAGTTCGTTCTTGTGCCGCAGATGCGCCGGCGTCGTTGTCGGTGACGAATAACATCGCCGAAGGCCATGGTAGCTGGAGCTACCGGCATATCATCAGTTACATGCACCGCTCGCGCGGCAGCATGAACGAGCTTCTGGACGACCTGGGTCTTTGCGAAGACGAGCAGTATTTCAAGAAAGAGCATTTGGACAGCCTTCGCGAGCTTGCGTTCTCCGTTGTCCGACTGTTGAATGGATACATCGCTCACCTGGAGCGTAAGCTCGCGGGAGATCGATCCGGCGGCGACAAGGCGTCCGAGGAAGAACAGACCGAATAACTGATTAACCGATTCACTGATCAACTATTTAACCGCTTCCCATGGATCTTCGATCGAAAATCTGCATCTGGATCATCGTGCTGGGCCTGGCGAACTTCGTGGCCTACAGCGTGGTCTACATGTTCCTCGGCGGCGAGGCACTCAGCGGCGTCATCAAGCACGACGCCTCGGGCAAGCCCAGCTTCTACCTCAAGAGCCCGCGCCCCAGCGACAACGGCAGCAGCTACGATGTCCCCACCTCGCGAGGCGTCTTCATCTACAGCGGCATTCACTCGCTGAGCATCTGGCTGACGATGGCCGCGGTGATGCTGGCCATGCTCACCATGGCCAAGGAGCGGATCGTCTCGGACATGCGGATGGCCATCGTCCGCGGCCGAACGCTAATCACCATCCTGGCCACGCTGATCGTGTTCATCACGCTGATCCTGATGGTGTGGTACGGCCTGCAGTTCGCCTCCCGCTTCAGCCCGCCCAGGCACCTGCCGACGACGCAGGTGGCGGCGCGACCTGCCCATGCGCTGGCAGGCGCCGCGGTCGAGGGCATCGCCGCACGGTTCGACGGCGGCTTGTCCGTTCGGCGCTGTAGCGGCCGACCGGCGCCAATGAACTCTTACAGCGTCGAACGGGCAAGCCGCGGCCTTGCGTTGGGCTTCCGCGGAGACGCGGGCGCCAGGGATCTCCCGGGGATTCAGCCGGTTACCCGATGGATTTGACCGTCGAGGACATCCTTGCGCCCGACGGGCTGGTGGCGCAGAAGCTCGGCGGCTACGAGCGGCGCGACGAGCAGCTGGAGATGGCCCGCGCGGTCGCCGAGGCGTTTGAGAAATCCCAGCATCTGCTGGCCGAGGCGGGCACCGGCGTCGGCAAGAGCTTCGCCTATCTCGTTCCGGCCATCCTCCGCGCGGTGTATCACAAGCAGCGGGTCGTCATCTCCACCTACACCATCGCCCTGCAGGAGCAGCTGATCGCCAAGGACCTTCCCTTCCTGGCCGAGACGCTGCCGATCAAGTTCTCCGCCGTGCTGGGCAAGGGCCGCACCAACTACCTGTGCTTCCGCCGCATGGCCCTGGCGCTCAAGGGGCGCAAGAAGATTTTCGCCGCCCTGGAACACCAGGAGCAGCTCAACCGCCTGGCCGAGTGGGCGATGGAGACCGAGACCGGCACGCTGCAGGATATCGAGTTCCGCCTCGAGCCCGCGGTGTGGGAAAAGGTCCGCAGCGAGTCGGGCCTGTGCTCGGGCGCCAAGTGCGAGCACTACGAGCGGTGCCACCTCCAGGCCGCCCGCACCAAGATGCAGGCGGCGCACATCGTCGTGGTGAATCACGCGCTGTTCTTCTCCGACCTGGCGATCCGCCACACCGCCGCCAGGCTCCTGGGCGACTACCAGCTCGTCGTGCTCGACGAGGCCCACACCGTCGAGCAGGTCGCCAGCGACCACTTCGGCAGCGCCGTCTCCTCGGCGGCCGTGCAGTTCCTCCTCCGCGAACTCTACAACGACAAGACCGACAAGGGCCTGCTGGCCCTGGCCGAGAATTCCGACGCGATCGCCACGGTCAACCGCGCCGCCGTCGCAGCCGATGCCTTCTTCCACGAGCTGGCGTCGTACCGCGGGCCCGACATCGCCTCCAACGGCCGCATCCGCAGGCCGGGCATCATCCCCAACGGCCTGTCGCCGGCGCTGAAAGAAGTCGCCATCGCCATCAAGGCCATGCGACCCAAGAACGCCAAGGAAGACCACAGCTTCGAGCTGATGAGCTACGAGCAGCGGGCGACCGAACTGGCCGACAAGGTGGAAGAGCTCATCATGCAGACGGCCGAGAATGACCACGCGTACTGGGTCACCTCGCGCGAGCTCCGCGGCGGGGCGGTGGTGACGCTCGCCTCGGCGCCGATCAACGTCGCCCCGACCATCCGCAACCTGCTGTTCCACGAGGCGAAGTCGGTCGTGCTGACCTCGGCGACGCTTTCGACCGCCCGCGGCGGCGCGCACGGGTTCGATTACATCCGCCGCCGCCTGGGGCTGGAGGAGGGGATGGAACTGCAGGTCTCCAGCCCGTTCGATTACCGCCGCCAGGCGAAGCTCTACGTCGAGACCCGCCTGGGCGAACCGAACGACGCCCGCTTCGTCGACGCGGCCGTTCCCGCCATCGAGCACTACGCCAGCCAGTCGCAGGGCCGCTGCTTCATCCTCTTCACCAGCTACACGATGCTGGAGGCCGCGGCGCGGCGCCTGGAACGGTTCTGCCTCGAGAATGACTACCAGCTGCTGGTGCAGGGCTGGGACCTGTCGCGCAGCGCCATGCTCAAGAAGTTCCGCCAGCGCCGCTCGGTGCTGCTGGGCACGATGAGCTTCTGGCAGGGCGTGGACGTCGCCGGCGAGGCCCTGTCCAACGTGACGATCACCAAGCTGCCCTTCGCCGTGCCCGACGCCCCGATCATCGAGGCCCGCATCGACGCCATCCGCCGCTCCGGCGGCAACCCCTTCAACGACTACCAGCTGCCCGAGGCCATCATCCTCTTCAAGCAGGGCTTCGGCCGCCTCATCCGCAGCCGCACCGACACCGGCATCGTCGTCGTCCTCGACCATCGCCTGGTGACCAAGAGTTACGGCCGCCAGTTCCTCGCCGCCCTGCCTGACATCGAAGTCATCCGCGATGAATTCTGGCAGCAGCACTCGGGCGAGTCCGACGATCAGCCCCAGGATTGGCTGTAGGAGGAAGGCGCAATGCCTCTAGGCCGGATGCCATGCTTTTAGGCCGCAAGGCCAAAAGCATGTTTACACATCTTGAACTGCGGTTATTCTGGTGCGTGTAACTCGGAGAATGATTCATGACCACATCGCTTTTCGACGCACAGTGCGGGTTTGGAGGCTGGCGAAAGGGCGTGAGGGACAACGTCTCGGGCGACCAGTGCGTGGCCGAGCTGGATCGCATCGGCATCGAGCGGGCCATGGTCCGCACCGCGCCCGACGACCTCGACCGCGACGTCGCCCAGTCCAACGCATCGCTCTATTTCGCCTGCCTCAGTCACCCCAACCTCACGCCGTGCCCCGTCGTGCTGCCCGCTGCCTGCGGCGACTACGCCTCCGAGGAAATTCAGGTGGACGAAGCCATCGCCCACGGCTGCGGCGCGGTCATCCTGCGTCCCGGGGCCGACGCGTGGAGCCTCGCCCCCTGGTCTTGCGGCAAGCTGCTGTCGGCCCTGGAAGCCCGCCGCGTGCCGATCTTCTGCCTCCAGCGGATGGTCAACCTGGAGCAGGCGGCCGACCTCGCTGCACGCCACCCTGCCCTGCCCGTCATCGTGGCTGAGACCGACTACGGCCAGCAGCGCCTGCTGGTGCCGCTGATGGAGACGTTCCGCAACGTGCACCTGGCCATCGGCAGCAACTACACGGTGCATCGCGGCATCGAGCAGCTCGTCTCGCGCGTCGGGGCGGGGCGGCTGCTCTTCGGCACGGGCTTCCCCGACGTTGCGCCCATGATGGCCGTCACGCAGCTCATGTACGCCGAAATCACCGAGGAACAGAAGGAGCTCATCGGCATGCAGAACCTCCAGCGACTCATCGGGGAGATCCGCACATGAACACGCCCAGCCTGCTCGATCGAGGCCGCCGCGGCCAATGCCTGGCCGACCTGGACATCATCGACGTCCACGGGCACATCGGGGCGTACCGCTTCGCGATCCCTGACCGCACGACGGCCGACATGGTCGCCGTGATGGACCGCGTGGGCGTGCGCCAGATCATCGTCAGCCACATGCGATGCATGAACGGCGAGCCCGCCATCGGCAACCGCCAGGTGCAGCAGGCGATGGCCGCCCACCCCGGCCGCGTGCTGGGGTACGTCTCGCACTGGCCCACCAGCGTCGAGGTCGTCGCGGCCGAGACCCAGCGATGCCTCGATGCCGGCTTCAGCGGCATCAAGCTGCACAGCGAGAACGGCTTCGCCTACACCGACCCCGCCTACGCGCCGGCCCTGGCGGCCGCCCACGATCGCCGCCTGCCCGTGCTGCTGCACACCTGGGGCGAGGGGGCGATGTTTGCCCAGGTCCGCGAGCTTGCGGCGCGGTACACGCAGGCGTCGTTCCTGCTGGCGCACGCGGGGGCGCAGTCGGAGGCGCAGTACATCCAGATCGCCACACAGCTGTCCAACGTGTATCTCGACATTTGCGCCAGCCGCACGCCGCCGGGGCAGGTGGAGCGCCTGGTCGCCGGGGCGGGCGTGGACAAGGTCTTGTGGAGTTCGGACTGCTACTTCATCAACCTCGCACACCAAATCGGCAAGGTCCTCGGCTCCCGCCTCAGCGACGCCGACAAGCGCAAGCTGCTGTCGGAGAATGCCAAGCGAATACTAAGGAGGTCGTAGGAGGTAGGTCGTAGGTCGTAGGGGAAGAGCTTTGCATAGCCGAAGATTTCGGCGGCGCTCGCGCGAGCAACGCATCTTCCCTACGACCTACTGCCTACGTGACAACTGCCAATACATCGTGCACGAGTTTACCTG
>CAZTVF010000014.1:0-62409 GCA_964616985.1 uncultured Planctomycetaceae bacterium
GCGTGATGGAAGGCTGCCAGCACAACACGATGGACGTGGAGTACTACGGCCCCAACGGCCAGATCAACGGCTGGTACCTCGGCGCGCTGCGGGCGGCGGAGGAAATGGCCCGCCACGTAGGCGAGGGCGACTTCGCGGCCGAGTGCCGCCGCCTGTTCAAGTCCGGCCGCGCGTACATGGACGCCCGGCTGTTCAATGGTGAGTACTACGAGCACGAGATCCGGCCGATCGAAGACCCGTCGAAGATCGCCTCGGGCTGCCTCTCGGGCGTGGGGGCCAAGGACCCCGCCAACCCAGAATTCCAACTGGGCGCCGGCTGCCTGGCCGACCAGATGGTGGGGCAGTACATGGCCCACGTCTGCGGGCTGGGCTACCTGCTGGAGCCCGCGCACGTGCGGGCGGCGCTCGACAGCGTGTACAAATACAACTTCCGCCAGTTCCACGGGCACTTCAACAACATGCGGGTGTACGTGCTCAACGACGAGTGGGGCGTGGTGACGGCTGTGTATCCGCAAGGCCGCCGGCCGCGAAGCCCGTACCCGTACTTCAACGAGGTGTTCACGGGTTTCGAATACACCGTCGCGGCCGGGCTGATCCAGGAAGGCCGGACCGCCGCGGGCCTCCGCGTGATCGAGGCCGTCCGCCAGCGCTACGACGGCCTGAAGCGCAACCCCTTCGACGAGGCGGAGTGCGGCCACCATTACGCGCGGGCCATGGCAAGCTGGGCCGCCGTGGTCGCACTGACCGGCTTCGCCTTCAGCGGCGTGGACAAGACGATCACCTTCGCCGCCGCCCGGCGCGGCGGCCGCGCGTTCTGGTCCAACGGTTACGCCTGGGGCACCATGACGCAAAAACGCGTCGGGAAGAAAACCCAGGCCACGCTCGATGTCCTCGGCGGTCGCATTGAGATCTCCCGCATCATCCTGACGGGCGCGGGTGAAGTCACTCTACCGAAATCTCGGATATTGACGACGGGCAAGAAGATCGAGATGTCGCTATAGCGTCCCCCAGGCATGGTCACTTCAGTGATCCATGAAGGTGGCGGCACGCATGATCAATGATCTTTTGTTCAGAATGCCCGCACCCGCGAAGCATTTTGCACGCGAGTTGGTAGCGGTAGCGGTTCATCGTGGATGGTCCGGGTTCATGGATCACTAAAGTGACCATGCCGGAGCAACCGGAGCCTATGAATCATTACCCGCGAACGTGGCCGTTGCCGGTGACGATCCACTTGTAGGTGGTGAGGTCCTCGGCACCCATGGGGCCGCGGGCGTGGAGTTTGTCGGTGCTGATGCCCACCTCGGCGCCAAGGCCATACTCGCCGCCGTCGGCGAAGCGGGTCGAGGCGTTCACCATCACGCTGGCGGAGTCGACGGCGGTGACGAACGTCTGGGCCGCGGCCAGGTCGGCCGTCACGATCGCGTCGGTGTGCTTGCTGCCGTAGCGATTGATGTGCTCGACGGCTTCTTCCAGCGAGTCCACCACCTTGACGGCCAGGATGAGGTCGAGGTACTCGGCGCCCCAGTCGGCCTCGGTGGCGGCCTTGGCCGCCGGCAGGGCGGCCCGCACGCGGTCGTCGCCGCGGATCTCCACGCCGGCCTTGGCCAAGTCGCCGAGCATCTTGGCCAGCAGCCCGTCCCGGGCCGCCAGTTTCGCATGCACCAGCAGCGTCTCCATGGCATTGCACACGCCGGGCTTCTGGCACTTGGCGTTGAGGACGATCTTGCGGGCGATGGCCTCGTCGGCGTCGGCGTGCACGTAGACGTGGCAGTTGCCGGTGTAGTGCTTGATGACCGGGATGGTCGCCGCCTGGGCCACCGCGCGGATCAGGCTCTCGCCGCCGCGCGGAATGATCAGGTCGATCAGGCCCTCGGCCTTGCACATGGCGGTGACGAGGTCGCGGTCGGGGTTGTCGATGATGGTGACGGCTGCCTGGGGCAGGCCCGCCGCGGCCAGTCCCTGGCGGATGGCGGCGGCGATGGCGAGGTTCGAGTGCATCGCCTCCTTGCCGCCGCGAAGGATGCACGCGTTGCCGCTCTTGATGCACAGGGCGGCCGCGTCGGCGGTGACGTTGGGGCGGGATTCGAAGATGATCGCGATCACGCCGATCGGCACGCGGCGTTTCTCGATCCGCAGGCCGTTGGGGCGGTTGTACGCCGCAATGGACGACCCGACCGGGTCCACCTGCGCGGCGATCTGCTCCAGCGCGACAGCCATGCCCTCGACGACCTTGTCGGTCAGCCGCAGGCGATCGACCATCGCCGCCGACAGGCCAAATTCGCCTGCCCGCGCGAGGTCCTTCTCATTCGCCTGCTGCAGATCCCGCCTTGCGGCGCGGATCGCGGCGGCACAGGCGACCAGGGCCGCGTTCCGGGCCTCTCCGCGCACCAGGGCCAGTTGCCCCGCGGCCTTGCGAGCGGCCAGGGCGGTCGTCTCGACGTATTGTTTGGCATCCATGTTGGACTCCGTTGATGGCAGACAGTGTACCCGAAGAAGGTGGGGCGTGCCCGGCTTCCTCGTGAACATGCTTTTGCCCCTGCGGGGCGAAAAGCATGGCACCCGGACCAGTCTTGTTACGGTGTGGTGGTCCGGGTGTCGAAGCGGAAATCGACCTTGGGCTTGTCGCCGACGACCTGGAGCTGAAGGTCCTTGGGCAGGCGGATCTCGACGTCGCGGGTCAGCCAGCTGGTGGTGGGCAACTTGTCGTTGTCGTTGAGCACCAGGTACGCGTCGACGTCGTCCACCTGCAGACGCTCGACATCCTTCTTGGCGCCGCGGATGGTGATCTTTTTACGCCAGTCGCTGGGGTCCTTGCGCTTGAGGATGTAGCGGTCCCACGTGCCGTCCTCGGCCCACACCTGCGGCGTCAGCAGGCGCACGGGCACGATCAACGTCTTCTCGCCGGTGAGCTGGCTGATCTTGACGTCGACGTCCACGGCCGGCTGCTCGGGCTTCACCGGCACGCCGGCAATGTACGGGTCGATCGGCACGTTCAGCGGCTTGTCGGTCGCAGCGCTGGTCAGGTCCACCGTCACCGTCTCCAGCACGGGCTTGGGCTGGCTCTTGAGCACCTCGTCCCATCGGCTCTTGGCCACGTACAGCCCCATCTGCGGCGGGCGGATGGCGGCATCGCCGATGGTGGCGCCCGTCGCGCGGAAGCGGACTTCCACGTCGGGCACGAACAGCACGCGGTCGAGCTCCACGCTGGCCGCCGGCGGCATCGCCGACATCACCTTCAGCCCGCGCCCGCTGATGGATTCCAGCGGGTTGAGGATGTCGGCGATGATGTTCAGATCGTGCTTGCCCGCGGCGAGGCTCTTGGTCAGGTCGAAGCGGATCTGCGAGTTGCTGTCGGCCAGCTCGCGCTGGAAGCTCGTCATGGCCGAGCGGCTGCCCCGCAGGCGGAAGGTCAGGTCGATCTCGCGGCGGGTCATGTCCGTCTTGTCCAGCAGCGCCAGGTCCTTGCCGCTGCCGGTGTGAAGCACCAGGCGGGCGCGGAATTCGCTCTCCGGCCGCGCCAGCGTCACCTTGATGAATCGCGGCTCGACGGCGGCGATCGTCAGGCCCGACCGCGTCACGCCCGTCAGCGGGTCCAGGATGTCCTCGGCCGTCTGCAGCGTGTTCTCGCCCAATTGCAGGCCCCGTTGGGCTACGTCCACCGGCACGAGCTTTCCGGCCAGCGCGTTGGCGTAGCGGTCGAGGCTGCTGTTGGAACCGCGGACGGAGAACTTCACCTCCACCTCGGCTGGGCTGGCCAGGGTCAGGTCGTCGGCGCTGCCGGTGGTGAGGCGGATCTTGACGGCGCTGAACTCGCGCGTCTCGGTCTTTTCGAGATCGGCGTACACCCAGATCAGCACGGTGACCAAGGCCACCCACACGAGGTTGCGGATGCCCTTGGCCCACCAGTGGCGGCTGAAGCGGGCGGGCTCATGTGAATCGTAGGGGTAGGTCATGACCGGCCCTTTGGATGGCGAAGGTTCTTGAGGCGGCGCGAGATGTGGGCCTCCTGCGTCAGCAGCTCCCGCAGCATCTGGCGCAGGGCTTCGAGTTCCAGGCCCAGCACGAGCTGTCCGTCATAGGCGAGCGACACGCGGCCGGTCTGCTCGCTGACGACCAGGACGACCGCGTCGCTGTCCTGGGCCAGGCCCAGGGCCGCGCGGTGGCGGCTGCCCAGCGAGGGGTCCACGTCCTCGCTCTCGGCCAGCGGGAACTGGCAGCCGGCCGCGGCGATCCGCCCCAGGCGAACCACCACGCCCATGTCGTGCAGTGGGCTGCCGGGGTAGAAGATCGAGTTGAGAATGCCCGACGTGAGCTGCGAATCGACGGCCGTGCCCGTCTCGATCACCGAGCCCAGGGCCACGGTGCGCTCGACGGCGACGACCGCGCCGATTTTGTTGCGCGAGAGATAGGAGGCGCTATCGACGAGGCATTCGACGATGGCGGCGACCTCGCCCTTGGTGCCGCGGCGCAGGCGGGCCTGGCCGATCTGCATCAGGGCCCGCCGCAACTCGGGCTGGAAGGCGACCACCGCGGCGACGAACGAGAAGAACAGGAAGTTGCCGTAGAGGAACTCGACGCGTTTCCACTCGTCGCTCTTGGGCAGCAGGCGGATGGTGAGGTACACGGTGGCCAGCAGCAACGCGGCGCCCTTGACCAGCCTGGCCCCGCGTGTGCCGCGGAGGAACCGCATCGCCAGCCACACCACCACGCCGATCAGCAAAAGCTGGATGATCGACACCCACGGGTCGTATGTCGCGACCCGGTTGAGGTAGATCATGATGCCTTTAATGATCTCGTTCATGATGTGCTCGAGCGGCCGAACGCCTGGACGCTTCGCAAGCCGTGACGCGGCCAACTGGGCCGTGCCAACCGTGCAGCACCTATCTTACTCGTACGCAGACACAAGTCAGCCCCGAAGGTGGGGAGCGAAATGAGAATTTTTCTGGATGGAGCGGGATCGTCCCGGGCGTCGCTCGCCGATCGTTGTGCCGCGGCGGTTCATCGGGCGTTTCTGCGTATCGCCTGCGCCACCTTCAACGCCTGCGCCAGCGGCCCGGCGTCGTGGACGCGGAAGATCGTCGCCCCGCGGGCGAAGGCGTCGAGGCAGGCGGCGACGGTGCCGTGCACGCGGCCGGCGGCGTCGGCCTCCCCGGTGAGCTCGCCGATGAACCGCTTTCGCGAGGGGCCCACGAGGATCGGCCGGCCCAGCGGCAGCAGCTTGTCGAGGTTCGCCAGCAGCGTGAGGTTGTGTTCCATCGTCTTGCCGAAGCCGATCCCCGGGTCGACGATGCAACGTTCGATCTCCACGCCCGCCGCGGTGGCCGCTGCCAGGCGGGCGGCGAGGAAGTCGCGCACCTCGGCCACCACATCGGTGTAGGCCGGGCTCTTCTGCATCGTCCGCGGCTGGCCCTTCATGTGCATCAGCACCAGCGGGCACCGGCGGCCAGCGGCGACGGCGAGGATCTCGGGGTCGTCCCGCCCGGCCGAGACGTCATTGATGATCTTCGCCCCGGCCCCCAGGGCGAAGTCGGCCACGGCCGCCAGCGTCGTGTCGATGCTCACGACGGCCCCCGCGGCCGCCAGAGCGGGGATGACCTCCCGCAGCCGCTCGATCTGCTGCGGCCCCGGCACGCGCTGGGCGCCCGGGCGCGTGGACTCGGCCCCGACGTCGATCACGTCGGCGCCCTGGGCCAGCATTCGCGTCGCCTGCTCCACCGCGGCCGGCGGCGAGAGGAACCGCCCGCCATCGGAAAAGCTGTCGGGCGTGACGTTGAGAATGCCCATCACCACCGGCTGATGCGTGCGGTGGGAATTCAGGATTTCATCTAATGACGCCGCCATGGCCGCATTATACTGCTGGCGTTCTTGGGTGCCATGCCTAGCGCAGGGTGCCATGCCGAAGCGTACTCGCGCCGGCATGCTCGCCTGACTCGCCGGTGGGTGGTACAGGGGCGCCCGCCGGCGTGATGTTCCGTTCGCGCAAGGACGAACGCAGACATGGTGGCGCCTTCGCACCCCCAAACGAGTTTGGGGGTGGCACCGCTCTGCCATGCTGAAGTGTAGGGTGCCATGCCGAAGCGTCGCGCTGTGTGCGACGCGCCGGCATGCATCGGCCGAGCATGCCGGCGCGGTACGCTTCGGCATGGCACCCGGCGGCGCGTGGGCAACGTCTTGAGAAGCTCGAACTGGAGAAGGATGAACATGATCCTCGGCTGGGACGTGGGCGGCACGAAGTCGGCGGCGGTGGTGGGCACGGCCGCCGGCGAAATCGTCGCGCGAACACAGTGGGATTCCAACGCCGCCGCGGGCCCGCAGGCGATGGTCGACGAATTCTTCACTCGCGCGGCGCCGCTGCTTCAAGGGTATCCCGGCGTAGCCGCCGTCGGCGTCAGCATCGGCGGGCCGATGAACGCGGCCACCGGCGTCATCAAGGGCCCCCCGCACCTGCCGGGCTGGGACAACATCCCGCTGGCGGCCATTCTGCAGGACCGCCTGAGCCTGCCCGCCGCCATCGAGCACGACGCCGTCACCTGCCTGCTGGCCGAGTTGCTCTGGGGCGACGCCCGCGGCCTGTCGCACGCGATCTACCTCACCTGCGGCACGGGCATGGGCGCGGGCATCCTGATGAACGGCCAGATCGTCCGCGGCCCCGACGGCCAGACGCCCGAGGTCGGCCACGTGAGGCAGGCCGAGGACGGCCCGGCCATGTTCGGCGGCAAGCGAGGCTGCGTCGAATCGTTCTGCTCCGGCGAGGGCATCGGCAAGCTCGCCGCATTCCTGCGGCCGCGGCGATTTCCGCACGCGACCGATACGCGAACTCTGCACGACCTGGCTGAGGCGGGTGACGCCGACGCCCGCGCCGTCCTGGAGCACGCCGCCCGCCGCACCGGGCAGTTGTGCGCCATGCTGGCCGACATCTTCAGTCCGCAGGCGATCCTGCTGGGGTCGCTGTCTCGCTACTTCGGCCCCGGGTGGGTGGAGATGATCCGTCGCGAGTTCGCCGCCGAGGCCCTGGCCGACAACTCGCGCCACACCCGCATCGCCCCGGCCAGCCTGGGCGAGCGGCTGCAGGATCTCTCCGCCATCGCCCCCTGCGTGTGGCGAGCGATGGTCGCCGGACCGCCGCGATAGCGAAAGCTCTACACGCTGGCTGGGTGGCGACCTTCCTGCCTTCGGCAGGCAAGCCATGCCGCAGCGCGATCCATCGGATCATAACAAGTTCTTACTACCCAACCATTTACAAAATCATGCGACATCATCGCCCCGTGTTAGCTTTTTGTGGATAATTCCTTGACTCTCATCTGCGGCAGGTCCAGAATGATCCGAAGCGTCCAGGTGTACTGGCGTAAGATGTAACCGCGGAGACGCCGCAATGGAGTGGTGGCGAAGTGGTTACGCAAGCTAAGGGAGTAGCGCATGTTGACTCGCATCCTCTGCAGTATCGCACTGGCGGTTGCTCTGGTCATGCCGGCCTCGTTGGCCGAAGCTCGGACCATCACCCACAAGACCCCCGTCGCCAAGAAGGCCGCCTCGAAGAAGGTCACCAAGACCATCTCCAAGAAGAGCCTTAAGGCGAAGAAGGGCCTCAAGGCCAAGAAGGGCACCAAGCACGGCGTGGCCAAGAAGCACAAGGCGACCCCGTCGAAGAAGCATGTCGCCAAGCGCCACGTGGCCAAGCGTCACCTGAGCGCCAAGCATGTCTCCAAGGCCCCGGCCAAGCATACTGCAAAGCCCGCCGCGGCGACCTACTCCAAGACGACGATTTCCAGCAAGACCACTCCGGCCAAGACGGCTGTTGCCCACCACAGCGGTTGGTGAGCGCGCGTCCAGTCGGTGGTCTTGCGCTAAACTCCGGCGGCCGTCATTGTGACGGCCGCTTTTTTATGCCCTTGTGTCGCGTCGGCCCGTCCTGTAAAAGGTCAGCACACTTCAACAAGGAGATCGCCATGCAGGTGGTAATCTGTGACACCAAGATGGATCTGGGTCGCCAGGCCGCACGGCAGGGCGCCAAGCTGATCCGCGCCGCCATCGCCGAACGCGGGGCCGCCAATATCATCGTCGCCACCGGCGCGTCGCAGTTCGAGATGCTGCACGACCTCGTGGCATCCAAGGGCATCGACTGGACGAAGGTGACAGGCTTTCACCTCGACGAGTACATCGGCATGACGATGGCGCACGGGGCCTCGTTCCGCAGGTACCTGCACGATCGCTTCGTCTCCAAGGTGCTGCTGAACGAGTTCCATTACCTCAACGGCGAGTGCGACCCCGCGTCTGAGTGCCGGCGAGTCGGCAAGATCCTCGCGGCCCATCCCATCGACGTCGCCTTCGTCGGCATCGGCGAGAACGGCCACCTGGCCTTCAACGATCCGCCGGCCGACTTCAAGACGACCAAGCCCTACCTGATCGTGAACCTCGACGAGGCCTGCCGCCGCCAGCAGCTCGGCGAGGGCTGGTTCAAGACGCTCGCCGACGTGCCCACGCAGGCGATCAGCATGTCCATCAACCAGATCATGAAGTCCGCCGCCATCGTCTGCACCGTTCCCGACCAGCGCAAGGCCGTCGCCGTCCGCGACTGCCTCCAGGGCGAGGTCTCCAACCTTCACCCCGCCTCGATCCTGCAGAAACACGCCGACGTGCACATGTTCCTGGACGTGCACTCCGGATCGCTGCTGATGAAGTAGAGAGTTCGACGAAGCCGAATTCGCTTCATCCAAGGTGGCGGCCCTCCGCGGCTGCCACCTTTTTCGTACCCTCGTCGGTGCCACCCCCAAACTCGTTTGGGGGTGAGAGAACGACCACGAATTCCCTTTGCATCTCCCCGATCAGCTCGAAATCGGGTTCATGTCCCGGATCGGTGACGGCGGTCGCCGGTACGTTGATCATCCGGGTGCATGGTTCACTGAAGTGACCATGCCGGGGGGCGTTGAGGCAATTGGCTCATTCTTCGGCTGTCGATCACTCCCGTGTGGGGCGATCGGGCGGCAGCTTGGCGCGGGGCAGCGTAAAGCCGGTCCACATGGCGGCGAGTCGCAGCACGATGGTGACCAGGGCGCAGCAGGAGAGGGCGTAGTTGGCGTCCAGGCCCCAGTGGCGGGCGAGGACGTAGGCCAGGCCGCCGAGGATGGCCGCGGTGGCGTAGAAGTCCGTCCGCAGCACGACGGGCACCTCGTTGGCCAGGATGTCGCGCACCACGCCGCCGCCGCACGCAGTGGTGGTGGCCATGAAGATGGTGCCCACGGGCCCCAGGCCGTGGTTGGCCCCGGCGGCGGCCCCCAGGGCGGCGAACAGCCCAAGCCCCAGCGCGTCGAACAGCAGCATCGCGTGCCACCTCCGCGGCACCAGGCCGGCGGCGAAGAATACGGCCACGCCCGCGACAAGGCAGACGATGAGGTACGTTTCGTTGCGGAAGGCCGCCGGCGGCGCCACGCCCAGCAGCACGTCGCGAAGGATGCCCCCGCCGGCCCCCGTGGCCACGGCCAATACCAGCACGCCGAGCACGTCGAGTTCTTTCCTCGCCGCCCGCATCGCGCCCGACAGGGCGAAGACAAAGGTTCCCAGTAGATCGAGTTCGTAAAGCATCGAGACTCCTGCAATGGTCACGATTATAGATTCCGCACGGGGGTTTCGATATATTCGCCCTTGAGAGCAACGGCGCGTGTTCCAGGCTTGGCGGGCGATCATTGTGTCAAAGAAGATGAAGCTCCGCTTCACGGGCAAGATGCCCGTGCTACGGAACAGCGAAGAACCACCGGCAAGATGCCCGTGGGACGCACGGGCGAGACGCCCGTGCCACGACAGGAAGACGCACGGGCGAGATGCCCGCGAGACGGGAAGAGGTAAGCATGAGCGATTCAATCGGCAATTTCGTTCCGTTGGTGGTGACGGTGCAGCGGGCGGGCATTCCGCAGCGCGTGGTCATGCGGCCGACGATTCATATCGATGAAGTTCGAACTGTCCCCGGCGAGAAAATTGCGGGCCAGTCCGTCGGGCCCGGCGGCACGTGCTACGTCCCCAACGTGCCGCCCGAGCGGTACGCGCACGAGTCGCTGCACCTGTGCCCGCACACCTCGGTGCCCAGCACGGTGCTCACGCGTGACAACCCGCCCCGGCAGGAGCTGTCGGTGGCGCTGCAGGACCAGCAGCGCGAGTGGGATTTCCTCCTCCGCCATCGCGACCTGGTCTTCGACAACAAGCGGATCCAGATGGCCGACTCTGCCTGGGACAAGGTGTACGCTCTGGCCGAGGATATCTGGGCCTTCCGCCGCAATATCCAGAAGCCCGGCGGCAACGACTTCAGCCGCACCTGCCCCTGGAGCCACCCGGTCGACACGCTCATCTACGGCTCGTGGTGCCTCGGCGGCGCGTACGCCTTCGTCGCCCTGTGCGCCACCATGGGCATCCTCGCGCGCGAAATCTCCATCTGCGGGCATTCGGTGGCCGAGGTGCACCTGGGCGGGCAGTGGTGCCTGGTCGACAGCATCCAGCGGTTCCCCAAGCTCGGCGGCCGCAACATGGTGCGGGCCTCGTGGGCCCAGGTCCGCCTGGACCCCACCAACCCCGCGTACGGTTTCTGCACCGACCAGCAGAACGTGTACTGGGAGTCGTTCAACCTCCACGCGCGCGGCAGCGAAAATGGCCTCTGGCTGCAGCAGATCCGTGACACGTACTACCAGCCACAGACGGCGATGGCGCTGTATCCCGGCTGGTCGCAGCCGCGGTTCAAGTCGCCCTATGCCGACCGCTACGACCTGCTGTGGGGCCGCAGCGGGTTCGCCTATCCCGAGCTGGTCGTGCGCCAGGGCCAGGCCATCGGGCGGCGGTTCTGGGTGGGCTCGTTGGGCAAGACCCGCAGCCTGCAGGCCACGTTCCTGGGCACGCACGCGGGCAGCGGCAGCATGGCCAGCTGCAACGTGCCCCGCGGCGGCGGGCAGTGGTTCATCGCCGTCAACGGCAAGGTGCACAGTATCGCCAGCCTGGGCGGCTGGGCGTGGGATGGGCAATCCCGCAGCGCCGCCTTGCCGTGGGAGCAGCCCTTCGAGATCCCGCTGAACGAGCTGCGCGAGAACGACTGGAACACCCTGGCGATCGGCTGCCCCGCCGGCAGCAGCGGCGAGTTCCTCGCCCTCGGCGGCGCCGGGGAGTGGTCTCTTCCCGAAGAGCCCACGTGGTGCGCGGCGCTGTAGACGGGGGAAGGAGAGACGCGGAGAGGGAGAGACGCGGAGAGGGAGAGACGCGGAGATGGGGAGACGCGGAGAGGGGGAGATGCGTTGCGTCCACGCGCGGATGGCGTCACCTCAAAGCCGGCCCACTGCGTGGGTCGGTCTTGACGCGTCGGCGAACTGGGCGGCACCTCGGCATCGACACCGTCATAGGAGAGCGCGAGTGGGCGACGGGGGGACGGAGAGACGCGGAGAGGGAGAGACGCGGAGATGGGGAGATGCGTTGCGTCAATGCGCGAACCGCGTCATAGTAAATCGGCGAGTGGGTGGAAGGGGCAGACGAATATGGAGTTTACTATGGGCGTACTGACTGACATCGTCGTAGCGTCGGCGGAAGAAGCACTTCGCGGTCTGGATGGGATTCCAGACAACACCGATGACCGTATCGAATGCCGAGACGCGAATCCTGTCATGATCAAGGTGCTCGAGAGCATTCTGGCGGGACGGAAGTGGGAATCTCCAAAGGGCGGAACACCAATCACCCTCGCGGACGCTCTCCAAGAGAGGGCGGTCGCAGATGATCGTATAGAAAGCCTGGGTCAGGTCTTTGGGGAAGAGCCCGACGGCCCCTGGGTGTACCTGATATCTCCGGAATTGGTGTCGCGGCTAGTAGTTCTTGACGAGATGGCCATGACTGACGCTGCGACTCGCTGCTGCCAAACCGGCCAGTTCAGACTGGTCTCCGGCCACCAGGAATGGGAATTGGGATATGCCCGCGAGTTCATCGTGATTCTTGCGCGCCTCGCCCGCCGGGCAAAGGACCATGGGAAGAATCTTTACATGTGGATGTGCGTTTGATCGTTGTGCAGTTTTTTGAATGTAATCGACGCGCCGAGTACGGGCTCCACCCGGGGCTACAATCAGACATCCGCCACGCGGGGTGGGGATTGTCGAAAGCCCTTCACCTGTTTGTGTCACCGATCTCACTTCGCGTCCTACGACCTACTGCCTTCGACCTACGATCTTCTTCCTTACCACATCACGTCTTTGGCGTTGAACACCGGTCCGTGCGTGCAGCAGAGCTTGAAGTCCCAGCCGCGTTCGTTGTCGGCGCGAATCTTGACGATGCACGACTGGCAGGTGCCCACGCCGCAGGCCATGTGACGCTCCATCGAAAAGAAGCACTCGATGCCGCGGGCGAGGCAGATGTGGCCGACCGCCCACATCATCACTTCGGGGCCGCAGCAGTAGACGGCCAGGTCGGCGGGATCGATCTTGCGGACGTCCAGCCACTTTTCCATCGCCTGGCTGACGAAGCCCTGCATGCCGATCGAGCCGTCGTCGCTGGTGACGGCGCACGGCACGCGGTGGGCGGCGAAGGCGTCGACGCACAGGCTGGGCGCGGCGTCGGGGCGGGGAGAGCCCGCATTCACCGTCACCGGGAGCAGCCTGGCCGTCCGCACCCCGCAGAAGGCAACAGTGCTCACGCCGGCCGCCGCCAGCGTCTCGGCCAGGTAGATCATCGGCGGAATGCCCACGCCGCCGCCGATGAGTGCCGCGTGCTTGCGGGCCGGCAGCGGGAAGGCGTTGCCCAGCGGCCCCAGGATGCTGATCTCCTGGCCGGCGGCGGCGTCCGAGAGCCATCGCGTGCCCGCGCCGACCGCGCGGTAGATGAGGTCGAGCTCGACGCCCGCGGCGGTGTTCCTGCGCCCGGCCAGGCTGATGGGCCGCCGCAGCAGGGGCTGGCGGTCCTGGACCTCCGGGCCCGTCAGCGTCGGGGGGCGGTCGGCCGGCCAATCGGTTTCGTGATGTCCCTCGGGCGGGGTCGGCGGGCGGCACTGGATCTGGATGAACTGGCCGGCCTGCGTGGCCGGGAAGCTCGCCAGGCCCAGGCGGAGCAGGTAATGCTGCTCGCACAGGGGCTCGTTGGCGAGGATCGTGGCGATGAACATCCCGCGCGAGCGGGCGGCGGTGTCTGTCTGGCACATGTCAGTATGGTAGGAGGGGCAGCCGCGGCAGGCAAGCCTCAAGGCGAGCCTGAACACGAGAAGGCGACCATAGGTTTGCCCGAAATCCCCAAACGCAGTCTATTTGTCCTGCCGTCCCAAGAGACAGCCGGCGCGGTGCCACCCCCAAACAAGTTTGGGGGTGGCACCGGTCTTCCTCGTTCGGGGATGGTGTTTGGCGCATGGGGCTCGGTGATTGTTCTCACCCCCAAACGAGTGTGGGGGTGGCACCGTCAACAGGGACCTTCCGTTCATGTAGACACCCCCAGCCGGTTCAGGCCGCTTCGTTTTCCCGTGGCGCCGTCAATAGGAACGTTCGTGGCCGAAGATGGAGGAGAGAGTTGACGCGGGGCGCAATATAATCGCGAGCATAGGCGTCATGGCGAAAGGAAGGATCATGGACTATCGGGCGAATCGAAGGGATCGGTGCGCGTGCAGGCTGGCGGTGGTGTTGGCGGCGCTGGCGATCGCGCCGGTGGCGGCGCTGGCGCAGGCGCCGGCGAAGGTCGTCGTGCTGGCCGACTTCTCGGCCGAGACGCCAGGGCTGGTTGTGGACAATGCCACGGCCACGCGCGTGGCGGCCGATGCGGGCGGCGCCGCCTACCTCAAACTGGTTCCCCGGGATTCCAACGCCCGTGTCTCGGTCCGCATGCCGCTGCCGGCAGGGATGGACCTGGCGACGGTGGCCACCCTGGAGGCCGCCCTCCGCGCCGAGGGCAACGTGCCGGTCGTCGTGCGGTGGTTCGGCCTGGACGCCAATAATGCCGTCATCTGGCAGCGGCGGCACGAGATCGCGACCCGGGGCGCGTGGCTGGACGGCCGCTGGCCGCTGGCCAAGTGGCGGTGGGGCTCGCAGCAGGTGGGCGATTGGGCCGACGTGAAGACGATCGCCCTGACGCTCGATTCGGCCGCGGCGGAACTGGACCTGCGGCCGGTGCGCCTGGTCTGCGGCGACGGCGGCCGGCGCAGCGCCCTGCCCCCCGACGACTGGCTGCCGGGGGTGGCGTTCGAGGGTCGCAAGACGCGGATCGTCGCCGAGGCGGGCCTGCGCGTCGCCACCGACGCTGTCGACGAATTCTCCGACGAGTCTCTGCGGACGAAGCTGGGGCAGATGAAGAAGATCGCGGCATGGGCGGGGCGGCTGGGGCCCGCGGCGTCGCGGCCTGTCACGCCGGAGGCGCCGCTGACGCTGCTGATCTTCCGCCAGAAAACGGACTGGGATGCCTTCTACACTCGCCTGGGCAAGGAGTGGAACGTCACGATTCCGCGGCCCGCGGCGGGGGGATACACGGTGCAGGATATCTGCGCATCGACCTATGACGCCAACGCCGGCCTCGACCGGGCGGTCTATTTCCACGAGTCGGCCCACGCGGTGATCAGTCGCCAGTGGCGGCTGCTGGCGGGCGTGCCCGCCCACAGCTGGCTGCAGGAGGGCGTGGCGAATTACCTCCAGCTGTGCGTGTACCCGCAGTCGATGGACCGCCAGCACTTCGTCCGCGCCTTCGCCGCGGGCATCGATGCCAACAGCTTCCTGCGGCCGCTGAACGAACTCATCGGCAAACCCATTGCCGGGCGGCAATATGCGCAGCTGGCCAGCCTGGTGGCGTTCCTGGTCGAGGAGCATCCGGAGTGGCTCAAGACGCTGGTGGCCGGCACGGCCGTCAACCAGCCTGTGGCTGAACTGCTGAACGCGTGCGGCACGAGCCTGCCGGCACTGCAGGAGCAGTGGCTGACGTGGGGCAAGAAGACATTCTCGTCGGGGTCCAATCCGCCGCGCACGCACTTTGCGACGCCGCGGGAATGGGAATGAGAATCCGTCGCCGTCACTCAACGGCGGCGGGGTGGCTCAATCTGGCTTGACAGTTCTTTCTGGCACCGGTCCCGGCTCGGCAGCTGTTCTGGCAAGTGATCCCCTAAACATGTCAGCCCACGGCGGAAGCCGTGGGTGCCCAAGGTTGAGACACGTTCTCCGGAGCCCCTGCAGGGGCGACACATGAATGGCGCCTATGTCGCCCCTGCGGGGCTCTGGAGGCACGACACATCGTGGATCCCATGGCTTCCGCCATGGGCTGACATGTTGGGGAGGATTAAAGCGGGGGCTCACCGCAAGATGCCAGGAGGCGTTGCCGAGAGCTTTGCTCAGACGCTCAATCTCGCACGGCCGTTATTCTTTGTTGTTGGCGCGGGCGGATGAAATATAATCAGGCAGCCGCGATGAGTGGATGCGGCGAAGGAGCGATGATGGGACGAACCGCACTGGTACCAAAAGAGATCTTCTTCACCAAGGGAGTGGGCCGGCACCGCAACCGCCTGCAGAGCTTCGAGTTGGCGCTGCGTCACGCGGGCATCGAGAAGGGGAACCTCGTGCGCGTCTCGAGCATCCTGCCGCCCAACTGCAAGATCATCCCCAAGTCCCGCGGCCTGTCGCAGCTTCAGGCGGGCGAGATCACCTACGTCGTGCTGGCCGAGGCCTCGACGGAAGAGCCCTCGCGGCTGGTGGGCGCGGGCGTGGGCCTGGCCCAGCCTTCCTACGGCGAGCAGTACGGGTACATCAGCGAGCACCACGGCTTCGGCATGACCGAGGAGAAGCTGGCCGACTTCGTCGAGGACATGGCCGCGACCATGCTGGCGACGACCCTGGGCATCGACTTCGACCCGAGCATCGCCTACGACGAACGCAAAGAGCTCTACAAGATGTCGGGCAAGATCGTGCGCACGCGTGCCTGCGTGCAGACGGCTGAAGGCGACAAGAACGGCCTGTGGACCACCGTCGTCGCCGCGGCGGTCATGCTGCTGTAGGGGCGTACGGCCCCGGCCGCGTCACTTCCAGGCGGGGGCGTCGAGGCGGATGTTCTCGCTGCCGGGGGCGACGATGCCGCGACGTTCCAGTAGCGAGCCCTCCAGGCGGAACAACTCCACCATCGCGTTGATGTAGGCAACGACCGCCTGCACCTCATTGATCTGGCTGCTCACCAAGTCTCGCTGGGCCTGGGCCACCAGCAGCGATGTGCTCTTGCCGACACGGAACTTCTCGCTCTCGGCCCGGAGCTTTTCCTCCTGCAGCGTCCGCGTGGCCGCGGTGGCGACCATCTGCTCGGCCGCACGCAGCACCTCCACGTGGGCGGAGCGGACATCGACCTGCGCCAATTGCTCGAGGTTGCCCAGCGACTCCTGGGATTGCTGGCGCGTCAGCTGCGCCTTCTGGTACGTCGCCCGCGCCTCGCGGTTGATGGGCGACACCTCCAGCGTCACGCCCGCCTGGGCGTCATAGCTGCGGCCGTCGCCGACGTTCTCGGCGCTCTCGCCGAAGCTCCGCGCGTAGCCGCTTCTACCCAGCGTCATGAAGAAGTCCAGCTTGGGCAAGAGGCCGTTGCGGGTGCGCACCACCTCCAGGTCGCCCTTCTGGATCGACAGGCGGGCCTGGTTGAGGTCGGGGCGTTTCTGGAGGGCCAGTTCCACGTGGGCAGCCACCTCGTCGAGCTTCGTGTCGGGCGTCTGGGGCAGGTTCACGTTGACGATCTGGCGGTCCCAGAGGTTCTGGCCCGGCGGGCTCAGCAGGCGCAGCAGCTGCAGGCGGGTCTTGGCCAAGCTGCTGCGGGCGTTGATCAGGTCTTCCTTGCGCAGGGCGACCTCGGCCTTGGCGGCGGCCATCTCGGTTTCGGCCAGCTTGCCGATCTTGACGCGTTCCTGCGTCTCGTCCATCTGCTGCTGGGCCAGCGACAGGGAGTTGGTGAAGATCTCGATCTGCCTCAGGGCCAGGGCGTAGTTCCAGTACGTCTCCTCCACCTGGGCCACCAGCTGCTGGGCCAGCCCGCGCAGCTCGTACTGCGAGATCAGCGTGTCCAGCTTCGCCTCGCGCAGGCGGGCGAGGTTCACGTCCAGCCCGGCACCGCGGAGCAGCGACTGGTTGGCCGTCAAGCCCACGCGGCTGTGGTGCTCATCGGCGCCGCCCTCGGCCCAGCCTCGCGTGGTCTGGCCGATGATGTCCAGCGTCGTGCCGGTGGGCAGGAAGATGTTGGCGCCGATGTTGCCGGTGGTGGAATTGGTCAGCGAATCAAGGAAGGGATTGTTGCGCCCGCGGACCTTGGTGCGCGAGCCGCTGTAGCCGCCGGTAATGGTCGGGTCGAACAACGCCCGCTGGATCTGCTCGTTGGTGCGGGCGATCTGCGGGTTGAAGCGGTCGACCGCCAGCGAACGGTTGTTCTCCAGCGCCAGAAGGATCGCCTCCTGCACCGTCAAGGCGAGGGGCCCCTCGGCTGGGATGTGCGAGACGACGGCCGGCGCCAGGCCGGGCCCGTCGGGGTCGGCGGGGCGAGAGGTGGGGCGGGCGAGTTCGGCCCCGATGTAATCGTCATAGGCGCCGGGCCGCGTGTCGTCGCAGGCGGCCAGCAGCGACATACAGGCCGCAGCGGCCAGGAACAGTCCACATCCTTTTCGAGAGAGCATTGGTCCGTCCTTTTTCTTTACAGCGTGAAGGCGGCGGCCTGGGAAGGCTGCCACCCCATCTCAGGCGGCAGCCTCGGAAGGCCGTCACCCGCTATTCATATCGCAGGGCTTCGACGGGGTCGAGCTTGGCCGCCCGCCAGGCAGGGTACACGCCGAACACGATGCCCACCGCGCTGGCGAAGCCCATCGCCAGCACTACTGAGAACATCTCCACCGACGTCTTGAACGGCGAGTAGGCGGCCATGATCGCCGCCGCGCCCACGCCGGCGCCGGCCCCGATGGACCCGCCCAGCCCGCTCATGATCATCGATTCGATCAGAAATTGCATCAGGATGCTGTGGCTCTTGGCCCCGATCGCCTTGCGGATGCCGATCTCCCGCGTCCGCTCCGTCACCGTCACCAGCATGATGTTCATGATGCCGATGCCGCCCACAAGCAGCGAGATGCTCGCGATGCCCCCCAGCAGCCACGTCAGCGTCTGGCTGAACTGGTTGAGCGTGGCCAGCAGGTCCGCCTGGTTGCGGACGTCGAAGTCATTCTCGGCCCCCGGGGCCGTGCGGTGCCGCCTGCGAAGCAGCGTCGTGATGTCGTCCTGCACCTGTTTCATCTGCGACGCCTCGGCCGCCTGCACGTCGATCTCGCGGACGTAGTCCACACCGAACAGCTGTTTCATCGCCACGGTGTACGGGATGATGATCTGGTCGTCGGGGTTGTAGAAACCTTGGTCGCCCTTTTCCTTGGTCACGCCGACCACCTTGAAATTGATGCCGTTGACCTTGACCATCTGCCCCAGCGGATCGTCCTCGCCGAAGAGGTTGGTCACGGTGGTGGGGCCCAGGACGGCCACGCGGGAGAGGGAGTCAATCTCGGTGTCGTTGAACAGGCGGCCCTTGTCGACGGTGAAATCGCGGATCAGCATCCACGTCGGGGTGGTGCCCTGGATCGACACTCGCGAGTTTTTGCCCATGCGTTTGAGCTGGGCCATGCCGTTGACCAGCGGGGCGACGCGCTGCACGCCGGCGACCTCGTTGAGGATCGCCTGCGCGTCGGCCACCGTCAGCGACTGGCTGGTGCCCGACATGACGCCGCCCGTGCCCGCCTGTCCCGGGCGGATCACCAGCAGGTTGGTGCCCATGGCCGAGACGCGGGAGAGAATGCTGTTTCGCGTGCCGGCGCCGATGGCCAGCATGGCGATCACCGCCCCCACGCCGATGATGATGCCCAGCATCGCCAGGAACGAGCGGAGCTTGGCGCCCCAGAGGCTCTTGAGGCCCACCTTGACGATCGTCCAGAACAGCATCAGCGGCCCTCCTCGAGCTTGCCGATGCCGTCGCTGATGTGCCCGTCGCGGATGTGAACCTGGCGGCGGCATTGGCGGGCGATGTCGGGCTCGTGAGTGACGACGATGATGGTGTGGCCGCTGGCGTTGAGCGACTTGAACAGGCCCATGATCTCCTCGCCGGTGCGGCTGTCGAGGTTGCCCGTGGGCTCGTCGGCCAGCACGATTGCGGGGTCGGTGATCAGGGCGCGGGCGACGGCGACGCGCTGCCGCTGGCCGCCCGAAAGCTGGTTGGGCGCGTGGTGCATGCGATCAGTCAGGCCCACCCGCGCCAGCGACTCGCGGGCTTTGTCCTTTGCGTGTTTCATGCCCGCGTACAGCAGGGGCAGCTCCACGTTCTCCAGGGCGTTGAGGCGAGGCAGCAGGTTGAACGTCTGAAAGACGAACCCGATGCGGCGGTTGCGGATGACGGCCAAGTCGTCGCCCGAGAGCTTCGAAACGTCGTCGCCGGCCAGGATGTACGTGCCGCTGTCGGTGCGGTCGAGGCAGCCCAGGATGTGCATGAGCGTGCTCTTGCCGCTGCCGGAGGGGCCGGTGATGGCGAGCATCTCGCCCTCGGCGACCTGCAGGTCCACATCGTCCAACGCCCGCACGGTCTGGCCGCCGAGCTCATAATGTTTGACGAGGTTTCTGGCGTCGATAATCACGGTTAGCCTCTTCGTCCGCCGCCCAGCGGCGACATCGGGCCGCGCTGCCCAGCCGACCAGCGGCCCTCGGCGGCGTTCTTGCGATAGCTGACGGTCTGGCCTTCGATGAGGCCTTCCAGCACTTCATAGCGAAGCCCGTCGCCCAGGCCCAGTTTGACGGGCGTCTCGACCAGGGCGCCGCCCTGGCCGACGACGTTCACCGCGCGCTTGCCATCCTTGCCGCGGAATACCGCCTCCACCGGGATCAGCAGGGCGTCGTCCTGGCGGGCGATCACGATCTCGATGTTCGCCAGCATGTTGGGCTTCAGCAGGACCTTGTTCTCGCTGACGACCTCGATCTTCACCTCGAAGGTGATGACGTTGGACACGTTGTCGCCGGCCGTGGCGATGCGGACCACCTTGCCCTCGAACGGCTGCCCGCGGAAGGCGTCGGCGGTGATGTTGCAGAATTGCCCTTCCTTCACGCGGCCGATATCGCTTTCATCCACCGAGGCGAGCACGAAAATCCGCGACAGATCCGACAGCTTCATCACGGTTGTGCCGCCCCCGACGTTGCTGATGCCCGAGGAGATGATCGTGCCCGTCTGCACGTAACGTTTGGACACGCGGCCGTCCATGGGCGAGGTCACCTTGGTGTCCCGCAGGCGGTCCTGCGCGATCGACAGGGCGATCTCGTCATTGGCCACGGCGGCCTCGGCGAGCTTGACGTCCTGGCGGCGAACTTCGAGCGCCAGTTCCTGGCTCTTGAGGTCGGCCATCTTCGCCTCGGCGTTCTTCAGATCGGCCTCGGCTGAGACGGCGACGGTCTGGGCGGTGTCGTAGTCTTCCTGGCTGGCGAGCTTCTTTTCGAGCAGCTCCTTCATGCGCTCGGCCTTGGCGCAGGCGTCCTTGCTGCGGGCCTGGGCATATTCCAGCGCCGCCTGCGAGCGGATCTGGTCGTTCTGGAGCGTCCGTGTGGCGTAGGCGAGGTTCTCCTTGGCCGAGGCGAGCTTGGCCTGCGAGGCCGACAGCGAGACCTCGGCCTGCTTGAGCACGCGCTGCTCGTCGATGGGATCGAGCTCCACCAGGAGGTCATCCTTCTTCACGTTGTCGCTGACGTCGAAGGGGAGTTTGATGATTTCGCCGCTGGCCTTGCACTTGATGTCCACGTCGAGGTTGGAGACCACGCCGCCGGTGCACGCCACGGAGATGACAAGCGGGCCGCGCTCGACCTTGGCCTCCATGAGTTTGACCTCGCCGTCCTTGGGGGCGCCGGACTTGGCGTACCACGACCCCCCGAACCAGGCACCGATCCCCAGGCCGATCACAACGATCACGATGATTATTGTCTTCATAAACTTCTTCTCCCGCCGCACGCCCGGAGGCGTCATCAACCATCATATGTGTCCCACCCGGTGAGGGATGGGAAACGCAGCACGATAGCCCGTCAGTGGGGGCCTTTGCCCTTAGAGCCTATTCGAATCACTACAAGGGTCCAGGAACGCCGACTGCGGCGTCAGAACTCCTCGCCATGCAAGACAGCATGGCGTCGTCGTTCTTCCTTGCATCCGATCGTTCCTGGCCACAACGCGGCTCCTCGTAGTCATTCGGATAGGCTCTTAGCCGCCGCTCCGTGCCGGAACATCTCGATCACCATCGCGTGCTGGCCGTATTCGCCGCCGGCGACGTCGGTCAGGTCTCTCGCCCGCGTGCGGAGCATGCCCAGCAGGAAATGCGCCAGCACTTCGGCGGGCACGTCGGGGCGGATTTCGCCCTCGGCGACGCCCTTGCGAAGCACCTCCGACAGGGCCTCGACCAGTCCCGTCCGCTTCTTCATCCATCGCCCCTGGAGATCGCCCTTGACCCAGATGACGCGCCCTTCTTCGTTCTGCATCATCTGGAAGAGCTGGCGGCGGCGTTCGAAGAATTGGCTGATCTCCTGGCAGGCGGCCAGCAGCTGCGGGCCGAACGGCTCGTCCTGCGGCACCTTGCGGCGGAGCAGGTCGCATAGCTCGTCGAAGCCGCTGGTGGCGGTCTGGAAGAACAGGTCGTCCTTGTCGGTGAAATAGCGGTAGATGGTGCCCTTGCCGACCTTGGCCGCCTGGGCTACCTCGTCCAGCGTGATCTCGTGGAAACGGCGGCTGGTGAACAGCCTCTCCGCCGCCTGCATGATCGCCAGCTTCTTATCATTCTTCGCCAATGGGCTCATCCTATTATTGCGCCTCGGTAGCGCCGGTTGCCGCCGGTCCTGTACACTAGACACCAATAGAACTGACTGGTCAGTATCGAGTCAATAAAAATTACGTCCCCTGCGTGAGGGCGCGTTCGCACATGAGTTGCACTCGGGGAATCCACAGTCCCCGCCATCGCTTGCCTTTTATCGCTGTTTGACTTACTCAAAGCCAACATCCCCGGAAGCTGAATCCCCTCCGCCTCCGTGCTTCATTTTCCGCGGGTGGTGTATGGAACGCCGGGGAATCGTGTAACACCCCATGAGGAAATTCCTCATTTTTTTCTTTTCAATCCGCCCATCGACATGGTTATAATCCCCGCCGAACCTGTACGGCCAAATTGAGCCTAAGAGGAGGACGTATGAGGTCAAACACTTCGAACGGATTGTTGTTTTCGTTGTTCGCCGCGGTGTGCGCGGTGTGTGTCTGCGCGGCCCCTGCCGCCGCCGACTTGTACATCCAGGGCTACCAGCCCAATCTCCATGACCGCCTTTACTCCGGCGGCGACAAGGCCTTCATCGGCCAGGGCTACGACTTCTCCGGCGTCGGCAGGGCCGGCGGCGAGTGGCTCACGATGATCTCCCCGCAGTACTTCCTCAGCTCGGCCGCCCACGTTCCGACCGGTTCGGCCGTGTTCTACGACAACGCCGGCGCCGGCCACTCGTACACCGTCGACGGCACGTTCAGCTTCAGCCCACTGCTGAGCGGCTCGGCCACGATGATCTACCTGGGCCGCCTGACGGCACCCATCGCCGCCGGCGACGGCATCGCCAACTACCCGATCCTCCAGCTGGCTGACAGCGAATACGTCGGCCTGACCGCGTACATGTACGGCCTGACCAACCGCGTCGGCCGCAACACCGTCGACCGCGTCGTCCGCGAAGACTTGGTCGGCAACACGCCCTCGCTGGAACTCGACTTCACCACGCCGGGTCTGGGCGCCGACGAGGCGTACATCATGGCCGGCGATGCGGGCGCGCCGAGCTTCGTGTTGGCCGGCACCGAACTGGCCCTGCTAGGCCTGCACCTGTACAACTATGGCAGCGTCTTCGAGGGCGCCGCCAGCGGCGACATGCTGTTGGGCGATTTCACCACCCAGCTCTCGGCCAACATGCCCGGGTCCAGCGTTCGCGTCGTTCCCGAGCCGGGCACCATCCTCCTGCTCGCCACCGGCGGGCTCGCCCTTCTCCGCCGCCGCAAGACGGCGTAGGCAACCCCTCTCCCTCAGGGAGAGGGTGGCCCGCAGGGCCGGGTGAGGGTGTCTTGGATAGCGCCTCCGGCCCAACTATCTTTGCCCACGCATGGCTGTGTCTTCACCAGACCTTGTGGCTCGACCAGGGTGCACCCTCACCCGGGCCTTCGGCCCGACCTCTCCCTCAAGGGGTTCAGAGTTTGTGCTTGTCACCTTCTGAACCCGCGGATGTATAATGCGGACATTCCGGAGATTCGCGATGCTGCATCCACTCCTACTGCTGACCGCGGCGCCCTCGGCCGTCCCTGTGCCCGAGCCCGCCGCCTTTGTCATGATGGGCGTCCTGTTCCTCTTCGTCCTCACCCGCCGCCGCAAGGGCTATAAGGCGAAGACCAAGCTGCTGTCGCGGTAGTCGCCTTGGGGGCACGCCATTGTCGTGCTGCCTGCGAGCTACCACCTTTCTTCCTTTCCCCCGCCGCGATAGATTCTTCGCATATCTGCATAACCCACGAGGACACCATGACAGAGAACCGCATCGACAAGCTTGACAAGAATCTCCAGGCCTCCGGCGCCGTTGCCGAGGATGGGCTGGTCTGGCTGGACGCGCACGACCCGCGGCTGACGGTTCGCGGCCTGGGCTGGCCGGCCGAGGACGGCGGCAAGTTCGCACGCCTGCCGCTGCGGGCGAAGGGTCTCGTCCGTCCGCCGGTTTGGTCGCTGGCACAATGTCCCGCCAGTGTCCACCTCGCCTTCAAGACCGACAGCCACACCCTCGCCGTCCGCGTCGCCAATGATGGTATCGGCCGCATGGCCCACATGGCCGAGACGGGCATTCGCAGCGTGTGCCTCTTCGGCGGCGGCCCCGGCCGTATGAAGGCGTGGGCGACGGCCGTCCCGCCGATCGACGCGATGGCCTTCGCCCCGACGTTCTTCAAGGGCCTGCCGCCCCGCCAGCGAGAGTTCGCCCTGTACCTGCCGCTGTACAACGCCCTGGCGTCGCTCCAGATCGGGCTGGCCCCGGGGGCCGCGATCGCGCCGCCCTCGCCGCCGGCCGTCGAAAAGCCCATCGTCTTCTACGGCACCAGCATCACGCAGGGCGGGTGTGCCAGCGTGCCGGGGCACGACTTCGTCTCCGCCGTCGGCCGCAAGCTCAACCTCCACGTGATCAACCTGGGGTTCAGCGGCAACGGCCAGGGCGAGAGCGAGGTGGCCCGCCTGATCGCCGAGATCGACGCATCGCTGTTCGTGCTGGACTACGCCGCCAACGTCGGCGTTGAGGCCCTGGGCCGCACGCTGCCGGACTTCTACGGCACGCTTCGCAAGGCCCACCCGCAGACGCCGATCCTGCTGCTGTCGCGGATCTGCTACTGGGGCGTGAACTGGAACCCTGACGCCGCGCGATACCACGAAGATCTCCGCGACGCCGCCATCGCCTTCTACATCGCCATGCGGCAGCAGGGCGACCGCAACCTGCACTTCGTGGACGGCCAATCGCTGATCGCGTTCGGCGAGCAGGGCATGCAGGTGGACGGCTGCCATCCGACGGACCACGGCTTTTCCCAGATGGCCGAGAGGCTCGCGCCGTACATCGAGCGGGCACTGCTGTCGGAGCTTGCGTAGCGCTGCCGATCGCCGTGGCGGCCTTCCCAGGCCGCCACCACAGACATGGGCGGCAGCCTGGGAAGGCCGCCACCCCGGGCAGAACAAGGCAGGCGGCGTTCAGAAACCGCCACCCTTGAGTCCTCACGCGGCCATGTGCCGGCGTTCGTGTACGGGCGAGAAGGTGAGCAGGTCGCGATTGACGACCCGTCGGCCCAGCGGCGCGAGGCTGACGCGGATAAACTTGAGGTGTTGCACGCCGAACGGGATGCCGATCACGGTGAGGCATAGCCCCACGCCCCACAGCAAGTGTTCCGCCGCCAGCCACCAGCCCCCAAGCAGCACCCACAGGGCGTTGGCCACCGCGGTGGCGGCCGCGCGAGGCCGCAATGAAAACTCCGCCCGCACCAGCTGCCGCCCGAACGGCAAGGCCATGTAGGAGGCAGTTCTCCATGCGGCGTACGCGTAGGGCATCCCCACGACGGTGATCGCCATCACCGCCCCCGCCACCAGCCAGCTTGCTGCCGCCGCCCATCCGCCGAAGACCAACCACATGATGTTCAGTGCGAGTCTCATGGCCTTCCCCCTTCGCTACATTCTATCCCGCGGCGAAAACCGCAAGCCCCCGGGCCGCCTTCGGTGTTTCAAGGACAGGGGCGTGGCGGTCACGACTCTGATATGATCACGCCCTGCACGCGGCCGCCGCCGGCAATCGCTCGCCTCGGCGCTGTGGACGCCGGCACAGCGGCGTCGGCCGCAGTTTGCACGGGCGAGCGGATAAGGACGACGCATGATTCCGTATCCCAAGAGCGTTCGCCGCACCACGGGACACTTCCGCCTGACCCCCTTCAGCCGCATCGTGGCGCAGGATGAACAGCTGCTGCCGCTGGCGGAACTCTTGGCCGTCGAACTCGCGACGATCACGACCATTCAGTCGGCCGTCGCCCAAGGCCCCGCCGCCGACGGCGACGTGGTGCTGGCCATCGACCCCGCCCGCGCCCCCGAGGCGTATACGTTGGTCGCCGGCGCCCGGGCGGAGATCCGCGGCGGCAGCTACGCCGCCGTGGCCGCCGGCACGGTGACGCTGCTCCAGTCGTTCGGCCGCGGCCGCACGCGGGCCACTGCCCCCGCGATGGAAATCGAAGACGCCCCCATTGCAGCCTATCGCGGGCTGATGATCGACCTCGCCCGCCAGTGGCACCCGTTCGAGTTTCTCAAGCAGGCCGTCCTGCTGTGCCGCTGGTACAAGATCAACTTCCTCCACCTGCACCTGACCGACAACGAATCGTTCACCTTCCCCTCGACCGCCTACCCGCAGTTGGCAACGCCCGGCCGCCATTACACGCTGGAGCAGCTGCGCGAGCTGGAGCAGTTCGCCCGCGACCGCGGCGTGACGCTGCTGCCGGAGATGGATGTGCCCGGCCACTCGCGGGCGCTCAACGAGGCCCTGCCGCAGGTGAATTGCGACCCGCCGGGCGTGCACGACCTGTGCCCCGGTCGCGAGGAAACGTACCGCGTGCTCGAGACGCTCATCGGCGAGATGTGCGACGTGTTCCGCGCCACGCCGTATTTCCATCTGGGCGCCGACGAGACGCAGCGCAAGGCCTGGCCGAACTGCCGCCACTGCCAGGGGGCCCGCGAGCAGCTTCACCTGGCCGGCGTGGAGGAACTCTACCGCCACTTCCTCCTTCGCATGAACGAGGTCGTCCGGCGGCTGGGCAAGCGGACGGTGGTGTGGGAAGGCTTCTCACGCGGCGGGGCGGTGCAGGTGCCGCGCGACGTGATCGTGATGGAATTCGAATCGTACTACAATCTCGCGCCGGACCTGCTGGCCGACGGATACACTGTGATCAATACGTCGTGGCGGCCGCTGTACGTGTGCGGGTGGAGCCTGTGCTGGCCGGCGAGGACCATCCACCGCTGGAACATGCACCGGTGGGAGAGCCCCTGGCCGATCTCGCCGGCGTACAAGAAGGCGATCGACGTGCCGCCCCAGGGTGCGATGATCGGGGCGCAGATGTGCTCGTGGGGCCAGCAGTCGCCCGAGGAACTACCCGGCCTGCGCGAGCGTCTGGCCGCGATGGCCGAGCGGATATGGAGCCCCGACAACGGCCGCGGCTTCAGTGACTTCGCCGCCCGCCTGGAGCGCACCGACATCGGGCTGTCCAAGTTCCTCCACGCCCTCCAGCCCCGCAATTCCTGGCCGCCCTTCATCACGCAACCGAACCAGTAGGGCGTCAGGTTCTGGATCGGTCGAGAGATGAAAGCGGGATTCCACGGATTTCAGGATTACACGGAAGAAGAATCGCGATAGTGCCTGCTCGGTGCCACCCCCAAACTTGTTTGGGGTGAGAGAACGAGCACGAAGTCCCTTTGCGTCCCCTCCGACCGACTCGAAATCAGCTTCATGTCTCGGATCGGTGATGGCGGTCGTGGGTACGCCGATCATCCAGGTGCATGATCACTGAAGTGACCATGCATGGGCGGGTAGGGGGCTCACCGAGGGGATAATCCGTGAGCGATCCTCACAGCGAAGACAGAACAGGCCGCGCCGGGGGTCTAGAATTTCGCGGACCAGGATTCGTACCTGAGGAAGGGTTGGGGTGTGCGATGCCACTGCACTGGCTGCTTTTGTCGCTTTCGCGGGCACAGGACCACGTACACCCGATGGTGGCCGACCACCAGCAGCGGGTGGCGTACATCGCGCTAGCCACGGCTCGGGCCATGAACTATTCCGAGCCGCAGGCCCTGCAGGTAATGCAGGCGGCCCTGCTGCACGATATCGGGCTGGTGCGGGCCGAGCATCGCGTCGCGGTGCTGCACTCGCTGGAGAACCTGCTGTGGCACTGCCGCGCGGGCTACGAATTGCTGCATGCCAACCCCGCCTTTAGCGACCTCGCCCCCATCGTGCTGTACCACCACCTCGGCTGGGCCGACCGTGGCGGCCTCGACGTGCCGCCGGCGAGCTTCATCATCTCCCTGGCCGATTCCGTCGAGCGGGCCATCGACCGCCGCGAGCACGTGCTGGACCAGCAGCAGCGGATCTGCACCTGGGTGCGCGAGCTTGCGGGCAAGCGGTTCAACCCCGACTGCGTCGAGGGCTTCCTGCAGGCGGCGCGGGCGCCGGCCTTCTGGCTCGACTGCGCGTGCAACCGCACCTACAGCATCCTGCTGGAGCACGCCCCGCGCGAAGAGGAGCCCATGACGATCGAGTCGCTCCAGCCCGTGGCCGAGCTGTTCTCGCACGTCGTCGATGCGGCCAGCCGGTGGACGGCGACGCACTCGGCCGGCGTGGCGGCGGCGGCCGAGGCGATGGCGGGCCTGCTGGACTTCACGCCGCAGGAACTGGCGATGATCCGTGTGGCCGGGCAGTTGCACGACATCGGCAAGATCTCGCTGCCCAGCGGCATGCTTGAGAAGAGCGGCCGCCTGACCGAGCAGGAGTGGCGGCTGATGCGGGGGCACACGTACCACAGCTTCCAGCTGCTCAAGAGCATCGACGGCATGCCGCAGATCGGCACGTGGGGCGCGTATCACCACGAGCGGCTGGACGGCGACGGCTACCCCTTCCGCCTGGCGGCCAAGGACCTGCCCCTGGGCTCGCGGATCGTGGCGGTGGCCGACACGTTTTCCGCGCTGACCGAGGACCGGCCTTACCGCCGGAAGATGAACCGCTTCGAGGCGACGAAGGTGCTGGAGCGGCTGGCCGTCACCGGCGGCATCGACGGCGACGTTGTGCACGTCGTGCGTATGGAATTCGAGAGCATCAACGCCCTTCGCCTCCAGCGCCAGCAGGCACAGCTTGCCCGTCATCGCCAGTTGATCGGCTCGATGGATATGGCGCGGGCGGCGTAGCCGACCCGTCAATCACCGCAGCGGCGGGCGGTAGACCTGGATCTCCTCGACCGGCACGGGGCCGTCGCCGTTGGGGATCAACTCCAGCGTGTGCTCGGAGTTGGTCAGGCCCTGGGCCACAGTCACGCGATGGACCCTTGTCAGCGCAGCGTTGTACTCGTTGCCGCGCGACTTGTCCTTGGGGTCCGGCAGGGCGGCGGGTTCGAACGTGTCGGCGAACAGCGGCAGCACCTTCCAGCGAATCTCAAAGCCCACGGGGCACTTGGCCCCGAAGACGCGAAGGGCGTCGACGATCACATGGTCGCGGGTCTCGATCACCACGCGGCCGCTCTTGGAGACGAAACGTTCCTCGCTGTTGCCGCTGCCGTCGGGGCCGGTCACCGAACCCTCGACGTCGAACGCGAACTGCTTGCCGTCGGCCGACACCTCGGTCACCTTGAGCTTCCAGTCTTCCAGAACCAGCGGCTTTTCGTGGCCGACGCGGCGCAGGCCTGGGAACCACGTCTTGGGGGCGCCGGAGGTGTGCGTGAAGGTGTACATCGCGGGGTTGGTCGAGGGGGCCTTGCCGTCGATCAGCACCTTGGCCGTGCCCAGCTTGCCCTCCATCACGCCGGCGACGACGTCCACGCGGTTGCCGATGAAGCGAAGCTTCAGGGCACTGTTGGGGTCGCTGCCGACGACGCAGCCGCGGTATCGCTCGTGGGGCTTGCTCGGCGGCTGCACCCACGCGCCGCCGGTGAAGGAGCATTCGTCGCCCGCGCCTTCATCCACCAGCCGCTTGGCCTCGTAGCTGCGGACCATGTCGAACCAGCCGCCCGGGGCGGTGGTGTTGAACTTGAAGTGCCGCCCGACCAGCACCGCCATCAGCTGGTGGCCCTCGGCGTTGGGGTGCACGTCGTCGCTGAGCAGGGCCTTGGGCTCAAGCTTGTTGTCCTTGAGGTACTGGCGCCACTCCTCGCGGACTTCGACCAGTTCGCAGTTATACTTCTGGGCGAGCGCCCGCGTGACGTCGGCGGAGTTGTCGAACTGCGCGTTGGGCAGCGGGGCGTGGTGCGTGGTCAGCAGGATCTCCGCCGTCGTGTAGCGGCGGATGTTGGAGATGATCCGCTCCAGTTCGCCGGAGTACTCGCCCCCGTACACCTGGAAGATCACCAGGTCGGGATAGTACGGGTACAGGTCAGCCTCGCTGGTGCGGACCAGCACGTGCGCCTCAAAGCCGCCGATCGAACGGTTGTCCGTCGTGAGGTCCGCGTACGGGAACCGCTCGCGCAGCTCGTTTTCCAGCATCTTCGCCCACGCGCCGGCCGTGATCGACTGGCCGTAGAACAGGATCTTCACCGGGTTGCGCCGCGCGGAGTTGGAGGTGGCCAGCAGCGACATCGTCCGCTGGATGCGGGCGCCGAAGAGGCTCTCATTCTCCGCGGCCGCCGGCGGGGTCATGATCCGCTGGTCGATGGTGGCGATGGGCTTGCCGTCGCTGAATACCACGGGCGAACCCAGGGCCGCCTGCTCGCGCTTTAGCAGCGGCATGGCGATGGAGGCATACGCGCGGCCGTCCTTCTTGATGAACTTGTCGGTGGCGATATTGGCGTCGCCCACGCGAACTTCCACGGCCTTGCCGGCCAGCGCAGGGTTGGCGATGACGCGGACGCGGAGCTGGCGGGTGCTCTCGTAGCCCACGCGGGCGGCCGCCTGCACGGGGGCGCTGGCGGCGTCGGTCAGCTTGAGGCGGTGCATGGCCAGCGTGTTGATGAACGTGCCCACGCGCGGGTACCAGATGGCGTGGAACTGCTTGCTGTTGGCGTCGAGGTCGGCGGCGAAGAACTGGAAGCCTACCTCGGTGCCGGCGACGGGGTTGATCTGCAGCGGGCCCCACGGCAGCAGGACCTCCATGATGTACCCGCCCTTGACGGCCGTGCGTGCGGCGGTGAGCTCGATGGGCGTCTTCTTCAACTCGGCGCTCTTGCGGTGGTCGTGCGCGAACCAGCGAAGCTCGGGATGGTTGGGATCGATGCCGGGTGTGACGACGGCCTGGTAGAGCTCGTTCTTGCCGCGGCCGACGCCCAGGTACAGTTCGATGCAGTCCGCCCGCCACAGTTCCTTGTCGGAGGGGCCTTCGATGAATTCGTTGTCGCGCACCTTCACCAGGACCAGCAGGCCCTGGTCATTCCATCCCAGGCGGAAGGAGGCGTCGAGGTCGTTGGGGTCTTTCATCGTGCCGTCTTCGCCGGCGAGCACGTCCACCTTGAAGCCGTTGTTGCCCCAGTCTTCGGCCTTGCCGTCAATCTGAATGCTCTCCACGCGGGGTATGTCGAACAGCGGCGAGTCGCTCTCGGCTGCACGGGCGGCGGGGGTGGCCAAGGCAATCAAGGCGACGATCAACGCGAGTAGCTTCTTCATGATCACTCCACAAAGGGGGAAACGGCGATTCCGCGGGCGCATCTCCTTGAACCGCGATTGCGGGAGTCAAGGTCGCAAAAACGGTTTTCGCCCGGATAAGCGGCGGGAAATATCGTATGATTCTACCAGAGGAGCACACAGAGCATGTGCATCAGGATCCTCATTGTGGCCCAGCAGGCCGCCCTGCAGCGGCTGCTGGAGGCGGCCATCGCCGCCGAGAAGGGGATGGAGGTCGTCGGCACCGCCGACGACGGCCAGAAGGCGGTAAGCCTCGCCGTGCGACTGACCCCCGACGTCGTGCTGATGACGGTCCACATGCCCGTCATGGACGGCATCGAGGCCACCAGCCTGATCAAGGCCGCCTGCCCCGCCATCCGCGTCATCGCCCTGGCCGGTTCGACCTCGCCCGCCGAAATCGCCGCCATCCGCCAGGCCGGCGCGGGTGAACTGATCGACCTCACCCAAGGTCTCTCCCGCCTGCTGTGGGCCATCCGCGCCAAGTGACCAGCAAGCCGCTGCCTAAGCCTTACTTCCAGATTCAGCGGCGAACGACTAATGGAACTCCGCGTCAAACGAGCGGTTCGCCGCGGCGCGCCATTCGTTATAATGCGGCCCGATGACGCTTCGCGCACTCATCCTGGGATTGGCGGCGGCACTGCTGGTAGCCGGCGGCGGGTATATCAACGATAGCGTGCTGCGGCTGAATTTCCTGGTCGGGAATTTCTTCCCGATCAGCGTCTTCGGGCTGCTGATCGTGGTGATGGTCGCGGTGAACCCGCTGCTGTACAGCATCCGCCCGGCGTGGCGGCTGACGGGGCCCGAACTGGCGGTGGCGCTGGCGATGGTGCTGGCGGCGTGCAGCATCCCGGGCAGTTCACTCATGCGGACGTTCACGCCCACGCTGGTGATGACCGTTCGCTCGGCCCAGGAGCCCGGCATGCAGGACCGCAACGTGCTGCGATACCTGCCGCCGTCGCTGCTGCCGGCCGAGGGTGAGATGGACCGCGAGGTCATGGAGGGCTGGTTCAACGGGCTGGGCAAGCGCGGCCAGCCCATCGGCCTCGACCGCGTGCCTTGGGGGCCCTGGCAGGGGGTTCTGCGCACGTGGACGCCGATCATCCTGCTGCTGGGCCTGTGCGTCATCTGCCTGAGCCTCCTGGTGCATCGCCAGTGGGCCACGCACGAGCGGCTGCGATACCCGATCATCGACTTCGCCTCGGCCATCATGTCGCAGGAACAGGACAGGGCGCTGGGGCCGGTGTTTCGCCAGAAGCTTTTCTGGCTGCCGCTGGCGGCGGTGCTGGTCTATCACATCGGCTTCGGGTGGCGGGCGTGGTCCACGTCGGCCACCACGTACAACTGGCCGCTGGAGTGGAGCTGGCCTTTCATCCTCGACAAATGGCCGGTTTTGCGCGAGGGCTCGTGGCACAGCGCGGTCCTGGTGAGCCCCAAGGTCTTCCCGCTGGTGGCCGCCTTCGCGTTCTTCCTCAACCGCGAGATCAGCCTGAGCCTGGGGCTGACCACGCTGGGCATCACCCTCACGGGTGCCGCACTGGCCGCCGCAGGGGCCAACCTCGCCGAGGGCGAACTGGCCGGCGGGCCGTTCGTCTGGCAGCGGTTCGGCAGCTACCTGGGCCTGGCGATCATCCTCATCTACATCGGCCGGCGATACTACGGCCGCGTGCTGGCACAGGCGCTCACCTTCCGTCCGATGCGCGAGGTGGAGCCCTACGCCGCCTGGGCTGTGCGCGTGGGCCTGGTGGCCGCGGCGGCGCTGGTCTGGCTGCTGTCGTCGCTGGGGCTGCCGGTGGTGCTGGCGGCCGCGGGCGTGGCGCTGATGCTGCTGGTGTACCTGGGCGTGGCCCGCCTGACGGCCGAGGCCGGGCTGATCTGGATCCAGCCGTGGATCCCGCCGACCGCCGTGCTGATCGGCCTGTTCGGCTACAACGCGCTGGGGCCCGGGGCGGTGGCAATCCTGGGGCTCGTGGGTGTGGCCTTGTGCTTCGACGTCCGCGAGACGCTCATGCCGTTCATTGTCAACGCCCTGAAGCTTGCCGACGGCCAGGGGCAAAGGCCGTCGCGGATGGGCCCGCTGCTGGCGGGCGTGTTCGTCGTGGGCGTGATCGTAGCGATGGTGACGGTGCTGTGGGCGAACTACAACTACGGCATCAACCAGAATGACAACTTCGCGATGAGCCTGGGCCGCAAGGTCGCCGGGGCCGTCCAGGCGGCGGTGCTGGGGACGCAGGACATCGCCGCGACGCAGTCGCTGGGCAGTTGGGGCGTCTTGACGCACATGTCGCCCGACCCGCGATTCTTCACGCCCGTCATCGCGGGTATCGCGGCGGTGCTGCTGCTGAGCCTGCTGCGACTTCGTCTGACGTGGTGGCCGTTGCACCCGATCATCTTCCTGGTGTGGGGCACGTGGGCGATGGACTGCTTCGCGACCTCGTTCTTCCTGGGGTGGATGATCAAGTCGGGCGTGACGCACTTCGGCGGATTGGAGGCGTACCGCCGTGCGAAGACGATGATGATCGGCATCATCGCCGGCGAGGCCCTCGGCGGCCTGACGTTCATGGTCATCGGCGGCGTCTACTACCTCGTCACCGGTCAGCATGGCGCGGTGTACATGGTGCTGCCGCCTTAGGAATTGCGGATTGCGGATTGCGGACTCCGGAATTGAGGTGGTTCAAGGGCCGGTGATGAATTCCGGCCCATGAACGGGCCGAGGTAGGAGAGCCCGGTTTGGCTGCCGGCAGCGAAGTCCGAAGTTGAAGTCCGCGTAATCCCCTAATCCATGTAATCCCGCTCTTCTCCCTTGGCCGAGCCACGCACCCGGGGCATCGTCACCAACCGCGAAATAACATCAATTCCGCAATCCGCAATCCGCAATCTCTCTTGCCTTTACCGATACTTCTCCACGATCTTCGCCGCCTCGTCGGCATCGGAGGGGTCCTTGGCCCAGATGAGCAGCATCATGCCTTCGGGCCCGACGGCGTCCAGCAGCGGGGCGATCTCGGCGGGCTTGATGCCGATGGCCTGCACGCTCTTGCCCCCCGCCTTGATGCGGCGGTAGAGGTCGTACCATTTCGGCGAGCCGCCCGGCTCCAGCCCGGCCACGCCGCATGCGCCGACAGGCGTCCACTCGATCGCATCGAGCGACTCGATCGATAGCAGCGAATCGACGTGCTGCATCGCGTCCTCGCCGTCGAGGTGGTACATCGAGTAGTCCAGCCAGTCGCACTGGGCGTCCAGGCAGGGCTTGACGAACTCGTCGAACATCTTCGGCGAGATCATGCACGAAAAATCGCACTGCACCTTTGCCGTCTTGCCGGGGCCCCAGATATCAAACGCGCCCCACGCATTGCCGCCCTCCTGGGCGATCACCTTGTACAGCATGTCGAAGCTGCGGAAGAACGCGTCGTTGATGGCCGCCAGGCTCTTGTGCACCCAGGCGGGGCGTTCCACCAGGTCCATCAGCAGCTCCTGCGTCCCGCGCAGCGAGGCCAGCGTGTCGAGGTTCTCGATCAGGTCGGGCATGCCCACGATGTAGCGGCCGGCGTTCTGCTCGGCGGCTTCCTTGGCCAGTTCCAGGTGAATCTGGAACCACTGGTTCGCGGGGTCGAAGCGGACCGGCCCGTACGTGTCGGGGTTGGCGATGCACGGGTCGTACCAGATGGTCTCTTTGGAAAAGTGAGGCTTGGCGCCCAGGAACGTCGAGAGGCTGCCGGGGCCGATCATGATGTCCAGGATCGGCAGGCGGTCGCCCGCCGGGTACAGATGCGCCAGCCGATACGTCATCCTCTCGATGCGGCCGACGGGCTCGCAATACGCGTCGAAGTCGGTGGCGGGCTCGGGCGGCTTGGACAGCTTCTCCACCGGCTCGGTGCGCGAGGACGAGATGGCCGCGGCCAGGCCCTTGTGATTCCACCACTGCTTGAGATGATCCAACGCGAGCTTGTAGTCCCGTTTATATTTCACGTCTTCATCCTTTAGGATCGTCTGATTCTACCACGCGGGGAAGCAAAGGTTAATTGGTGAAACGGTGAATCAGCGGATGGGCATGAGCGGTAGGGCATGCAGGTTCTGGCCCGCACGGCCAGGTTCTGCATGCCGTCTCGACGACGTGGCGATCTCTGGGAGCAAGGTCTTGGCGGCGGCTTGCCGTTCGGCGCTGTCAGATCTGGGAGACGCCTTGGGCTTCTACAGCGTCGAACGGCAAGCCGCCGCCGAACGCACATGTTCCATTGTGACGGACTACTGCGGTGCAACGTCAAAGTATTTCGATTGCCTCTGCTTTGCGTCCCATAGGGACGCCTGAGAATAGCCCAGCTTGCGGAAATCTCTCGGCATGCAGAACCTCGGCCTGCGGCCGAGAACCTGCATGCCCTACGGGTTCGGCACGCCGTCTGGAGTCCACGCGCAAACGTTTGATCAGGCGTCGCCACAGGATACAATCACCGCCGTGTTGTCGTTCGATGGTCCCTGCACTACGGAATGTCGTATGAAGCAACCGAACGTGTCTGGGCTGGAGAAGTGGAAGCTGTTCCTGAGCGGTCAGGATGTCGGGCCGATGGTGAGCCCGCTGTGCGATGACTGGGCCCTGGACGTGCCCGCCCATTGGCCCGCCGGAACCGAGGAAGCCTTCCCTCGCGGCCACAAGCACAGGCCGCTGAGCGAGCAGATCGCGATGGCGGCGGTCTGCGGCTACGACCCGACCTTCCTATGCCGCATCGAGATGCGGCCGCGCGATCCGGCCCTGCTGCCGACCTCCGTCACCGAGGCCATCGACGGCGGCAAGCGGACCACCACCCGCATCGCCACGCCCTACGGCGAGCTCACCCACGTCGCCGAGAACAAGACCACCGGCCACTCGGTCAAGGACTGGCTGGAGACGGAAGAGGATTACCGCCGCCAGGCCTGGCTGCTGCGGGCGCAGATGGATTACGACGAGGACGCCGCCATCGCCGAGGGCCTCGCCTGCCGCGGGGCCATTGGCGATCGCGGGCCCATGGGCATCTGGTCCAATCCGCCGGCCGCGTTCTGCAACCGCGACAACGGTCACTACCACCTCGCCGACTGGCCCGAGGCGTACGACGAGCTTCGCCAGGCCGCCCGCGACTTCCAGTTCCGCCAGCTCGCCACGCTTCGCAAGGCGGGCTACGACTACCTGTTCTACTGCGTGGAGGGCACCGAGTGGATCTCGCCGGGCTACTTCCGCCAGCACCTCCAGGAGGACATCCGCGAGACCTTCCGCCGCTGGCGTGAGTTGGGCGGCTGGATTCTCTGGCACACCTGCGGGCGGGCGAAGGCGTTCATCGATGAGGGCTTCTACAACGACCTGCGGCCGGAGCTGTTCGAGACGCTGTCTGAGCCGCCCGTCGGCAGCCTGCCCAGCCTGCGGTGGGGGCGCGAGCGGATCGACCGCTCCATCGCCACCAAGGGCAACATGCCGCTGAACATCCTGCTGCAGGGCACGCCCCAGGACGTCCGCCGCGGCGTGCAACGGATCAAGGACGAGACCCGCGGCTATCGCCACGTGGTGGGCCTGTCCGACGACATCCTGCGAAACACGCCCCTGGCCAACATGCAGGCTTTCGTGGATGAGGCCAGACGGCCATAGCGGCGGGGGAGTGGTAGGCATGAAGGGCGGTAGGGCATGCAGGTTCTGGCCCGCAGGGCCACGTTCTGCATGCCGTCTTCAGGACGCCGGCGATCTCTGAGAGCAAGGCTTTGGTGGCGGCCTGCCGTTCGGCGCTGTCAGGTCTGGGAGACGCCTTGGGCTTCTACAGCGCCGAACGGCAAGCCGTCGCCAGACGCATTCACATGTTCCATTGTGATTGAACTACCTGGTCCCAAAGACCCATACCATCGGCCTTCGGCCGAGAACCTGCATGCCCCACCGCCAGCTGCGCATAAAAAAACCGCTCGCGATGTGGGCGGTTGATTGGGGCAAACGCCGATCGCGAGCGGCCCAGATACCCCGGTTCCTCGCGAATCGAGGCCGGGGTCGGGTAATCGAATTTACCGTCTCCCGGTCAGCCGAATGTCTCGCGAAGGCCGAACCGAGTGTTCGTCGCAGGCAGGTCTTCTGGCTTCCGGGTCATACTCCCGCCGCGCCTTCCCATCCCGCCTGGCATGGTCGGGACAGTGGCTTCTGCGGCGGTCGTCGCCGGTTACAGCGGCGCGTCCGCGGCCGACTTTCACGGCCTTCCCTGTTGCGCCCCATTCGGGGCAACCTGTGACGGGAATAATGTAGAGTTTCCACGAAGCGATGTCAATGCGATTGAAAAGGAGACGCAGCGCCCTGCCGCGTCTCCCTTTGGCTGAACGATCTACGCCTCGATGTAGGCCTCGGGGTCGTTCTTGAATTCCTCGAGACATTCCTCACAACAGAAGCAGTAAGTCTTGCCTTCGATTTCCACCGACACCGCCTCGTCGGGATTCACATCCATCCCGCAGACGGGATCCTTGACCACTTGAGCGGTACGACCTGATTGCTTTTTCATCTTGTTCTCCCTCCAAGGCTCACGCCTCTGTCCCATTGTAGAGCCATTCCCACGACGTTGTGCCAAGGCCGCCCCTGCGTCATCTTGCGGGGGATGATCGCGTGGGCGCGTTCCGCGGCGGTGTTCAAGGCGACGGAGTGGCGGATCATCATGTCGCCTACGCTAAGTCGTATTCCTATTGCCACGTAGGCTGCGGCAAAATCGGCCAACTATCCGATAGCTCTATTGACAGGTTAGGCAGTATACCATATTAGGCCTATTGATTAACTGTACTTACCCAGATTAGGAAATCATATGTCGATCCCTGTTGTCTTTCCCGCGACGGAGCTGCCGGCCGAAGGGCCGGCGCAGAGACTTCTTGGCCTTTACCCGCAGATCCAGGAGGGGCTTTGGCTTCAGCGGGTGAAGATCCTCGGGGGCGCCCTGGCTGCGGGCCAGTGGGCCGCGCTGGGCGCCATTGCCGCGGAGTTCACGCCCGGCACGCCCCTGCACCTGACGACGCGACAGGACGTGGAGATTCACGACATCCGCCAGGGCGACATCCCGCGGATTCAGCAGCGGCTGGCCCAGGCGGGCATGACCGGCCTGGGCTCCTGCGGCGACACGGTTCGCAACGTCACCCTGTGCCCCTGCGCGACGGCCAAGGCGGCCGACCTGTCGCCCCTGGCGTGGGCGATCCGGCACTTGCTCGAGCAGACGGCCGGGACGTTCGCGCTGCCGCGGAAATTCAAGATCTCGATGTCGGCCTGCCCCGGCGCCTGCGCCCAGCCGTACATTAACGACCTGGGTTTCATCGCGGCCACCGTCGGCGGGCGGCAAGGCTTCCGCGTGATCGGCGCGGGGTCGCTGGGGCCCAGGCCCGCCCTGGGTGTGGAGCTGATGAGCTTCGTCGACCTCGCCGACGTGCTGCCGCTGGTGGCCGCGGCGGTGGAGCTGTTCTCCGAGCTGGGCGATCGCCAGAATCGCCGCACGGCCCGCCTGCGGCACGTTCGCCAGCGGCTGGGAGATGCCGAGTTCATCCGCCTGCTGAACGAGAAATTCCAGGCCGCGCGTTCGCGTCAGGCCTGGCCGCAAGTGGCGATCGGCGCAGCTGCCTTGCCCAATGCGGCCAAGGCGCAGCTGGCGTTCATTAATGGCGACGTGACGCCGCAGCAGGCGGCGGCGCTGGACGAACTGTCCCGTCGCGAGGGCCTGCAACTGCACATCACCAACGCACATCGCGTGGCGGTATACGCGCGCGACGCGTCGCTGCTGGCGGCGATCGCGGAGTACCCCGCGCTGGCGGCCGCGGCGGCCGCCCAGCCGACGATCATCGCCTGCCCGAGCAAGCGGTGGTGCAAGCACGGCCTGGTCGATACCAACGCGATGGCCGATCGCATCAAGGCGGAGTTGGGCGCGGTCATCCCCGCCGGAGCGGCCGTGTGCATCTCCGGCTGCCCCAACGGCTGCGCGCACACGGGCGTGGGGGCGATCGGGTTGTCGGGCGGGGTGGCCACCGAAGACGGCCAGCGCCGCGACACGTTCGACCTCTACTTCGACGGCCAGATGGGCCGCGGCGACAAGCTCTCGCAGCTCGCGCACCGCAAGCTCAACGGCGACGAGGTCATCGCCAAGATCCGCGAGCACGTCGGCGCCTGATTCCGTGCGATATTCTTTGCGGTCTTGAGCGGCACCAAGGCCTTCGCACAAACTTCGCATGAGGCTAACCCGGGAAGTCGCTCGCCTTTTTGCGCTGTTCGCTCCCGGTGGGACCCCAAAATGCGTCCTCATCCCCAACAACCCATTGTGTCGATTCGTAGTTAGACATGGTTGATGGGCGGCGGCCTGGGAAGGCCGCCACCCGCTATGGTCTGGATGCTGTCTCGGTTCCATGAAATCTTTCGCCGCGGGAACCTTAAGCGGTCCCGATGCGTTTGGAGATTGCCAGATTGTGACCTCGGGCCCTGAAAACACCTTTGAAGCCGTCGCCCTGCCGCACCTGGATGCGGTGTATCGGGCTGCGCTGGCCATCAGCGGCCGCCACCAGGAGGCCGAGGACCTGGCGCAGACGGCGATGCTCAAGGCGATGCTGAACTTCGGTTCCTTCCGCCCGGGCACGAACTGCAAGGCGTGGCTGCTGCAGATCGTCCGCAACGCGTGGATCGACCGGCTGCGGCGACAGCGGCCTGACGGGGCGGCGCTGGCGGTGAATGAGGACCTGCTGGCCGAGCCTGAATCCGAAGCGCCGCCGCCATGGACGGGCGCGGGCGACCTGCTGGAGAACTTCTCGGATGCCGAGGTGATCTCGGCTTTGCAGGAACTGGGCGACGATCAACGACTGGCCCTGTACCTGGTGGACGTGGAGCAGATGTCGCTGGCCGATGTGGCGGCGCTGCTGGAGGTGGCGGTGGGCACGGTCAAGAGCCGCACCGGGAGGGCGCGGGCGATGCTGAAGCAGAAGCTCGCCCCTCACGCCCGCCGGATGGGCTTCGTCGGGAGGCGATCATGACGCACTTGAACGATGAACAATTTGAGCAGGCGATGGAGAGCGACGCGGACTTCCGCCCGCACCTCGCCGCGTGCGAACCCTGCCGGCAGCGGCTGGCGGAAATGCAGGCCCTGCGGCAGCGATTGCGCGGGGCATTCGAGTCTGTGCATGCCCCCGCGGCCCTGCGCGAGCGACTGGCCGCCGCTGCCAGAGAGCATCGCGCTCCGGCCGCGGCGCCCCAGTCCCGCCCGCGATCGCGCGTGCTGCGATATGCCTGGCCGCTGGCGGCCGCGGCGATGGCGCTGATCGTGGCCCTGCCGCTGTACAACCTGCTGCTATCCCCGCAGGAAGCCAATGCCGACCAGCAGGCACTGGTCGATATTCACCGGCAGAATCTCGCCGATGGCGCCCACTTCTACAGCGAAGACGAGCCGGCCAAGCTGGCGGCGTATCTCAAGGAGCAGTTGGGGTTCTCGCCCGCGTTGCCCAAGCTGAACCAGGGCATGGCGATTCGCGGCTGCTGCCTGGCCCGTTTCCGCGGCGGCATCGTCGGCAGCTACGTCGTGGGCACGCCCAGCGGGCCGATCTCGGTGATCGTGGTCAAGGACGCGCCCGCCCGGCTGGGCCTACGTCAGGACGCCAGTGTTTCCGGCCGGCCTGCATGGACGGGCCACATGACCCGCTGCTCGATTGCCGCGCTTCAGATTGGCGAGCTGAGCTACATCGGCGTCGGCGAGGTCCCTGCCGACAGACTCCTGACGCTCCTGGCCCTGCTGCTGCCGACAGCCCCGTAGCGTGACGGACATTCGTTTCGATTGACTCCGCTGCTGCCTCCTGCAGGGACGACGGAGAATAGCCCAGCACTTCAGTGCTAGGGGAACCGCGGGCATTCTGCATTCGAGTCCCGTAGGGACGGCTGAAAGCGTTTCAATCGTCCCTACGGGACTCAAATGCACCGGACCACCTTTGTGACCCAGCACTGAAGTGCTGGGTTAGTTTCAGCGGTCCCTACGGGACCCGTAAGACAGCAGCCCACTCCACTCCGCTAGTAGTTCATCACGAATATGTGAATGCGTCTAGCGGCGGCTTGCCGTTCGGCGTTGTAGAAGCCTCCAGGCATCACCCATATCTGACAGCGCCGAACGGCAAGCCGCCCCCAAAGCACTCAGATGCTCCATAGGATGAACTACCGGCTCCCGCAGCGGATTATCGCCGCATGGAACCTTTCTCCCGCGGTGTGCGTTCAGGAGGGTGAAGTGATTGGAGACCCCTAACTTCAGGAGAAGAAGATGAACCGGATTGCGTTATTTGCGGCGGGTGTGGCGGCGGTGGCGGCCTTGGTGGCGTATCCGCTGATGGCTAAGGCTGGTGAGTGTTGCGGCACGGCGCCCAAGGCCAGCCCGGCCGCGGACAAAGCCACGACCGCTCCGGCGGCGACGGCCCCGGCGGCCTTCGCCAACACCAAGTGCCCGATAATGGGCACCAAGATCGACCCGGCGAAGGTCACGCCGGAGCTTACCCGGGTACACAAGGGTCAGAAGGTCGCGTTCTGCTGCGGCAGCTGTCCCGCGGCCTGGGACAAGCTGACCGACGCCGAAAAGGATTCCAAGCTCGCCGCGGCGAAGTGAGCGGATTCGCTTGCCGGTAATAGTTTCTGATGCACCGGCCGGTCGCGACGTTTCGATAACTACAATTGATTAGCGGGCCGCCTGTCAAACGCGCGTCCGCCAGAAGAGGGTGTGAAATGAGACAGATCATAGTGACACTGCTGGCCGTGGGCGCGATAGCGAGCGTATCGCTAGCGGCCCAGGGGCCTTCGGTGACGGCATGGGGAACTCCGATGCCGCCGCAATCATCGCCGTCCTGCAGCACGATCTCGGGACCGATCACCGAGCAGGCGCCCGCCGACGTGGTTCGGCAGATGGGCGACAAGGCCATCGCTTTCACCAGTCCGCAATGCGCGGCTGCGTGGGACCGGACGCAGGACCCGTCCCTGCTGGGACAGAGCACATCCGGCCCCGAAAAGAGCACGTCGGTTGAGTCGCCGAAAGAGGACAAGAAGCCGCATCCTGCCAACACGTGGCACGGCCCGCACAAGAACTTCTAGTGTCTGGCGATCTTTCCTGAGGGGTGGCGACCTTCCGGGGCCTCCGCCTCTGGCGTCGAGCAGGGGGTGGCGGCCTGGGAAGGCCGCCACCAGTGTATACCGCCAGGCTGCCGCCCCCGGATTTATCGCCAAGCCACCCCGTACTGCCACTCCGATATGTGCGATTTGCGCCTGCTGTGGAAGCCCCTGCCTAGAATGGCGAGCACTGGCTCACGGTGGCAAAGGGATAATGATGACTCGACAGGTAATTGCGGCATTATGCATCGGGATGATCGCCATCCTCAATGGGTGTCGGGAAGAAGGCGAGGCGATGGCCAGCTATCACCGGCTGGCCGCCGATCCGAACTTCGCCGCACCGCGCGGAGGCAAGCCGGCTCGCCCGGCGTCGGCCGATGATGTTGGCGGCCCTGCCGTCGTGGTCCTGACGCCCGGCAGCGACCTGCATCAATACCTGGCACTGGCCGCCGAGAACAACCCCGGCCTGCAGGCGGCCTTCTATCGCTGGAAGGCGGCGCTGGAGCGGATCCCGCAGGCCCGCGCCCTGCCCGACCCCCGGTTCACCTACCGCGGTTTCGTCGTCGGCCAGGCCATGAGGGACGGCGACCTGCGGAACATCTTTGAAGTCTCCCAGGAGTTCCCGTGGTTCAAGAAGCTCCTGCTCAAGGGCGACGCCGCCGCACTGGAGGCCCAGGCCGAGCAGCAGCGTTTCGAGGCCGAGCGACTCAAGCTGTTCAATCGCGTGGCCGACGCCTACTGGGAGCACTACTACACGCATCACGCCATCGCCGTCACGCAGGAGAACCTCCAGCAAATGGGCAACCTCGCCGAGGCCGCCCGCGCCCGCTACGCCGCCGCCGCAGGCAGCCAGCCTGATGTCCTGCGGGCCCAGGTGGAGCAGGGCAAGGCCGAGGACGAGCTTCGCAGCCTGCAGGACGTGCTATCGACCACCGCCGCCCGCCTCAATGCCGCCATCAACAGGCCGCTGGACGCGGAACTGCCCGCGCTGCCGCCGGCGGCCGACGGCAACGCCCTGGCCGACGAGAAGCAGTTGCTGGTCTGGATGCTGCAGCGAAGCCCCGAACTGCGGGCGCTGGAATTCGACATCGCCCGCGAGCACCGCAACATCGGCTTGGCTCGCCAGGACTATTTCCCCGACATCATGGTGGGCTTCGAATACGACCAGATGCAGTCGGTTTCGGGCGTCGACAGCAGCGAGATGAAAGACCCCGTCGCCATCCTCGTGTCGATGAACATCCCGATCTGGTGGGAAAAGTACTCCGCCGGCGTCCGCGAGGCCCGCAACAAATACTGGGCGGCCGTCAAGGACAAGACGCAGAAGGCCAATGACCTGGGGGTGGACCTGCGGCTGGCGGCGTACAACTTTCGCAACGCGCAGCGCAAGCTGGTGCTGTACCGCGACACGCTGCTGCCGCGGGCGAGGCAGTCGCTGGTGAGCTACCGCTCGACGTACCAGGGAGGCGGGGGCATCTTCTCGGACATGCTCGAGGGCCAGCGGATCGTGCTGGAATTCCAACTGGCCTACGAGCGGGCTTACGCCGATCGCCACAAGGCACTGGCCGAGATCGAGGCGATCATCGGCGGGCCGCTGTCCGGCGGCGCCGCCCCGACGGCGACCACTCAGCCTGCAACATCCACCGCCAGCGGAGACCACAGTCATGAGTGAAAACAAGAACCCGCCCGATCCCAAGCCCAAGGCGCCTGCCGAGGCGCCGGCGCCCCCGTCGCCGGCGGCCGGGCCGCCGCCCAGCCCGCCCGTGCCGCGGGGCCCGCGCGTGCGATACCTGTTCGCCATCGTGGTGGTGGGCATTGCCATGCTGATCGTCGGGGCAAACTTCCCCGGGCCGATCAAGTCCAGTCTCTCGCTGATCACCCATCCCGATGGCGCCCGCGAGGGCAACATGAGCGGGCATGCGGATGGCGCCGGGGCCGCGTCCAAGCCCGCAACGAAATGGTGGACGTGCGGCATGCACCCGCAGGTCATGCTGCCCAAGCCGGGCGACTGCCCGATCTGCCACATGGCCCTGGTGCCGTATGATCCCGCCCAGGGCGCCGAGGGCGAGGTCGTCATCTCCCCGGCCATCAGCCAGGAGATCGGCGTCCGCATCGCCGAGGCCGTCACCGGGCCCGTCACGCGGAGCATCCGCACGGTGGGCACGGTGGAGACCGACGAGACGACCGTCCGCGACCTGACGGTGAAGTTTGGCGGCTGGGTCGAAAAGCTGCACGTGAACTACCTCGGCGAGGCCGTGCAGCCCGGGCAGCCGCTCTTCGAGATCTACTCGCCCGACCTGTTCACCTCGCAGCAGGATTACCTGCAGGCGTATCGCGCCGCTACCGAGGCCAACACCGACAAGAGCGGCCAGTGGACCCAGGATATGCTGACGGCCGCCCGCAAGCGGCTGGAGAACTTCGACATCTCGACCGAGCAGATCTCCGAGTTGGAGAAGTCCGGCAAGGCGACACGGACGCTCACGATCAATAGCCCGTATCGCGGGCTGGTGATCGCCAAGAACATCGTCGAGGGCGCCAAGGTGGAGCCTGGCACGCAGCTGTACCGCATCGCCGACCTGAGCCGTGTGTGGGTGGTCGGCACGCTTTACGAATACCAGCTGCCGCTGGTGAAGGTGGGGCAGACGGCGACGATGACGCTGCCGTACGCCCGCGGCCGCTCGTTCGAGGGAAAGGTTACGTACATCTACCCGGTGATGAACGCCGAGGCCCGCCAGGCCCGCATGCGGCTGGAGGTGGATAACCCCGAGCTGCAGCTCAAGCCCGGCATGTACACCAACATCGAGATTCAAAGCACCGTCACGCCCAGCACCACGCCGGTGCCCCGCGAGGCCGTCATCGACACCGGCGATCGCAAGATCGTCTTCCTCAGCCTGGGCGAGGGCCGCTTCGTCGCCCGGCCGGTCAAGATCGGCGTGGAGACCGAGGCGGGGATGGTGGAGGTGCTCGAGGGCATCGCGCCCAAGGACAAGATCGTCACCAGCGGGCAGTTCCTGCTGGACAGCGAGGCGAGGCTGGCTGAATCGCGGGCCAAGATGATCCGCGGCACGCTGGCCGCCGAGCAGAAAGACGCCAACGCCGCGCCGGCCCCGATGGCGGCCCTGGCGGCCAAAACGCCCGCGACCGCACCGGCGGCGGCAGCGATGCTTTCGCCCGCGGCCGCCCAGGCCATCCAGGCCGTTCTTGAGCGGTACCTGGCGATCTGGGACAAGCTGGCCGATGACTCGATGACCGGCGTGGCCGAGGAGGCGAAGAAACTCGCCGCCGCGGCTGAGGCCCTGCCCAAGACGCCGATGTCCAACGAGCATTTCTGGCACATGTACTCGCAGCCGGCGACTATCGCCGCCAAGGCCAACGAGCTGGCGGCGGCGAAGGACATCGCCAAGGCTCGCGAGCTCTTCGCGCAACTGAGCCCGCCCCTGATCGCCCTGGTCAAGGACACGGGCGTGCCCCAGACCCTGGGCAAGGACCTGCAGTCGCTGCATTGCTCGATGTTCGGCGGCAAGGGCGCCGACTGGCTGCAGCCCGCAGGCAAGGCGAGAAACCCCTTCTACGGCAAGAGCATGCTCGAGTGCGCCGAGAAGAACGATCCGCTGCCCCAGGCGGCAGTGGAAAAAAAGTAGCCGGTAGCCAGGAAAACCAGAAGTAGCCAGTAGCCGGTAGCCGGGAAGACAGAAGTAGCCGGTAGCCAGTAGCCAGGAAGATTCTGCTCAGGTGCATCCGCTGTTCAAGCTCGCGGCGTCACCGAGCAGCGATAAAGGAAAATGCCGCTACCCGGCTACCGGTTACTGGCTACTGGCTCCTAACTGCGAGAGAACCATGATTGCCAAGATCATCGATTGGTGCATCCACAACCGCGCGATGGTGCTGCTGCTGACGATCTTCCTGATCGCCGCCGGCGTGTGGGCCACCTTTACCATCAAGGTCGACGCCATCCCCGATCTCTCGGATGTGCAGGTGATCGTCTACGCCGAGTACCCCGGGCAGGCGCCGCAGATCGTCCAGGACCAGGTTACCTATCCGCTGGCCAGCGCGTTGAAGGGCCTGTCGGGTTCGAAGGTCGTGCGCGGCTACAGCCTGTTCGGCACCAGTTTCGTCTACATCATCTTCGAGGACGGCACGGACATCTACTGGGCCCGCAGCCGCGTGCTGGAGCGACTTGGCTACGTCAAGCTGCCGACGGGCGTCTCGCCGCAGATCGGCCCCGACGCCACGGGCGTCGGCTGGGTCTATGAATACGCCCTCACCACCGGCCCGTATTGCCCGCAGCATCCCAACGGCCTGTGGCACGACGTGGCCACGGGTGCGTGGTATGCCACCCCCGAGTCCGCGCCCAACGACGACGTTCGGCATCGCCTCGTGCACCAGCGTGTGTTCCCGGCTGAGAGGTTCGCGTACGTGGACCCCGCCACGAACAAACGATACCAGATTCCGCAGGACGCCCCCGAGGACGTGCAGCCCAAACTGCAGCAGGTATCGATCGCGCCGGGCTTCAAGGATTGCCCCCTCGATCACGGCCCGCTGGAGGCGAGCAAGCAGAGCCTGGCCGACCTCCGCGGCCTGCAGGACTGGTACCTCCGGTACGAGTTGGCCGCCGTCGACGGCGTGAGCGAGGTCGCCTCGATCGGCGGCTTCGAGAAGCAGTACCAGGTCGTCGTCGATCCTGTGAAGCTGCTCGCCTACAACCTGCCGCTGGACACGCTACGGTCGGCCATCGAACGCTCCAACGCCAACGTGGGCGGGCGCGTGATGGAGATCTCCGAGCGCGAATATGCCGTGCAGGGCCTAGGCTATCTCGGCACGCTGAGCGATGCCGAGATGCAGGCCGCCCGCGACAAGGGTCTGTCGATCGAGGAAGCCCGCACGCAGAAGGTGCTGGCCGACCTGCGACGCGTGGCCGTGGGCGTGGGCGCCGGCGGGGCGCCGATCTATCTCGCGGACGTGGCCGAGGTCCGGACCGGGCCGGAGATGCGCCGTGGCGTATTGGACTGGAACGGCCAGGGCGAGGCGGCCGGCGGCATCATCGTCATGCGCTTCGGCGAGAACGCCGCGACCACCATCGACAAGGTCCGCGCCAAACTCGATGACGCCCAGAAGAGTCTCCCGCCCGGCGTGGCCGTCGAGGTCGGTTACGACCGCAGCGACCTCATCGGCCGCGCGGTCAACACGCTGACCCGCACGCTGCTGGAGGAAATCACCGTCGTGGCCTTGGTGTGCATCCTGTTCCTGCTGCACGCCCGCAGCGAACTGGTGGCCGTCTTCGTGGTGCCCACCGGTGTGCTGTGCAGCCTGATCGCGATGCGGCTGCTGGGCATTAACGCCAACCTGATGAGCCTGGGCGGCATCGCCATCGCCATCGGCGTCATGGTAGACAGTTCCATCGTCATGGTCGAGAACTCGCACAAGCATCTCGACCGTGAGGAGGAACGCCTGCACAACCTGCTCGCCCGCGGCGAGCCCGCCGTCGCGCGGCCGCGAGTGGAAATCATCTCCGAGGCCGCCCGCGAGGTGGGGCCCAGCCTGTTCTTCGCCCTGATGATCCTGACCGTGAGCTTCCTGCCCGTCTTCGTCCTGGGCGAGCAGTCGGGCCGCATGTTCCGCCCGCTGGCCTACACCAAGACGTTCGCGATGGCGGCGTCGAGCTTCCTGGCCATCACGATCATCCCGGTGCTGATGAGCCTGCTGATCACCGCCCGCGTGCTGCCCAAACGCTGGGGCTGGTTCGTGAACGTGCTGGTCACGCTGGGGGCGATGTTCATTCCGGCGGCCCTGATCTGGATCATGCCCATCCCGGGCTTCGAGCCGTACCGCCCGTGGGTGGCCCTGGCATGGGTGATCCTGATGGGCATGTTGCTGGTGCCCCAGAAGATCATCCACGAGAACGCCAACCCGCTATCGAAGCTCCAGCAGTGGATCTACAACCCGCTGTTCATCCTGGCCATGAGGTTCCGCTGGGCCGTGCTGGGGCTGGCCGTGCTGGCTGTGGCGAGCATCGCCTACCCGTGGAACCGCCTGGGCAGCGAGTTCATGCCGCCCCTGGAAGAGGGCGACCTGCTGTACATGCCCACGACCGACCCGGGCATCAGCACGTCCAAGGCCCGCGAACTGCTGCAGCAGACCGACCGCATGCTGATGCAGTTCCCCGAGGTCAAGAGCGTGCTGGGCAAGGTCGGCCGGGCCGAGACGGCCACCGACCCGGCGCCGGTGAGCATGTTCGAGACCACGATCACGCTCCATCGTGACAAGAGCAAGTGGCGCCAGCTGCCTGTGAAACACTTCTACAGCGACTGGCCCGATTGGGCGAAGTGGCTGCCGGCGAAGATATGGACCGAGTCGTCGCGGCCGATCACAGTGGGCGAATTGACGGGCGGCTACACCGGCGCCGACGGCAACCACGCGCCGGGCATGAACGAGGTGCTGCAGGTGCCGGGGCTGACCAACTCGTGGACGATGCCCATCCGCACGCGCATCGACATGCTCTCCACCGGCATCAAGACGCCCATCGGCATCAAGTTCATGGGGCCAGACCTCGCGACGCTGTCGACGCTGGCCGATCAGGCGGCGCAGGCCCTGCGGAGCGACGCCCGCACCGGCCCGCATACCACCGGCGCGTATGCCGAAAAGACGCTGGGCGGCTCGTATATCGACATCGTGCCCAACGCCGACATCGGCCGCTATGGCCTGCGGACGGGCGACGTGCTGGACGTGATCGCCACCGCCTTGGGCGGGCTGACCATCACCACGACGGTCGAGGGCCTGGAGCGATACTCGGTCAACCTCCGCTACGGGCAGGAGCTTCGCGACAACCTGCCCGCCCTGAAGCAGACGCTGGTGCCCACGCCCACCGGCGCGCAGGTGCCGCTGGGCCAGCTGGCCGACTTTGTCATCCGCAACGGTCCCGACATGATCCGCAGCGAGAACGCCCGCCTGTCGAGCTGGGTGTACGTGGACATTGCCGACATCGACGTGGGAACATACGTGGCCAACGCCCAGCGGGTGGTCGAAGAGAAGGTCTCCAAGCCCAGCGGCTACACCGTAGTCTGGGCCGGGCAGTATGAGTACATGCAGGCGGCGACGAAGCGGCTGATGGTGGTCATCCCGCTGGCGCTGGTGCTGATCATCCTGCTGCTGTACCTGGCCAGCCGCAGTTGGCTGCGGGTATTCATCGTGCTGCTGGCCGTGCCGTTCAGCCTCGTCGGGGCGTTCTGGCTGGTGTACCTGCTGCACTACGACATGTCGCTGGCGGTGTGGGTGGGCCTCATCGCGCTGGCGGGCCTGGATGCCGAGACGGGCATGGTGATGCTGCTGTACCTGGACAATAGCTTCAGCCGCTTCAAGGGCGAAGGCCGCATGCGGAACACGGCGGACCTGTGGCACGCGATCCACGACGGTGCGGTGAAGCGAATCCGCCCCAAGACGATGACGGTGGCCACCGCGTTCATCGGCCTGGTGCCGCTCCTATGGGCCACCGGGGCCGGGGCCGACACCATGCGTCGCCTCGCCGCGCCGATGATCGGCGGCCTGGTCACCAGTTTCGTCATGGAACTGCTGATCTATCCCGTCATCTTCTACACGGCCAAGAAGTGGCAGATGCACAAGGCCTTCGCCGATCATGCCAGGCACCCCCACTGGCCCGGCGCCGACACCAACCCGCAGGCGTGAAATCGAGGGGGGGCACCATGGTTAGGCGGCGGCTTGCCCGTTCGGCGCTGTAGCGGCCTGGAGGCGCCTTCCGGCTTCTACAGCGCCGAACGGACAAGCCGCCGACAGGCCCAAAGGCGCTGCCCCAGGGATATGACTGCATTCTAATCGGTGGCGGTGCAACTCTGTGACACGCGCCACCGATCCTTGTCGGAGCAGATCGCATCACGGCCGCGAAATCCATAGCGGCGTCGTTGCCGCCGCACTCCATAGGGTTTGCCGCATCCACTACCTCACGGGGCCTTTCATGGGGTAGGGGCCGATTGCGCCGGCCTGGGTGAGGTCGATGCGGAGGAAGCCGAACGTGTCGGGCGTGATGGTGAATTCGCCGCTGGCGCGCCCGACCTGCCAGCCGACGGTCACCGGCATGCGGGAGTCGTGGATCGGAATCTGCACCGTCAGGCGGCCGCGGAAGCCCAGCGAGCCAATCAACGCCTCGCCGGCTGGGCCGGTGATGAACAGCGGCCCCGATTCGCCGGTCAAATTCACGAATGTGACGCTCACCGTCCTGGCCCCCAGGCGGGCCACCGGCACAGTGTCGGCGTCGATCGGCCCCCACGCCCCCAGCATCAGCAGAACGCTTGTCGCGATACTCATCGTCAATCCCCCTCATCCCATTCTAAGCAAAAGCCCCGGCCGCTCATGCCGGGGCTTTCGAATCCGTTGCGGTCTTCGCCCTGCAGGGGCGCCCGCGGTTATTCCAGCGTCAGCGTGCCGAATCGCATCGCCGAGTGATACAGCTTGGGCCAAGGCATCATCGCGCCGGTGTTGCGATCGCGCCCGGCCGTGATCCATTCGGAATTTTCGCACTCCGCCACCACGTATCGCTCCATCTGCAGGCCCATCTTCAGGCCGGCCTTGGGCTCCTGTCCCAGGGACTTCCACGGGATGGCGATTTGGGCCGTCCAGAAGCCGTCGGCCTCGCCGGCCTTGACCGTCGCCTCGCTGGACCACTTCTTGTCCATCGCCCGCTGCACGGCCAGCATGTCCTGGTTCTCGAGCTTGGGGCCGTCGATCGAATCGTTGAAGCAGTTCGCGTCGAGCACCAGGCCCTTGGGATTGACGGTGACGCGGACATAATTCCGCTTGTCGAGCTTGGTGTCGATCATCACTTCCACGAAGTCGCCGCTGAGGATCTTGTCGTCATCGTTCTTCTCGCCCGCGGGCGTGATCTTGGCCTTCTGCCGGCAGATCACGGTGACGTAGAGGTTCTTGTCGTCATACGAGAACCGCGCCTCGGTGGGGTTGGGGCTGGTGCGGTAGCTGTGCACGGTGGTGAAGTTTGACTCCGCCGGCCACAGGGCCGCTCCCTTGGCCTGGAGGCAGGCCTTTGCCTCGCGGGGCGCCTTGACCGGCGTGTTCCACGACCAGTCATCGGTGCGGAAGGGCGAGGCGGGGATGCCGTTGGCGCCGTAGAGGTTGTACGCGCAGGTCTCGGTGAAGACGTACCGCACCGCGGCGGGCTTGGGCACGGCCTCGCTCCAGACGACGACGCTGTTGCCGTCGATCTTCGCCTGGGCCCAGACGAAGTGCCGGTCCTCGCCGGCGATGGTGAAGCCCTTGATCTCGCCGCCGCCCTGCACCACCAGGCCCTCGCCCGTCTGCGTGAAGTGCACGCGCGCCTTCTCGCCCTCGACCTTCATCGAGTCATACAGCGGGCCGGTGTAGGCCGCCATCTTCTGGCCGTACGCGATCGCGCGGGCCGCCTGGGCGGTCCGCTCGCCCACGGGCAGCTTCACCTTGGGGTGAATGTCGTTCTCGCCCAGGTCCAGCGTGATGGCCAGTCCGACGCCCGGCATCTTGACCGACTGCAGCTGCGCCTCCTGCACGAGCTTCCACGGGTACACTTCCTTGGGCACAGCCGGCGAGGTGACCTTGGGGTTATCCGGCAGCTGGATGGTGATGAACGCCAGGTCCTTGCCGAAGTGCTTGCGCCAATCGTTGATCAGCGCGGGCAGGGCCTTGTAGTACCGTTGCGCGACGGCCAGGCCCCACGCGTCGCTCTCGCCCTGGTACCAGATGGCGCCCTTCATGCCGAAGCCCTCCATCGGGGCCAGGTGCTTGGCGTACAGCGCGCCGGGGGCCGAGCCGTAGTCGGCCGGCAGCGGCTTGACGGGCTTGGCGTCCTTGGGGGCGGCATCGTAGGCGGCCTGCAGCTGCGGCTGCCTCTGCAGGTACGCGTTCCATGCGTCGAGCACCTGCGTCTTGAGTTCAGGATCCGCCGCGATGCCCTCGGTGCTGACCCACGCGTCGATGGGCGTGCCGCCGATGCCGTTGATCACCAGGCCCACGGGAACCTTGAGATCCTCGCTGAGCTTGCGGCCGAAGAAGAAGGCGACGGCCGAGAACTGGGCCGCGTTGTTGGGATCGCACTGCACCCACTTATTGGCCTTGGGGCCGCTGCCCCAGTTCTTGGCGATGATCATGCGGAGGTGGGGGAGGTTGGCGGCCGCGATGGCCTCGGGCCCGCCGATGGCGTCCTTGAGGCCGAACTGCATGTTCGACTGCCCCGAGCACATCCACACCTCGCCGATCATGACGTTGGCCAGCTTGATCGCGGGGTCACCGGCCACCACTAGTTCGTGCGGCCCGCCCGCATCGGGCAGGTCGAGCCTGGCGACCCACTTGCCGTCGGCGCCGGCCGTGGCGACGGCTTCCTTGCCGGCCACCTTGACGGTGACCTTCTCGCCCGCCGCGGCCGTGCCGAAGATCGGTGTGCCCTTGCCGCGTTGGAGGACCATATTGTCGGTGAAGATCACGTTGAGTTTGACGTCGGCCATGGCGTAAGAACTCCCGATGAGTGTGACGAAGAGGACAGCGAGGGCATGTTTCATGGTTGGTTCCTTGTGTGGTCTACGTTATTGAACCCAGCCGGCGGCGCTGAGGCTCGTTGTTCGCCGGATCGCATCATTCCGCGTGCATCGCCATCCTGCTGGCGGCATGCGACCGTTGACACGTCAGGCGATGAGGCTTATTGTCGCCCTCATGAAACGTCTCCACGGCATTGCCCTGATCCTGCTGATTGCGGCCGCCGCCGCTGCGCCCTCGTGCTCCAAATCACCCGGGCCGCAGCGAGCGACGTCGCAGGCCATGATCGTCTCGCTGGCCCCCAGCGTCACGGAAATTCTGTTTGAACTCGGCACGGGCGACCGCGTCGTCGGCGCGACGAAATATTGCGACTACCCCCAGGCCGCCCTCGCCATCCCGCGCGTGGGCGAGTTGGGGCGGCCCAACCTCGAGAAGGTTCTCGCCATCCGCCCGCAGATGGTGATCACGACCCCGATGGAGCGGCCGGAGTATGCCGAGCAGTTCCGCCAGGCCGGCATCGAGATGGTCGTGGTGCGGACCGAGACGATGAAGGAATTGCTCGCGGCGATCGAGCAGATCGGCCAGGCGGTCGGGCGGGCCGAGGGGGCCAAGGCCATCGTCGCGCGGATGCAGGGCGAGTTTGATGCGGCGGCCTCGCGGTTCAAGGACGTGCCCGCCGCCAAGCGCCCGCGGGTGTACTTCGAAATCTCGGCCAACCCCATCTACACGGTCGGGGGCGCGTCGTTTATCAACGATGTCATCTCGCTGGCCGGCGGGGTGAACGTCGCCGGCGACATGCCGCAGCCTTACCCCAAGGTCAGCGGCGAGACGATCATCGACTGGAACCCCGACGTCATCGTGCTGGGCTACATGACGCCGGGCTCGAAGGAGTCGCTGGGCCAGCGGATCGGCTGGGGCGGCGTGGCCGCGGTCAAGAACGGGCGAATCATCGACGACATCAACCCCGACCTGCTGCTTCGCTCGGGCCCGCGCCTGGCCCAGGGCGTGCGCGAGCTGTCGAAGCGGCTGTATCCCGGATGAGCATCCACGGCATGAAAACCTGGCGGCTGTGCCTGCTGCTGTCGCTGGTGCTGGTGGCGGCGTGTGCGGCGGGGCTGTATTTCGGCTCCTCGCGTCTGCCGCTGGAGGAGATTTTCTCCCCCGGGCGCGGGCAGCTGCGGCTCGCACGGGTGCTGCTGGCAATGACGGTGGGGGCGGCCTTGTCGGTGGCGGGAGTGATCTTTCAGGCCCTGCTGCGCAACCCCCTGGCCGAGCCGTACGTGCTGGGCGTTTCGTCCGGCGCGGGACTGGCGGCCGCGGCGACGATCGTGCTGGGCATTGCCGCGGCGGGGGCCTGGACGCTGCCGGCGATGGCGTTCGTCGGCGCGATGGGCACCATGTTCGTCGTCTACGCCATCGCCCGCGGGGCTCGCGGCGCGGTGCCGATCCACACGCTGCTGCTGTCGGGCGTGGTCGTGGGCTCGGTGCTGGGCAGCATGCTGATGTTCCTGGTGAGCACCGCCCCCAACGACAAGCTCCACAACGTCATGTGGTGGCTGATGGGCGGGCTGGAGATTTTCGACTGGCAGCTGCTGGGCACGGTGGCGGCGGTGGTGGCGTGCGGCATCGCCCTGACGATCCTGTTCGCCCGCGACCTCAACGTGATGGTGCTGGGCGAGGAGTCGGCCGCCCACCTGGGCCTGCACGTCGAGCACGCCAAGAAGATGTTCGTGCTGATCGCCTCGCTGATGACCGGCGCGGCGGTGTCGGCCTGCGGGCTGGTGGGGTTCGTCGGCCTGATCGTGCCCCACTCGATGCGCCTGGCGATCGGGCCCGATCATCGCCGCCTGGTGCCCGCCTCGGCCCTGGCCGGCGCGGCCTTCCTTGTCCTGGCCGACACGTTCGCAAGGTCGGTCATGACGACGGAGATCCCCATCGGCGTGATCACCGCCTTCATCGGCGGCCCGTTTTTCCTGTTCCTGCTGAAGCGAGGGCCCGGAGGCATCCGCGCATGATTTCGATCCGCGACATCGTGGCCGGTTACGGCGAGCACGTCGTGCTCGACGGCGTGAGCCTGGAGGTGCAGCGCGGCGAGTTCATCGGGCTCATCGGCCCCAACGGCTGCGGCAAGACGACGCTGATGCGCGTGATCAGCGGCGTGCTGCCCGCCCGCAGCGGGGCGGTGCAGATGGAAGGCCGGGACGTGCGGCAGTTCAAGCGGCGCGAGCTGGCCCGCTCGATGGCCGTGCTGTCGCAGGACCTCGGGGCCGATCTGTCCTTCACCGTGCGCGAGATCGCCCTGATGGGCCGCGCGCCTCACCTGTCGCGCATCGGCGTCGAGACCCGCGGCGACCGCAACATCGCCGAACAGGCCATGGTGGTGGCCGACATCTGGCACCTGGCCGATCAGCCCGTCAACCGCATTTCCGGCGGCGAGCGTCAACGGGCGTTCTTCGCCATGTGCCTCGCCCAGCAGCCCCGCGTGCTGCTGCTCGACGAGCCCATGAGCCACCTCGACATCGGCCACCAGATCACGATGCTCGAACTCATCCGCGGCCTCAACCGCTCCGAAGGCCTGACCGTGATGGCCGTGTTCCACGACCTCAACCTCGCGGCCGAGTATTGCGACCGCCTGATGGTGCTGCACCGGGGAAAGGTGCAGGCCCTTGGCCCCGCCCGCGACGTCGTCACCCCCGACATGATCCGCCGCGTCTACGACGCCCAGGTCGACGTCGAACCCAACCGCAAGAGCGGCAAGCCCTTCGTCGTCGTGACCGCCAAAGACCTCAACGGGGGTTGAAGACCTGATGCGCCGGTCTGAACGCGGGAGAATCTGAAGCAGTCTTAGGGCGGATTCGTCGCGACAGCCTGATCGCCGGGCTCTGCGCGACAACCTGAACGTAGATGTCTCGGTATGGCAGCCTTTCAGGCTGCTGAAGGCGGCGAGCGATGCGGCCACCCGGGGCGTCGCTGCGATCAGCCTGGGCTACAGGATGGCAGCCTTTGCGGCCGCTGCGGATCAGACGGCGATCACTCGGATGTCTTCTCGGCCACGGCCTCGGCCTCAGGGTGGCGTTTGGCGATGATGAGGTTGCGAACGTAGAGGAAGATGTTCAGCGAGTAGGCCATGATGAACACGGGGTCCACCTTGTGCACGGCGTAGGATAGCACCAGCACCGTGCCCCCCAGCGAGAGGTACCAGAACGCGATGGGCACGACGGTCCGCTTCTGCCGCTCCGACGCCAGCCACTGCACCACAAAGCGGAGGAAGAAGATGAACTGCCCCACGAAACCGACCGTGACCCAGATGGCCTCGGCGAGATTGTCCGGCCAGAAGGTGGCGAGCATGAGAATCCTTTCGTTCGTCGCGATCCGTGCGGGCAGAAAACGGCGTTCGCTTTCGGCCGGCGGCGGGGGTCATTATAATCACGACCGCATGGAAGAGGCGAGAAGACAAAAACGGGTCATCATCAACGCCGACGACTTCGGCTTCACGGCCGGCATCACCGAGGGCATCTTGCGCGCCCACCGGGAGGGCGTGGTGACCTCGACGACGGTGGCGGCCAACATGCCCGCGGCCGCCGAGGCGGTCCGGCGGCTGGCCGAGGCCCCCTCCCTGGGCGTGGGGGTGCATTTGAACGTGTCGCAGGGGCCGCCGTTGTCCAAGGCGGGCCAGCGGCTCGCCGGCCCCGACGGTCTGATGCGGCGCACGGCCATGGGCGTGATCGTCGACTGCGTCCGCCGGCCCTGGATTCTGCGGGCGATCGAGGCGGAATTCGAGGCCCAGATCCAGTGGGTGCTGGACCATGGCATCCGCCCGACGCACCTGGACAGCCACCGCCACGCCCACGCATTCGGGCCGATTTTCGCGCGTGTAGCGAGGCTCGCGCGGCGGTATCATGTCCGCTTCGTTCGCTGGCACCGCGAGGCGCTGGGGCCCGGCTGGCCTGCGGCGCCGGCCAAGCAGACGCGGAACCGCCGAGTGCTGGACGCCATGGGCTGGTTCAACAACCTGCTCGGCCGCGACCTCCGCGGCACGGGGGGCACGTGGGGAATCGCCCACACAGGTTACCTCGACGCGGCGTGGCTGAAGCGGGCGGCCGAGCGGCTGCCCGTCGGCGTGACGGAAATAATGACCCACCCGGGGCTGGTCGACGACCTGCCCGCGGACATGACGCGGCTGCTGGACAGCCGCAAGACCGAGCTGGCCGCCCTGTGCGACCCAGCCGTGAAGGAAGCGTTCGCCAAGCATGACATCGAACTCACACACTACGGGCGGCTGTGACGCCGCGAGGCCGAAGTACTCCGTCGTCGTCCCGTTCTACAACGAGCAGGACATCGCCGAGAAGCTCTGCGTCCGCATCGCCCGCGTGATGCGCCACATCGGCGGCTCGTACGAGCTCATCCTGGTCAACGACGGCAGCCGCGACGGCACGGCCGCGGTGCTGGAAAAGATTGCGCTGAGCGACCCGCACGTCACGTTCGTCGACCTCCGCCGCAATTTCGGCCAGACCACCGCCCTGCAGGCCGGGCTGGACCAGGCGTGCGGCGACGTGATCATCGCGATGGACGGCGACCTGCAGCACGACCCGTACGAGATCCCGCTGTTCATCAAGAAGATCGACGAAGGGTTCGACATCGCCTCGGGGTGGCGCATCCGCCGCGGCGACAACTTCGTCATGCGCCGCCTGCCCTCGCGCATTGCCAACTGGCTGCTGGCCAAGGTGTCGGGCGTGAAGCTGCACGACTTCGGCACGACGTTCAAGGCCTACCGCCGCGAGGTGCTCGAGGGCGTGAGGCTCTACGGCGACATGCACCGTTTCGTCCCGGCCGTGTGCGCACGCCTGGGTGCCAAGATTTGCGAAGTGCCCATCAAGAACGTCCGCCGGGCAGCGGGCAAGAGCAACTACGGCATCGGGCGCACGTTCCGCGTGGCCCTGGACATCATGACCGTCCGCTTCCTCAGCCGCTACATGACGCGCCCGCTGCACTTCTTCGGCAAGTGGGGCGCCGTCAGCCTCGCCGGCGGCATGGGCATCCTGGGGTTCGGCTTCCTCCGCAAGCTCGTCAGCGTCTTCACGGGCAGCGACTACCATCTGTTCCAGGAGCACGGGCCGCTGATGGCGCTGGGCTTCATGCTGATGGTGGTCTCGCTGCTGTTCTTCGCCACGGGCCTGATGGGCGAGATGATGATGCGAATCTACTTCGAATCCACCCCCGCCCGCACGTACGCCGTGAAGCGAACGGTCAAGAGCGGGAACCGTTCGTAATAATGTTCCACGGTTCGATCTGGGAGTAAGGGTTTGGCGGCGGCTTGCCGTTCGGCGCTGTTAGATCTGGGTGACGCTCTGGGGCTTTTACAGCGCCGAACGGCAAGCCGCCTCGCTTCAAATGGGGCAGCACCCATTCTTACACTCGTCCGTTGCGGCGTGACTTGACACGCGCATGAAAAGAGGTCGCTCGCGACCTTCTTTTCTTCGTATAAATTGCTGTAAAATCACACCGAAATCGTGGATAATCCCCCGTTCGGAATGGATGCGTCCTGTGGGCAGGAAGCCCAGCTTCCCCCCTTCGTGAATTGCCGTTTTGCGGCGGCCCCCGAAGGCGGCCGCGCTCAGACTGACTTGTCGTACCTGGGAGCAATAGATCGTGGCTGAAGAAGAGTTTGAAGAGAAAGACGCCGCCGGCGACGCCGCGGGCGACGAGGCTGCAAAAAACGAGGCCGTGGGTGACGGGGATGCGGTGCCGCCGGCGCGAGCGGGCGGGGCCTTTGCCTTCGCCAACGAGCGGATCAGCGAGCTTCCCATCGAGGACGAGATCCGCGAGAGCTACCTCACCTACGCGATGAGCACCATCATGGACCGCGCGCTGCCCGACGTGCGCGACGGCCTCAAGCCCAGCCAGCGCCGCGTGCTGGTGGCCATGAACGACCTGAACCTGGGCCCCCGCTCGAAGCATCGTAAATGCGCCAAGATCGCGGGCGACACCAGCGGTAACTACCATCCCCACGGCGAGAGCGTGGTGTACCCCACGTTGGTCCGCATGGGGCAGCACTGGAACCTTCGCTACACGCTGGTCGATCCGCAGGGCAATTTCGGCTCGATCGACGGCGACCCCCCGGCGGCCATGCGATACACCGAAGCCCGCATGACGGCCCCGGCGGTGGAGATGATGGAAGACCTGAATCTCGGCACGGTCGACATGGTGGGCAACTACGACGACACCCGCACCGAGCCCACGGTGCTGCCGGCGAAGTTCCCCAACCTGCTGGTCAACGGCAGCCAGGGCATCGCGGTGGGCATGGCCACCAGCATCCCGCCGCACAACCTGGGCGAGGTGTGCGACGCGCTGGTGTACCTGATCAAGCACCCCGAGGCGACGATCGAGCAGTTGATGAAGTTCGTCAAGGGCCCCGATTTTCCCACGGGCGGCATGATCTGCGGCCGCGCGGGCATCCTCGACGGCTACCGCACGGGCCGGGGGCGCATCGTCGTCCGCGCCCGCATGCACACCGAGCAGACCCGCGGCGGCAAGGCGCAGATCGTCGTCACCGAGATTCCCTACCAGGTGCTCAAGACCACGATCATCGAGCGCTGCGCCGAGGTGGTCAAGGCCGGCAAGATCCCCGACATCCAGGACGTTCAGGACCACAGCGACCGCACCGGCATGCGCATCGTGCTGGAGCTGCGCAAGGGCGCCGAGCCCGAGGTGGTCGTCAACCAGCTGTACGAATACACGCCCCTGCAGAGCACCTTCAGCATCATCAACATCTCGCTGGTCAACCGCGCACCGCGCACGCTGAACCTGCGGGACATGCTGTTCTACTTCGTCGAGCACCGCAAGGACGTCATTCGCCGGCGGACCATCTTCCTGCTCCGCCGCGCCCGCCAGCGGGCCCACATCCTCGAAGGCTTGATCCTGGCCGTCGCCGACATCGACACGATCATCGACATCATCAAGAAGTCGCCCGACGTGCCCGTCGCCCGCGAGCGCCTCATGGCCCACAAGCTCCGCCTCAGCGAGCAGGCCACCGTCTGCAAGCTGCTGCCGGCCGAGTTCGTTGGCCGCGCCACCCGCAGTGCCAACTACCTCACCAACGTCCAGGCCGATGCGATCCTGAACATGCAGTTGCACCGCCTGACGGGCCTGGAGATCGAGAAACTCGCCCAGGACTTCTGCAAGCTGATGGAGGAGATCGAGGGCTACGAGCTGATCCTCCGCGACGAGAAGAGGCTGCTGGACGTGATCATCGAAGACATCCGCGAGATGCGCGAAAAGTACGCCGACGAGCGTCGCACCGAGATCGTCGGCGACGTGCAGGACTTCGACATCGAGGACCTCATCGCCGAGGAGGACGTCGTCGTCACCCTCAGCCACGAGGGCTACGTCAAGCGCACGCCCGTGTCCACCTATCGCCGCCAGGGCCGCGGCGGGCAGGGCATCATCGGCCAGGAGGCCAAGGAGGGCGACTTCGTCGAAGAGCTCTTCGTGGCCTCGACGCACGACTACCTGCTGGTGTTCCTCAACAACGGCCGCATGCACTGGCTCAAGGTGTACGACGTGCCCTCCATGTCGCGCACGAGCAAGGGCCGGGCCATGGTGAACCTGCTCCAGATGGCCAAGGACGAGCGGGTCTGCGCGGTGGTCAACGTCCGCGAATTCACCGACGACCGCTTCCTGGTCACCGCCACCAAGAAGGGCCAGATCAAGAAGACCGCGCTGTCGTCCTACGACAACCCGCGCAAGGGCGGCATCCTGGCCACGGGCCTGGACCCCGGCGACGTGGTCATCGGCGTGGCCATCACCAAGGGCAACGACGAGATCATCCTGGGCACGCTCAACGGACAGTGCATCCGCTTCCACGAGACGGACGTGCGCCCCATGGGCCGCACCGCCGCCGGCGTGCGGGGCATCAACCTCCGCGAAGGCGACGAGGTGGTGGCCATGGCCATCCTGGACCCGATGGCGACGCTGCTGACCGTGTGCGAGAACGGCTACGGCAAGCGCACGGGCTTCGACGAATACCGCGACCAGACCCGCGGCGGCTATGGCATCATCAACATCAAGGCCAACGACCGCAACGGCCGCGTGGTGGGCATGAAGTCCATCCGCGAGGCCGACGAGCTGATGCTCATCACGCAGCAGGGCATGATCGTCCGCACCGGCGTGAACGAGCTCCGCACGATCGGCCGCGCCACACAGGGCGTTCGCGTGATCGCGCTGAAGCCGTCGGACAAGCTCGTCGCCATCGCCCGCGTGGTGGCCGACGACAACAACCAGGGCTCGCTGCCCCTGGGGCCCGCCGGCGCCCCCGGCGAGCAGGGCGAACTGCCCCTGGGCGCCCCCGAAGTCGACGAAGCCGGCCTGGCCGACGACGCGCCCCCGCCCCCGGCGCCCGAGGAAACGCCCAAGGCCAAGGCTGAGTCACCCAAGCCCGAGTTGCCGAAGGTGGAAGCCCCCAAGGCTAAGCCCGAGCCGACCAAGGCGAAGCCCGAAGCCCCCAAGGCCAAGCCCGAGCCCAAGGCCAACGGCAACGGCAAGAAGAAGCCCGAGCCTCGTTCCAACGACGACGACGTGCTGCTGTAGGCAACGTAGTGCGCGGTGCCACCCCCAAACTCGTTTGGGGGTGCGAAGGCGGCACCGTGTCCGGTGGCGTCTGCCAGTCAAGGCCCCGCACCGCGTCGGTGATGGATGTCGTGGCTTTGTGCATTGCCGCAGGCAGGTCACTGAACTGACCATGCCGAGGTCGTTGGCGCATGAAAGTCGGTGGTTGTTCTCACCCCCAAACGAGTTTGTGGGTGGCACCGATTTGCCTCGTTTGGCGGTGGCACCTGGCACCCTCTTTCGAAGCCAGATTCTTCTCCGTGCAATCCTTTAATCCCCTCAATCCCGCTCTTGGCCTTCCCATCTTCGCCCACGCCCGCGTATGCGCCCGACGCGCATCGGCGGACGCTGTTGCAAAACGGCCGAGGATTCGGTAGATTGCCCGCCTTAATTTCCCCCAAGGAGTCAGGAATGTCCAAGCACACAGTAGCGTTGATCATGGGTGACGGAACCGGTCCCGAACTGGCCAATGCGGCCCGTCGCGTCGTCGATGCGGCCTTGGTCGCCACCAAGGGCGCCGGCAGCATCACCTGGAAGGAATGCGAAGCGGGCGTCGAGATCATGGATAAGTACGGCACGCCGATGCCCGAATCCACGATCGCCACCGTCCGCGCGTCCGACGCCACCCTCAAGGCCCCGATCACCACGCCCATCGGCAAGGGCTTCCGCTCCGTCAACGTGCTGCTGCGGCAGACGCTTGACCTCTACGCCTGCGTCCGCCCCTGCAAGACCTACGCCGGCGTCCGCAGCAAGTACAAGGATATCAACCTCGTCATCGTCCGCGAGAACACCGAGGACCTCTACGCCGGCGTCGAATTCGAACGCGGCCAGGACGCCACCCGCGACCTGATCGAGGCCGTCAACCGCCTCGCGACCGACAAGAAGATCAAGACCAGCGCCGAGACCACGGGCGTTTCCATCAAGCCCATCAGCGTCGAGAACACCGAGCGCATCGTGCGGTTCGCGTTCGATTATGCCCGCGAGAACGGCCGCAAGAAGGTCACCGCCGTCCACAAGGCCAACATCATGAAGTTCACCGACGGGCTGTTCCAGGCGGTGGCCGAAGAGGTGGCCGAGGAATACGCCGACATCGAGTTCCAGCAGGTGCTGGTGGACAACATGTGCATGCAGCTGGTGCAGAAGCCCGAGCTGTACGACGTGCTGGTGCTGCCGAACCTGTACGGCGACATCCTGTCGGACCTTTGCGCGGGGCTGGTGGGCGGGCTGGGCATGGCCCCGGGCGCTAACATCGGCAAGAGCGGGGCGGTCTTCGAGGCCACCCACGGCAGCGCGCCCAAGTACAAGGGCCTCAACAAGGTCAACCCCACCG
>CAZTVF010000015.1:0-61426 GCA_964616985.1 uncultured Planctomycetaceae bacterium
GCACGATGTATTGGCAGGTAAACTCGTGCACGATGTATTGGCAGTTGTCAGCTACCGGCTACCGGGCACTTTCTCTGCACCGGCTACCGGCTACTTTGTCCACCGTGTGCCGAAGATATACTTGGATAGACACAAGGACTGACCTTCACGAAGGAAATACCTATGCCGGTCAAGCCGAACATACTCGTCGTCGGTAGCCTCAACATGGACCTGGTCGTCCGCACCGCCGTCATGCCGCTGGGCGGCGAGACGGTGCTGGGAGATGGCTTCAAGACCACGCCCGGCGGCAAGGGGGCCAACCAGGCCGTCGCAGCCGCACGCCTGGGGGCCCGCTGCCAGATGATCGGCCGCGTCGGCGAGGACCCCTTCGGCCACACGCTGCTGGCGGGGCTGGCGGCCGAGGGCGTCGATTGCAGCACGGTCATGAAGACCGCCGACGCCGCCACCGGCGTGGCCATGATCATCGTCGACGCCAAGGGCGAGAATTCCATCGTGGTGGCCAGCGGCGCCAACTTCCGCCTCACGCCCGACGACGTCTTCAGCTGCGAGTCGGCCTTCGCCAAGGCCGACCTGGTGCTGCTGCAACTGGAACTGCCCCTGCCGACGGTGCGGGCGGCCATCGAGGTCGCGCGGCGTCACGGCTGCAGGACGATCCTGGACCCTGCGCCGGCGCCCCGCAGCATGCCGCCGGAGCTGTACCAGGTGGATATCATCTCCCCCAACGCCACCGAGGCCGAGATCCTCGTCGGCTCCGTCGCCGTCGAAGAGCGCGTGGACAAACAGGTCGCGTCGGAGCTGGTCACCCGGGGCGCCAAGGCCGCGGTGCTCAAGCTCGGGGCGCGGGGGTCTTTGGTGGTGATGGCCGACGGCCACATCTATACCGTCCCGACCTACAAGGTGGACGTGGTGGACACCACCGCCGCGGGCGACGCCTTCACGGCCGCCCTGGGCGTGGCGATCGCCCAAGGCCGGCACATGCACGACGCGGCCCGCTTCGCCAACGCCGCCGGGGCGCTGGCCTGCACCAAGTTCGGCGCGCAGACGGCCATGCCGCGTGCGGAGGAAGTCGAAGTGCTGATGGAAGACCAAACCGCCTGATTGCGGATTGCGGATTGAAAAGCGAAGCGACGCCATCCCTTGCGTGCTGGTGAGGCGGTACCGTTGCGGAGCTTTGATCCGCGCCCCGCAACCACTGCTTGTCCCGTGACAAGTCCTCTTGAGAAGAGTCATGCCGCTATGAGCAGGTTTCCGTCAAGTCGGAAGCGGCCGGAAGCGGATTCTTCTCCAACCGTGTCGTCGCGATGGACGCACCAGATAGAATAGTTCGCCCCGGCGCCAGTCGCTTTTGAATGGGGGACTGGGGCATTGATATGCGCATCGGCTGCCGCGATGCCGAGTGGTCAAGGCACGGGTGTCGCTTCGCTTTTCAATCCGCAATCCGCATTCCGCAATCCGCAATTCCTCCCGCCTGCCAAATCACGCACCGGGGGGCGATGGGGCACATATTCAGGCAGAAAAACGGAGAGATCTGGCGCGGGCGGATTTTGCGTAACAACCGGGTGCGGCGCGTTTTGCGCCTGGTGGCATCGACGTTGCTGTCTCTACCTACGCACGGACTGCGCTTGGAGTACGGCATGAGGCCTTTTTGAGGTGAGTTTGCCATGGTTGCTGCCTTGAATCAGAGAAAAGCACCCTTCGGTCTTGTGGTCTCAGGAGAGGCCGAGGCCTGGCAGAATGCCCTTGAACAGATTGTCGGGCCCGGCTGGATCGCAACTTATAAGGTCAAGGGCGACAATGAGTTAATGGAAGTTGTCCGCTCGGGCGTGGTCGATGCGGCCGTGCTGGACGAAGACGTGGACTGGGGCCTGGACGTGATGCAACTGCTGCGGATGATCCGCCGGCTTGACGCGATGCTGCCGGTTGTGGTCGTGACGCGGCGTAACGATCGCCGCCTGCTGGAGTCGGCCTTGAGGCTGACGGCCTTCAGCGTGGTGTCCAAGCCCCTGGAGCTCGAAGAGCTCCTGCGTCAGATCCGCCGGATCATGGTCCGCCTGGATGAGATGCTGCGGTAAGAATTGCGGATTTCAGATTGCGGATTTCGGATTTGTGTTGCGAGTGTAAGCTCTTGTCGATGATGAGATTGGATTCGCGCCGGGTTCGTTTTTTCAGGAACTGAAGACCGACATGAGTATGGGCGCCGGGTTCGTTTTTCCGGCTACTGGCTTGCGGGTGCTGCAGCACAAGGCGCCGGGTTCGTTTTTCCGGGCGCTGCCGAGGCGATGGGTTCGCCGGGCGGCCGCTAGAACGCAAGCGAGAAGCGATTGGGTTCGTTTTGCTGTTACTGATCAACTGATTCACTGATGCACCGCGTACTGGATCACCGGTTACTGCTTACTGATTACCGGTTACTGATTTCTGTTACTGCCGGTTTACTGACTTACTGATAGACCAACTAAGAAGGAGTAGCACAATGGCGAAGGCTGCAGCGGCACCGAAGATTCGTCCCCTCGGGGAGAAGGTCCTGATCAAGCGTCTGGAGGCCGAGACGACCACCAAGGGTGGCATCGTCCTGCCGGACACGGCCAAGGAAAAGCCCCAGAAGGGCACGGTCGTCGCGCTGGGCGACGGCAAGATGATGGACGACGGCAAGCGGGCCGAGTTCCAGGTGAAGGTCGGCGACAAGGTGCTGTTCGCCAGCTACGCCGGCACCGAGATCAAGGTCAGCGGCGAAGAATTCATGCTCATGGACGAATCGGACGTCCTGGCTATCCTCGACTAACCCCCCACACGAACATACACAGGGAACAAAGAATCATGGCAAAGAAACGCATCGCATTTGATACCGAAGCACGTGAGGCCATTCGTCGCGGCGTGAAGCAGCTTGCCGCCGCGGTGAAGGTCACGCTGGGCCCCACCGGCCGCGTCGTCGTCCTGGAGAAGTCCTTCGGCGCCCCCACCGTCACCAAGGACGGCGTCTCGGTGGCCAAGGAGATCGAGCTCGAAGACGCCTGCGAGAACATGGGCGCCCAGATGGTGAAGGAAGTCGCCTCCAAGACGTCCAACGTCGCCGGCGACGGCACGACCACCGCCACCATTTATGCCGAGGCCATCTTCGATGAAGGTCTCAAGAACGTCGCCGCCGGCGCCAAGGCCAACCAGCTCAAGCGCGGCATCGACAAGGCCGTCGAGACCGTCGTGGCCGAGCTCAAGCGGCTGTGCAAGCCCATCAAGAGCTCCAAGGAAATCGCCCAGGTCGGCACGTGCGCGGCCAACCAGGACGAGGAAATCGGCAAGATGATCGCCGAGGCCATGGACAAGGTCGGCAAGGACGGCGTGATCACGGTCGAAGAGGGCAAGGGCCTGGCCACCGCGGTGGACCTCGTCGAAGGCATGCAGTTCGACAAGGGCTACATCTCGCCGCACTTCGTCAACAAGGTCGAGACCATGGAGTGCGACCTGGACAGCCCGCTGATCCTCATCCACGAGAAGAAGATCACGGCCATCAAGGACCTGGTGCCCCTGCTGGAGAAGATCGCCCAGAGCGGGCGCCCGCTGGTGATCATCGCCGAGGACATCGAGGGCGAGGCCCTGGCGACGCTGGTGGTCAACAAGCTGCGCGGCACGCAGGCCGTCGCCGTCAAGGCCCCCGGCTTCGGCGACCGCCGCAAGGAAATGCTCCGTGACATCGCCGTCCTCACCGGCGGCAAGGCCGTCATGGAAGACATGGGCATCAGCACCGAGAGCATCCAGATGAGCGACTTGGGCTCGGCCAAGCGGGTCCGCATCGACAAGGACAACACCACCATCATCGAAGGCGGCGGCAAGACGGCCGACATCAAGGGCCGCATCGAGCAGATCAAGCACGAGATCGAGGCCACCACCTCCGACTACGACCGCGAGAAGCTCGAGGAACGCCTGGCCAAGCTGTCGGGCGGCGTGGCCCAGATCAACGTGGGCGCCGCCACCGAAGTGGAGATGAAGGAAAAGAAGGCCCGCGTCGAAGACGCCCTGCACGCCACCCGTGCAGCCGTCGAAGAAGGCATCCTGCCCGGCGGCGGCGTGGCCGTGCTGCGCACGCTCAAGGCGCTGGACAAGATCAAGTGCGACAGCGAAGACGAGAAGACCGGCGTGGACATCATCCGTCGCGCCCTGGTCGCCCCGATCAAGCAGATCGCCTCGAACTCCGGCCTCGAAGGCTCCATCGTCGCGGCGAAGGTCATGGAAAACGATGACCCGAACTTCGGCTACGACGCCCTGGCCGGCAAGTACTGCGACATGGTCAAGGCCGGCGTGATCGTGCCGACCAAGGTCGAGCGTTCGGCCCTGCAGAATGCCGCCTCCGTGGCCGGCCTCCTGCTGACCACCGACGCGATCGTCTCGGAAATCCCCGAGAAGAAGAAGTCTGCAGCCCCCGCCGGCGGCATGGGCGAGGACATGTACTAAGAAGCCCGTTGACTGGTTAACTCGTTAACCGGTTGACTGGTGGTCGATGGCGTCACCGTAGGGTGGGCAGGCTTGCCCACCATCTGGCGACGCGGATGCCAAAGAGAAGGCAATAGGCAATTGGCCAAGATGATGCAAAGCGGCGGGTGGATCCAATCGGGTCCACCCGCCGTGTGCGTCTTGGCAGCGCATCGTGCCGTTCGGTGCCAAGCTTCTGCCTCGAAGGCAAGATCGTTTTTCAATGGCAGGAGCCGGCAATCAGCTGATCACTAGCAATGTGAGCATCAGCTACCCTAAGCATAGGGTTGAGCGTACTATTGCGAATCTGGGTTCTTCCGGGCTTCCCAGTACGCTTTGTTGGAGAGGATGGTCTGTCGCGCTTCAGGGTTCCGCATCGCCTCGACCTGTGGAACGAAATCGAGGTCGTGGTGTGCGTGCAACCCATCGAGATTGATACCCGGGGCATCAGTCGGGAAATACTCCCCATCGAAGTAGATGTATTCCTTGCCAACTTGGAGCGGCTTCAAGAGGATCGTCATCCATTCGACCCATTCGGCAAGCTGCTCAGGGCTTGGGTCTTTCTGCCATCGCGCGCGGAGGTCGGCAGTTCCAAGTTCCGCCAGCGACTGGGGCACAACAATTGCCTTTGCAAACGTGAAGGCCTTGCGGCATCGGATGCACGTGAAAAGCCACCCACACCCACACCAGGGGCAATCAAGCTGTGGAGGGGAAGATGCCAGAGCGTTGTCGCATCGACAAAAAGAAACGAGGTCGTCGTTCGCCTTCACCAAGTAGAGGGTGCCGTCTTCTTGTTTTGGCTTATCGAGAAAAGGCCACATATCATTCTCCCGTTTCCGGTCAAGATTGTACGCTGCGGATACCACCTTCTGCAAAGGCCATAGTTCGTCGAGTGCCGCGGCTCCCGCCGATCGGCGACAAAAGGCGTCCATGGATCGAGAGGAATAGCAAAGTCGGCCAGCGCCGTTGTACGCTTGGACGTTGGCGGCGGAGGGGCACGAGGGGTATACTCTCGCCCCATGTCCGCAACACAACTCCTCATGTTCGACTATGACGGCGTGATCGTCGATTCGCTGGCGACGTTTCGCGCGGCGCTGGCGGCGGCGTGCGAGGCCGAGCGGGCGGGGCTGATGACGAACGAAGAGGACTTCCTGCGGCTGTTCGATGGCAACATGTACGAGGGGCTCGTCGCGGCCGGGGTGCCGAGGGACCACCTGCCGGCCTTGACGCAGCGGCTGGCCGCCGGCCTGGCGGCCGCGAACGACCGGCTGCGGCTGTTCGACGGTGCGGGCGAGATGCTCAAGACGCTGGCCGCGACACACGCGGTGTACGTGATCACCTCCAACGTCTCGCACGTGGTCGAGGCCGTGCTGGCCCGCGAGGGCATCGTGGTGCTCGACGTGCTGGGCGCCGACAAGGGCACGGGCAAGGTGGCGAAGATCCGGGCCACCATCGCCCGCCATGCCGGACTGCCCCCCTGCTACGTGGGCGACACGCTGGGGGACATGGTCGAAGGCCGCGCCGCCGGTTGCCGCACCCTCGCCGCCGCCTGGGGCTGGCACGACGAGGCCCGCCTGCGGCGGGGCAAACCCGATTTCATCGCCCATTCGCCAGCGGAGCTGGTGGCGCTGGTGGCCCAACAGAAAGCCCACCACAAAGAGCACAAGGAACACGAAGAAGAATAAGGGATCGCCTTGTTCGAATTCGCTGGCGACTTCTTACCCTTTGTGTTCTTTGTGTCCTTTGTGGTGAAGTGTTAGATACGGAACGGAGAACCGATGAACATCACCTGTGACTGGCATATTCATTCTCGGAATTCGTGCGATGGCGCGTGCATCCCGGTGGGTGAGTTGATCGGCCGCGCGGCGGCCAAGGGGATCAGGGACTTCGGCCTGACGGATCACCTGCACTCGCTGATCAACCTGCCGGACATCGTGCGGTCGCGGGCGGAGTGGGATGCGAGCAACCCGCCGCTGCGGTTTCACTTCGGCATCGAGGTGAGCGTGATGTCGCAGTGGGAGCTCGACCGCATCAACGCGGGCGGCTACGAGAGGTGCACGTACGGCATCCGCGACGGCGGCCCCGCCGGCGGTGCACTGGCCATCGCGCTGACGCCGGAGCACATCCAGCAGTTCGGCATCGAGTACGTCGTGGGCGGCACGCACTGGCCGATGTACGTGCCCCGGGACCGCGAGGCGATCATCCGCGACTATCACCGCCAGAACATGTTCCTGGCCGCGCACCCGCTGCTGGACATCGTCGCGCACCCGTGGTGGTGGATGGGCCACTGGCAGGACGCCGACGGCCGCTACACCACCGATCCCTGGCTGGACGACTTCGGCAAGATTCCGCAGTCGATGCACGAGGAGTTCGCTGCGGCCGCCGTGCAGCACGGCACGGCCGTGGAGATCAACCTCGGGGCCGTGCTGCTGAGCCCGTGGTACCCGGACACGTTCGCCGGGCAGTACGTGGAGTACGTCGGCCTGCTCCGCAGCCGCGGGGTCAAGCTCAGCATCGGCTCCGACTGCCACGACGGCAGCTACGCCTGCGACTTCGCGCGGGCGGCCGAGCTGATCTCGCCGCTGGGGATTCGCGACGAGGAGTTGTTCCGACTGTCGTCGCGGTAGCCCGCGTTCTTTGCCGCAGAGAACACGGAGAGCGCGGAGATAATAAGAGAGAGAACAGAAGAGCGAACGCAGACTGGGGCATTGGGGAAGAGATGGATGCGTCACCTAAAGCCGGCCCACTGCGTGGGTCGGCAACCTTGGGAATCACGACGCGTCTGAACGAGCTTGGGGTCTCGCTGCAGCCTGACCGTGTTTCACTCGCCTCCGGACTTTGCGTTCTTCTACGGCGGCGCGATGGACGCGCTACAATGGCCAGATTCGTCTGTTCGGGGAACCCACATTGAAAGGATAGAACATGCAGATGCCCAAGGTCCAGAAATGTGAAGTGTCGCAGTGCGCCTATAACCGCAGCCAGACCTGCCACGCCCTGGCCATCACGGTGGGCGACGGCGCGCATCCGGCATGCGACACGTTCTGCGTAGCCAGTTCCAAGGGCGGCGACTCCAACGCCACTGGTTGCGTGGGCGCGTGCAAGGTCTCGATCTGCAAGTTCAACTCGAACCTCGAGTGCCAGGCGCAGTCGATCACCGTGGTGAACCACCAGCAGAAGTGCGCCGACTGCGGGACCTTCCAGCCGCGGTAGCTTGGGCGCCATTCGCGCCCCGTAAGGTTTCGGGTGCCATGCTCCTAGCCCCGCAGGGGCAGAAGCATGTTTACAGAGTTTTTACACAGCGAGTGTCTAAACATGCTTTTGGCCCTGCGGGCCTAAAAGCATGGCACCCGCGCATGGCACCCGACTCAGTCGGCGGCGTAGAAGTCGGCGGGGCCGATCTCGGGGAAGCTGCCCGCGGCGAGAAGAGAGCGGCGGACGTGCAGGCACAGGTCGCACTTGCTGACGTAGCCGTCCTGTCGGGGGCGGTAGCCGGCCACGCGCTGCGCAAGCTGCATCAGCGCCCAGGGCCCAGCCGTCCACAGCGTGTGCGCGACGGGCCGCCCCGCGGCGGTGATGGCGGGGTGATAGTCGTCCACGCTGCCCATGATGATGCCCGGGCAGTGGCCGGTGAACAGCAGCCCGCTGGGGTCGATGTGGAAATGCCCGGTCGAAGCGAGCTCGCCCCGGCAGCTCTCGCCGCGGAAGCTCTCGGCCGGCTGCTTGTCGAAACACTCCCGCAGCGCCTCGACCACGCGGCCGTGAGGCGTCATCGGGTACAGGCCTCGCAGGGCGGCCATGCCGTCGAGGCCGCTGGCGGCGATGAACTCCTCGACCGTGTGCGTGCGGTTCTCGTCCAGGCGGGCCAGCGCGTTGTACATGCCCTGCGTCCAGACGAGCACGCCGCCGCGGCCGAACACCTCCCCCGCCGCCTCGATGCCAAGGCGGGTCTTGCGGAAGGGGATGAACTCGTTGTGGAACGGCGAGGCGCTGATCAGCACGCCGCGCAGGCCGGCGTCGCGCAGGCGGCGGAAGCCCTCGCGGGCGCGAGCCTCATCGGTGCACCAGGCCACGTTGGTCTCGAGGTAGCTGATCGTCACGCCGCGCCGCACGGCCAGGCGGATTATGTCCTCCAGCAGTTCGGGGCGCAGCATCGCCTCGCCGCCGGCGAGGTGCACGTCGCTGAAGCGAAGCTCCCGGGCCAGGGCGGCGAAGATGCGGTCGGCCAGCGAGGGCGACAGCCACGTATCGCTGCGCCCGCTCGCGCAGCGGTACATGCAGTGCCGGCAGGCGTTGGTGCAGCGGTAGCTGAGCATCAGGCCGCCGCTGACCAGCGAGGGGACGCGGTATGTCGATTCATCCATGGCGACAGCATAGCAAATAAAACTCGGAACCCGCTAATGTCGCTCGGGAATCTGTCGATAATACACGTGGGTCGGGGCAATCGTCGGAATCCTCTCCGGTGCATTCCCCAAAAGCTGAGTCAGCCGTGGCGTTCGCGTCATTCGCTGGTTTGGTTCGCAGGCACTGTCCACGGACAGTACGCATTGAAACGATCGCGCCCCCTTGCTGCGCAAGCGGTGCGCGTTGTCCCAAAGGTTCGGGAGTTGATGGCGATTGGCGCTGGGGTTCGCCCCGGCGTCACGCCATCAACTAGGTCTACCATCCCTGCCGATCCGGGGTTCCGCGAACCGTCGTGGAATCTCGGGTCGGCTTTCTTTTTGCAGCCGCCCCGGCCGCCGTCTATCCTTTCAAGAGAAGCACCCCTTCGGGCCCCGAGCTGTCGGCCACCGACGCATACATATTGAGGATCTACCATGCATACACGGCTCGCCGTTCGCACCAGCCGCCACAGCGAGATGATCGATATCACCGAGAAAGTCGCCGCCTTCGTGACCGCCTCCGGCTGCAAGCAGGGGACGGTCACGGTCTTCGTGCCGCACACGACGGCGGCCGTCACGATCAACGAGAACGCCGATCCCGACGTGGTGCACGACATGCTGGCCGCCTTGGACAAGGCCGTACCGTGGCGCGAGGACTTCTACGAGCACAGCGAAGGCAACTCCGCCGCCCACCTCAAGAGCTCGCTGGTGGGCTGCTCGATCACGGTCCCCATCGATGGCGGCAAGATGATGCTGGGCACCTGGCAGGCGATCTACTTCTGCGAGTTCGACGGGCCCAGGAACCGCGAGGTCGTCTTCAGCGCGTGAGGCGGGCCCTGCAGGCTGCGCCTGGACGTTGTCGGAGGATGCGCCACGAACAACCGCTGCTAGGCAATCGGCGGCGGGCGTTGTAGGATGAGCCGATGGGCGTCAAACCTGTCCTATCGAGTCTCGTCCGCGTGGCCCGGCCCGCGATGCGACTGATCGCGCGAGGGGGCTACTTCTCGCCGCGGCGGGCGACGGCCGGCCAGACGGCGTCGATCGCCATCGTCGCCTGCCATTGGATCGGCGACACCTTCTGGGCCACCCAGGCCATCGCACCGCTGCGCGAATGCTTCGGCGGGGCCCGCCTTACCGTCATCACCAAGCCCGCGTGCGTCGACCTCTGGCATGGCCTGGTCGACGGGCAGGATGTCCTGCCGGTGGCCGAGGTGACCTCCGACCGCCGCCGCGAACGGGTAAGCTGGCGTGGCCTGGGCCGGCGGGCACGGTCGCTGAGGGCGCGGGAGTTCGACATGGTCATCGACCTCACGGGCAACCGCTATTCCGCCTGGTTCACGTTCATGATGCGGCCCCGCGCGTCGATTGGTTTCGCCGGCGACGAGCTGGGCAGCCTGTACTCCTTCGGCGTCCATGCCGAGCAGGTCGGCCGCCACCTGAGCGAGCGGCCGATGCGGGTCGTGGAGGAAGCCGCAAGGATCTGGCGGCGACAGATGCCGGCGGCGCCGCCCCCGCTTCGGCCGCCGCTGCCCACGTGCACCGCGGCCGAGGCGCGCGAGATGTTCCACCTGGGCGAGCGGCCGCTGTATGTGCTGGCGCCCGGCGCGGGCTGGGCGGCGAAATGCTGGCCGGCCGAGAAGTTCGTCCAGGCCGGTCGCCTGCTGGCCACCGACGCGACGGTGGCGGTGCTGGGCTCGGCGGCCGAGACGGAGTTGTGCCGTCGCGTGGCCGCGGGCATTCCCGCCGCCGTCGTCGCCGCCGGCGGCCGCCTGGGGCACGTGGTGGCGTTGCTGGCCGAAGCCCGCGGCGTGCTGGCGAACGACTCGGGCCTGGCGCACCTGGCGGCAGCCTTGGGGCGCCCCACCGCGGCGGTCTTCACCGGCGCGACCGACCCCGCCCTCTGCCGGCCCATCGGCCCGGCGGCGGCTGTGTTCAGCGCCGACGACGCCGTCGAGCGCGTCGTGGCGCACCTGCGGAGATAGCGGCCGCGGCGATCATCCAAGGACGCCGGTGGCGTAGACGCCCCAGGCCCTGCCGTCGTTGCTGGACAGCGCGAATACCACCTCGTTGGCCCCCTGCTTCCACATCACGGGGGCGAAATACTGGTTGGCGACGGCGGGGTTGGTCGCCAGCGGCTGCTGCCCTGCCGGCTGGCCGTTGACCCAGACGCGAACGGGGCCGTCGGCGCCGTAGGCGAGCTGGCCCGCGCCGTCCTTGAGCATGTTGATCGTCGTGCGGATGTAGACCACCCCGGCCTTGCCGCCATGGAAGGTGCGGATGTCGGCGAAGTTCTCGCTGGTCACCGGGGCGGGGCTGAACTCCGCATCGGCCGGCGGCGGAGGGACCGCCGTGATGTCGCCATGCACGAGCACGGCCGGGGCCGCCTCGAACTTCGTCGCCACCACCGGCCACTCGGGGTGGGCGGCGATCAGGGTCTGACGCTCGCGATCGAGCAACGCGGCGAAGGCGGAATCGACGTCGGCCTCGAAGAAAGCCACGAGCTGGGCGAGGTTCTGTGCCGCCGGCGTCTTGGCGCCGCCGGCCAGCACCGCCTTGGCCGTAGCCAGGTGCGCGGCGAACGCCGGGTACAGGGAGGAGATCTGGTCGAGCAGCTTGAGGTACTTCTGCGGCTCCAGGCGGGCGAGCTTGTCGCGGCGGGCGGCGGCGAAGGCCTTGTACGCCCGCTCGAAACGGATGAGGTCCGCCTTGGCCAGCAGTGCCACGTCCGACGCCAGCGGCTGGCGGATCGTCGCGCCCGCGGTGTCGATGTTCAGCCACGACGCGTACGGCGTGCCGCCCTCGCCGGCAGAGCCGTGGTCGCACAGGCGGATCTTGCGGCCGTCGGTGGCGACGAACTCCATCAGCATCGCCGGCGGCAGCCATCGCTTCCACTGGACGAAGCGGCCCTTGAGGCCCTTGGCCGCCAGCGTGGGCAGGTCGATGGGGTCCATCTCGTTGTAGCGGCGGTCGTAGGTCATCAGGATCGGCCCGCGGTAGAGCGAGCACTTGCCCCCGCAGTCCTTGTCGCCCACCCAGTAGTGGAACGACATGTCCAGGTCCAGCTGCACCACGTCGCCCTTGGCCCACTTGCGGTCGATGGCCAGGTACTGCCCAGCCGAGACGCCCTTGACGGCCTGGCCGTTGATCTTGACCTTGGTGGCGGCAGACCAGCGCGGGATGCGAAGCTTGAGCGTGAACTGCGCGGCCTTGGCGGGCGAGACCTTGATGGCCACCTTGCCGTCGCGCGGGTAGTCGGTGGTCTGCGTGAGCTTGACGGGGACGCCCTTGGCGGCGGCGGTGACGGTGCACGGGCCGTAGTAGTTCACGACCAGGCCGGCGACGTCGGCCATGACGGCCCAGTCGCTGAGGAAGCCCAGTCCGCGGGCGGCGTTGACGCTGCAGCAGTTGAGCTCGGGCGTGCCCTCGCGCGACTGGAAGACGATGGAGTGGGCGCTGGCGCGGCGCACGCCGTCCATCGGCGTGTCGTACGTGGCCCAGCGGCCGGTGACGGAGAACGCGCCGACGATGGAGTTGAGCATCGACAGTTCCAGCTCGTCGGCCACCGTGGAGTCGCCCGTGAGGCGGAGCATCTCGACGCTGTAGGCCATGTAGGCGATGGTGCAGCAGGTCTCGATGGCGCCCGAGTGGAAGGGCGTGCCCTGGGCCTGCTCGCCGGAGGTGAAGCCGCCGTTGTTGTGGCGGTCGGTGCCGGTCATGCTGCGCCAATGATGTTCGAAGGCGGCGCGGCAGCGCTCGTCGCCGGTGATGTAATAGAGTTCGACCATACCCATCATCGGGTGGAGGCTCTCCCAGCGCGGGCGGGGCGTGTCGAAGAACTCGCGGCCGTCGACGCCGGTGCGGAAGTAGTCGCCGGCCAGCGGCGTGCCGGCGGCGTCGCAGGCGGCGAACTCGTCGAGCACCTTCAGCGCGAGGTCGACGTACTTGCGCTCGCCGGTGACCTTGTGCAGCAGGCACAGCGAGTGGATGGGCGCGAGGTTCATCTCGGTCGAGCCCGTGTCGATCATTCGCATCACGGGCTTGTCGCCGCCGAACATGCTGACCATCAGGTCGCCGATGCGGCGGGCGGCGGCGAGGGCCTTGCGGTCGCCGGTGTCCTCGTGCCACAGCAGCAGCCCCAGCATGAGGTGGTAGTGGCCCCAGGTGTCCCAGGTTCCGCGCGCGCCCTGCTCGGGGATACTACTGCCGGTGAGGTGATGGCCCTTGGCCCAGGGGCCCAGGTAACCCGTCTCATCCTGGCAGAGGAACAGCTCGCCGAGGAACTCCTCGATCACCGCGCGGAGTTCGGGGTCGCCGGTGAGGCGCAGCACCTGCACGGCCCCGGTGAGGTATTTGCCCGCGAACTCGCCCGCCCACGGCACCATGTTGCGCGGCGGCTTGCGGTCGCGGTCGTGCATAATCTCCAGCATGCCCGCGTTGGCATATGGCGCGATCTTGAGCCACTGGTCGCTCACGCCCTTGAGATAGCGGCCGATCAAGCCATCGACCTGGTACTTGGCCTTGGCACGATTCAACGCCGGCTGAAGCATCTGATCATCTCCTTGGTTTCATTGATGAAGGGGCGGTATTGTGAACGGCGGGAACGAGTTTGTCCAGTGGGCTATCACCGCCAGTCGATGCTGGGTGGCCGCCTTCCCAGGCCGCCGCCTCTGACCGCGATTGCACTGATCCATGCTGGGTGGCGGCCTTCCCAGGCCGCCGCCTCTGACAGTGATTGCACTGGCCTTGCTCCCTCGCCCGCACATCGTTACATTGACGCCATGACCGATGCTTCTACCAAGACGCCCCCGGCAAACCCCGCGCTGCACGAGACGCCCTCGCCCTGGCCGGGCGTGGCGGTGGCGGTGCTGGTGCTGGCGGCGCTGGCGGCCACCTTCACCTACGAGCAGGACTTCGACGCCTTCTGGCACCTCAAGGCCGGGCAGTGGATGCTCGACAACCAGCGGGTGCTCAACTACGACCCCTTCACCTCCGAGCCCGAGGCCCCCGGCGCGCCGTGGGTGAACGTGTACTGGCTGTTCCAGCTCGTGCTCGCCGGGACGCACCGCATCGGCGGGTTCGCCGCGTTGTCGGCCCTCAAGGCCCTGTGCGCCGCGGCGGCCGTGCTGGCCATGGGCATCTCCCTGCGCAAACACGTGCCGGCGGCGTGGCTGATCCTCGTGGGCCTGGTGACCATCGCCGTGCTGGCCGAACGCGTCCGCGTGCGCCCCGAGATGTTCACCCTGCTGTTCCTGATGCTCAGCGTGGTGCTGGTGGATGAGGTCCGCCGCGGCGGCTCGCCCCGACGCCTGTGGTGGCTGGTGCCGATGATGCTCGCGTGGATCAATATGCACGGCCTGTACTTCCTGGGCCTGGTCGTTATATGGATGGGAATGCTGGGGGCAGTCATCGACCGATGGCTCGGCCGCAAGGACCTCTGCGGCAACCTGCCGACGCAGGCGGCGCTGGCGCCGATGCTGGCGGCGACGGCGGCCTGCCTGATCAGCCCCTGGCCGCTTGAATCGATCCTGCACCCGCTGGTACTGTGGACCCGCATCAGCAGCCAGGGCGACTACTACGTGTACGGCGTGTCCGAGTTGCAGCGCACGTGGGAGGCCCTGCCGCACCACCTGCCGGCAGTGGCACTGGCGTGCGGAATGACGCTGGTGATGCTGATCCGCATCCGCAAGGTGCCCGTGGGGCACGTGCTGTGGGCCGTGCCGTTCATCGTGCTGGCGCTGCTGGCCCGGCGCAACGTGGGCCTCGCCGGCCCCGTGTGCGGATACCTGCTGGCGCTGCACGGCGGGGAGATGCTGCGGTCGGCCGGCCAGATCAAACCGGCGCTGGGTCGCCTGGCGGCGCCTGCGGCGGCGTTGTGCGTGCTGCTGGGCCTGGGGGCGACGGCCGGCTACGCGACGAGCTACATTTTCCGCGTGCAGAAGAACAACGACCAGTTCGGCGCGGGCCTGGGGCCCCACCATTACTGCGAGTCGCTGGCGAAGTACATGGGCACGCTGACCGCCAAGGGCGACATCCTCACGCTGAGCTTCGGCGACGCCTCGACCTTCATGTACTACAGCTACCCAACCCACAAGGTGTGGATGGACGGGCGGCTGGAGATCCACTCCACCGAGCGGTTCAAGCGGATGTACCAGATCCTCACCGACCTGCGATCGCCGCTGTCGGCCAGCGAGGCCAACCTGCCCCGGTCGGTGCGGTTCCTCGTGGCCCGCTACGACGACCGCCACCTGTCGGCGCTGATGAACGCGCCTTCGCGCGACGGGGCCGGGCGGCGGTTCAAGCTCATCCAGTTCGACTCCGTCGCCGCGTGCTTCGCCGACACCGACGCGACCCACATGAGCAACTCCGACTGGGCCGCCGGCAGGCCGGCCGCGGAGGTAGCCGCCGAACTGCCCCTGTCGCCCAACCTCAAGGACTTCGACCAGCCGCTCTACGAGGACGGCCTGATGGACAACATGCCCGCCTCCCCGCGGCGCTGGTACCGTCAGAACCCCGTCTCGATGTATGCGCGCCTGGGCTCGCTGACCCTGTCGCTGGGCGAGATGAGCCGCTACAGCGACCCGGCCGAGTCGCAGTTGCAGCGGCGGCTGACGCTGGTGGCGGTGCGGGCTTACGAGGCCGCCCGCCGCGAAGGCACGCTGGGCGAACTGCTGGACAACAACCTGCTCGCCCAGGCCCTGGGGCAGTGGTCGCGGCAGAACGGCGAGACGGCCACCGGGGCCACCCCCGTTGACGTGAACCTCGCCCGGTCGCTCTACCTCAGCGGCAAGATCAACCTGGCCGCGGCCCCGCCCGAGCAGGTGTTCACCCTGGGCCTCATGCGGATCCAGACCCTCCTGCAGGGCAGGCACCTGGAGGCGGCCGCCAAGGAGACCGAAGCGCTGGGCAGCCTGCTTCCGGCCCGCCAGCGTCTGACGCCGCCGCAGGAATACGTTGACCTCCGCGGCAGCCTGGCGGCAAAGCTCGAGCCCTCGCGCGAACGGCAGAACGCGATGAGCACGCAGCCGCTGCCCATCGCCAAGCGCATCGCCGCGCTGGCCTCGCCCGAGATGGGCCTGACCGACCAGGCGATCAAGGAACTCAAGGACCTCAAGTCTCGCGGCCGCCCCGACGCCGCCGCCTGCATGATGCTGGGCGACCTGCTGCTGCGCCAAGGCCGCGTGGCCGAGGCCCGCGACGAGTACGCCATCGCCTCCACCGGCGGGGACGAAACGGAACTCGCCCTGCGGCAAGGCCTGTGCCAGTGGGTCGAAGGCGACCACTATGCCGCCATCGCTTCGTTCGTGAAGATCGTCAACGAGAAGAACCACTCGGTGACCCGCTTCTACCTGGGGCTGCTGCTCGAAGAAGTCGGCCGCCACAACGAAGCCCGCGCCGCCCTTCAGCCGCTCGCCTCCCCCATCGTCGGCAAGGACCTGGAAACCAAGGCCCGCGCCGCCCTCGCCCGCCTCGACCAGCCGTAGAAAAGGGGCCAGGAACCTTTCCCATTCAAAGATGAGGGCAAGAAGGTATCCGACCGGTGATCACAACCGGAAAAGGTTCCTGACCCCTTTTGTCCGATACAACCCACCGCGCAATCCCGATTTATCGCCATCGCCCCGATGAACCTTAGGTCCAGCCACCTATATCTAAGTACTGGTAGAATTTGACTTTATATAGGATTTTTCCCTGATTGTTATTGCAGGGTCGGCCGATGTTGGTTACCAGTGAGTCTAAGGATTCCAGTTGAGCGAGTCAGGGATCCGAGGCTTCAAAACCACGCTGGCAATTCGCAGCACAATCGCAGGACGTTACCTGCTTCAAACCGCGAAAGGAGTCGCTGATGGCCAACCGCACGCTGTCGCTACTGGACGAGTTCCGCAGGAAGATTTGCGAGTCGATCCGCTGGCCGCTGGCCAAGACTCGCCGTGCCCCCCGCTGCGCACTGGCGATGCTGGAGGCGCGGGTGCTGATGTCGGGGTCGCCCGCAGCGCCGGTCATCGCGGCGCCGCTGGCAGCGGTCCAGGGCGGCGACATCATCGTCGCCGCCGCCACCGCCTCGCCGGATGCCGCCGGCTATGAATGGCAAGCCTGGCTCAACGGCGACTACGACACGCCGCTGGCGACCCAGAGCGGTGCCATCGCCGATGGCGCCATTCCCGACTTCGTGCTGCCTAACGCCCTGGGCGATGGGTACGTCGTGATGAGTCTCGCCGTCACCGACCGCGACGGGGCTCGAAGCGACACCGTCTGGAGCGACAACATCTGGCTGCAGAACGTCTCCCCCACCGTGTCCGTCGCCGGGCCCGCGAGCATGGCCGCCGGGCAAGCGGCCACGTTCTCCGGCACATTCACCGACCCGGGCATCGCGGGCGAAGACTACACGTATGCGTGGTTCGTCTATGGCCCCGGCTTCGACGGCTACTACGCCGGCGGGCAGGCCACCGCGGGCGCAGCCGGCGACCTGGTGTTCACGCCGACGTCGTCGGACCCTTACACCGTCTCGCTGGAAATCTACGACAGCAACGGCGGCTACGGCTACGCCAACGCCACCACCGACAACACCGCCCCCATCGTCACCCTGACGCGCATCGGCCAGGCGGGGCCGCTGGAGGTGGGCAATGTTGTGACGTACGACTGCACCTCGATCGATCATGACGTACAGGCGATGACCTTCGAATGGACGGCATCGCGGTTCGACGCCGCGACGCAGCAGTACGTGGTGCAGGAGACGTACACGGCCGGCAGCACATTCCAGTTCATCCTGGCGGCCGAGGGCGATTACGTCGTCACCGTGACGACCACCGACGTCGCCGGCGCCTCGGCCACGGCCAGCGCCTCGTTGGTGACGCAGGCGGCCTCGCCGGTCACGTATGTCAGCGCTGCCACCGCCGGTAACTCCCCGTCGCTCGCCAGCGCCTTGGCGACGGCCGCCGCCAGCGTCACCATCGACTGGGGCGTGTATTTCGACCAGGCCGGATGGGAGCTGCTGACATCGTTGGCGGCCGACCCCGCGGGGGCCAACGACATGGCGGCCGGCGGGGCGACGTTGTCGCTCCTGCCTTCGGAGTACCTGGAGACTGTGCTCGCCGACGCCCCCGTCGCCCCGGCGGCGCAGATTGATGACTTGGGAATCTACTCGCTGGAACTTGATCTGACGGCCTGATGCCGTCCAGGAGCGGAGATCACGCAGGCCCTGCCGCCATTGTGCAGGGCCTGCTGCTTTTATGTTTGCCGAATGCGGCGGTGACCGGCGCTTACGACCTCTTGCCGTATTGCCACGCCTCGTCGTAGAGGGCGACGATGTTCTCCACCGGCGTGTTGGCCTGGATGTTGTGGCAGGGCGCGAGGATGTAGCCCGTGCCGTCGGAGGCGAGGACGTCGATGTTGCGGCGGACCTCGGCCCGGACGTCGGCGGCCGTGGCGAACGGCAGCGTGTACTGGTTGTCCACGCCGCCGTGGAAGCAGAGCTTTTGGCCGAAGTCGGCCTTGAGGCCCTCGATGGCCATGCCCGGGCAGCGCCATTGAATCGGGTTGAGGATGTCGATGCCGATGTCGATCAGGTGCGGGATGAAAGGCCGGATCGCCCCGTCGTCGTGGTGAAGCGTCTTGACGCCAAAGCCGTGGGCGAGGTCCACGAAGCGTTTCATGTGCGGGCGGTAGAACTCGTTGAAGACCTCCAGGCTGATGATCGGCCCGTGCTGCGAGCCGTAGTCGTCCGTCACCTGCGTGAGGTCGATCAGGCCCTCGCAGGCCTGGAACATCCGCTTGTGGTGCTCGAAGAAGAAGTCCGACAGGCGGCCCAGCAGGTGGTGCGTGAAGTCGGGCTCCAGCAGCGGGTCCATCAGCGAGGTCTCCAGCCCGCGGAGCAAATTATGATGGTAAAAGATCGCCATGTACCCGCACGCGACGGCGTGGGTGGCGTGGCGGGTGGCGGCGGCCGCCTTCATCTGTGAGTAATCGAACCAGTCCGCCTGCGGCCAGGCGTAGGCTTCGAGGTCATCGAGGGTCGTCGCGGCCGCCAGCGGGTTGAAGCACACCTCATCATAATGGCCGCTGCCATAGCCGATCTTGCCGCGGCGGATGCCCCAGAAGTCGACCGTCTGGTCCTGCGGCGCGGGCGGCTGGGCGGGCCCGATGTAGGCCGCGCCCGTGCCGGCAAAGCCGTCGATGTGCAGCATCTCGAAGAAGTTGGTCCCCTCGCCGAAGTGGGCCTTGAGCTTCGCCCACACTTCCGCCGTCGCCCAGATATCGGTCGGGACGCGGTCCACGGGCTGGTGGTTGATCGCGGCGAGCATTCGTTCACGAGCGGTCATCGATTGCATGGTGCCTCACTGATGCAGGGGTGTCTCGCCTGCGATTACTTCGCAACGTCCGTCGCCTGGGCCCGGTGCCCGATCTTGTTCTCCGTGCCGGCCAGCAGGCGTTTGATGTTGCCGCGGTGGCGGAGGATGATCAGGGCGGCCATGGCGATGGAGAACAGGACGAGCGGCCAGAGCTCCATCGCGCGGCCGAGGTTGAACAGGATGATCAGCGGCGGGAAGATGGCCGCGGCAACGATGCTGCCCAGCGACACGTATCGGCTGGTGAGGGTGACGGCGATCCAGATGGCGAACGCGACCAGCCCGGCCCACGTGAGGTAGGGGAAGATGCCCAGCACCACGCCCAGGGCGGTGGCGACGCCCTTGCCGCCGCGGAACCGCAGCCAGAACGTGAACACGTGGCCGAGGATGGCGCCGCAGCCGGCGCCCAGCCAGGCGGCCTGGTGCAGAGCGTTGGGCACGCCCTTGTCGGCGAGCATCAGGCCCACGGCCAGCGTGGGGGCCAGGCCCTTGCCCATGTCCAGGAAGAAGCACGTGTAGCCCCACTTCTTGCCCAGCACGCGGCCGACGTTGGTGGCCCCCACGTTGCCGCTGCCGGCGGTGCGAAGGTCCACGCCATGGGCCCGGCCGATGATCATGCCGAACGGGATCGAGCCGATCACGTACCCGATCAGCGGCAGGACCACCAACAAGATGTATGGATTATCAAACATTCACTCTCTCGCTCTCCGGTGCCACCCCCAAACTCGTTTGGGGGTGCGAACAGTCACCAGCCTCACGCGCAGCCGCATCTCTCGATGACGGGTGGCGGCCTGGGAAGGCCGCCACCCAGCAACTCAGGTTGGACGGAGCACCAGCCTTCAGCGGATTGTCTGCGCCTGCGGGTAGACTTCAAGCAGTTCCTGGACGTGGCGATCGATGCCCATGTGCTCCGCGGTCTGGAGGCAGGCAAGGGAGCGGGCCTTGCGTCGGTTGGCGTCGCCGAGTTCCGCCATCGCAGCCACGACGGCCTTGGCGTCGGTGGGCGAGGGCACGACGATGCCGCCACCCTTGGCCAACGCCTCGGCCGCCCCGTTGAACACGGTCGTGATCGAGGGCACGCCGCACCGCGTCGCCTCCAGCACCACGCGGCTGCACGGGTCGTACCAGCTCAGCAGCACCACCGCGTCGGCGGCCGAGTACCAGGGGAAGACATCGGCGGCCGGCGGGAGGATGAGGATCTTGCCGCCGATCTCGCGCATTGCCGCAAGCCGCTGGTAGCCCTCAACGGCGGAGCGGCCGATGATGACCAGCCGGGCGTCGCCCTTTCGCGCGGACGAGTGGAACCAGCGGGCGAAGAAACGGATCGTCTCGGCCACGCCCTTGAGCTCGAAGTTCGTCGCGACGGTCAGGAAGAGCGTGTCGTTCTCGGACAGATCCAGCTTGGCCCGAAGCTCGCGGCGCGACTTGGCCCGCTGCTCGTCATCCGCGGCGGGAATGTCGACGGCGTTGTAGACGACGCGGACATTCTCGCTGCGGCCATAGTGGCGGCGGACCTCCTGGGCAACCATTTCGCTGACGGGCAGGAAGAGGACGCCCTTGTCGGCGGCGAGTTTGCGTTCCCAGATGCCCTGCTGGGCGCGGGGGTAGTTGAAGGGCTCGAAGATCGCCTTGCGGACCCCGCCCAGCCACTTCCACCGGCGGCAACTGCCTTCGATCTGGCCGGGGATCGTGCCGCTGCGCAGCTGGTAGACGTTGGCGCAGGGCAGCGGGCTCATGGCGTGGACGATGTCGAACCTGCCCTCGCGCACGACGCGCGCGACCTCGTCCGCGAACCGCCGCATGCGCCGCACTTTGGTGGCGCCCTCGCTGCCGAGCTGGATGACCTTCACGCCCTCATGCGTCCACGACGCCCGCTGGCAGATGACCGTGACATCCTGGCCGCGAGCGGCCAGGCCCGCCGCGATCTGACCCGTCGACGTCTCGCGCCCGCCGCGGTGGGTGTCCATCCGTTCGATGACCAATGCGATCTTCATATCATTCCTTTGCCGCTGACCGACATGCCAACGGGAACCACCACGCCGGGTGCCATGCTTTTAGGCCCGAAGGGCCAAAAGCATGTTTACACAATCTCTTTGACCGGGATCTCATTCAACGGGTTGCGCCAACCTGCATCATTCCGCCGATCGTTTCGCCGCTTTCCGCCGCATGCGGGCCACCTTGGCGTCGATGGCCTTGTGCCAGCGCGGCGCGTCGGCGGCACGGGGGCCGAGGTACTCGCGGAGCACCGCGTCCCAGTGCTGCGAGGCCCACGTCTCCGGCAGCGAATACCGCAGCTGGGCCAGGTCCTTCACCCGCCAGCGGAACCGCCGCCATCGCGGGCGAAACGCGCGGGCAAGGTCGATCAGGCCCAGCGAAAGCCTGCCGCCTCGCGCGTCGACAAAAACGTGCGACGTGTACAGGTCGCGGTGCACGTAGCCCGCCCCATGCAGGCGAGACACCAGGCCGGCGAGCTCGCCGACGAAATCCGCGGCCGCCGCGCCTTCGGAGAGCCTGGCCCAGAAGGCGATGTCGCACCGTTCCAGCGCCTCGCCCGCCACGGCCGACATCACGAGGTAGCTTCGCCGCCGGCCACAGCAGGCGGGTTCCTGCCCCGCCGCCAGCACTTCGATCTCGGTCGCGCCCGCCTGGCGGGCGGCGAGAATGTTGTCATGCTCGATCATCGCGGCGCCGCGGAAGCGGCCATGCGTCCACAGTGCCCGCAGCATTTGCCCCGCGCCGCAGCGGCCGTAGCGCTTGAGGAACAGCACGTGGGCTCGCCCATCGTGGTCGCGCAGTTCCAGCCTCGTGCGGCGGCGCTCGCCGAGGTTGGGCTTGTCGAGGTCCACGCCGTCGCAGGCAAAGGCCCCGGCGACGCTGTCGAGCCCTTCCTGGCGCATGAGGTCGCGAAGGTCACTCATCGGGCCGCTCCCCCCGGCAGGTCGAGCAGTTCGCCCGCCGCCGCCAGAACCATCTCGGGCGTGATCGCCGTCATGCACTGGTGATACGTGGAACCGGCGGGCTGGCGGCATAGTTTGTCCTGGCATGGCGAGCACGGCACGGGCACGCGGACGATCCGCTCGCGCGGAAAATTCAGCGTGGTCCATCGGGGGTCCGTGCTGCCGAACAGCGTGACCACCGCGACGTTCAATGCCGCCGCGATGTGTCGGGCGCCCGTGTCGTTGGTGATCATCAGCGAGCATCGCTGCACCAGCCCCTTGAGCAGCCCCAGCGTGTTGTCCCGGTCGGCGAAGTTGATCAGCGGGCGATGCTCCATCGCGTCGCCCACCTTCGCCGCCAGCGGCCGCTCTGCAGGGGCCGCGTTGATGATGATCTGCGCCCGTCGCGTCTTGATCAGCTTGTCGGCCACCGCCGCGTAACCCGCCGGCGACCAGAGCTTGCTGGACCCGAAGGCCGCGCCGGGGTTGAGCATGACCAGAGGCCGCGAGGCGTCGGCCCCGGCGGCGAGAAGTTCCTTGGCGGCCAGCGCCTCGTCGGCGGGCGTCACGGGCAGGGCCATGCGGCGGTCGGAGGCGTCGGCGCCCAGCAGGCCGGCCAGTCCGAGGTAATAGTCAATCATCGGTATCGGCGCGATCTGGCCGAAGAGGTCTCGCTTGGGCAGCAGCTTGTGCCGCAGGAGGAACCCCCTGCCATCGCGGGCGTAACCCGTGAGCGCCCCGGCCCCGCCCAGCCAGGCCACGGCCGCGGTGCGAAGGCTGTTGGGCATGAGCACGGCCAGGTCGAAATGCTCGCGCCGCAGGCGCGTCGCCAGGCCCAGCATTCCGGCCAGCGGGCTCTTGCCGGTGGACTCGTCGCCCATCATCGCGTCGGCCCATTGGCAGCCGCCGAGCACGGCCAGGGCGGCCGGGCGGCCGACGTAGGTGATGTGGGCCGAGGCGAAATGCCCCCGCAGCGCGCGAAGCGCGGGCGTGGCCATCACCACGTCGCCGACCCAGTTGGGCAGCCAGACCATGAGTTTTCGCACGTCGGACATTGGGGGCATTGTAACGGGAAAGGCAGCCAAATAGCACTTGGCGTTGAATCCGCGACGGGAATTTCCGGAACGCCGCACCCACAGGCGGCGGCCCCTCTGCGACTACTTCACCGCGCTGGCGTCCAGGGTGTCCCACGACACGTGCTTGATGACCTTGACGTCGTCCATGGGGGCAAGGGCGATGACGTCGATGCCGGCATCGGCGTATAGCTTGGCCGTGGCGCTGGAATTCGTCACGCCCGCCTTGAGCCGGCCGAAGAGCTTCTTCAGCGTGGGCAGTTGGCTGACCATGCGGTTCTCAAAGACGATGCGGGACATCTTGATCGCCCCCGAGCCCGTGCGCACGATGTGATAGCTCTCGCGTTGCCACGTCAGCACCGGCCCGTCGGGGAAGTTCTCCTGCCGCAGGCCCTGGTGGGCGTGGATGTGTTCCTTCACGGGCTTTTGCGTGACATAGATAATGGCCGCCTCGGCGGCGACACGCTGCAAGGCATCGCGGGCCGTCGCCGCCGCCGGCGTGCCCAGGGGCGGCAGGCTCTCGAGGTCCACCACCACGACCGGGCGGTTGGCGTCGATCGCATAGCACGAGACCTCCGCGCCGATCTCGTCGCCTTCCTTGTCCATGTGATCGACCGTCATCTTGTAGCAGCCGGGCTTGTCGGGCACGGGCACCGTCGTGCCTGCGTAGCCGTTCTCGTCGGTGTACGCGCCGCGCTCGGGGCCGCCGGCCACGCGGAATCGCAGCGCCGCCCCCTCCACCGGCAGGGCGACGCGGTAGACCTCGGCCCGCTGGAGGCGCACGACGGCCGCGGCATCGCCGCCGGCCGGCGCCACCTGGTCGGGCACTGTCAGAATGTAGTTGCCGCCGCAGCCGCCACAGAGCACCGCAACGACGATCGCACACAGCAAACGAGGCATAGCGTTTTCTCCCACGATGATTAGAGCCGCCGCCCGATGCCTTTGTCAACGGCGACTCCCCTTCCGCCCCGCCCGTCGATCCCGTATAGTAGAGGAGGCAACGGAAGGAGCCACCATGAACGACATGGCCGAGTTCACCACGCAGGATCCGTGGCGCGTCTTTCGCATCATGAGCGAGTTCGTCGAGGGGTTCGAGGCGATGAGCACGGTAGGCACGGCCGTGAGCATCTTCGGCTCGGCCCGCACGCCGCGCAGCCACAAGGACTACGAGATGGCCCGCCGCCTGGGGCGAATGCTGGCGGAGCTGAAATACGGCATCATCACCGGCGGCGGCCCGGGCATCATGGAGGCGGCCAACCGCGGCGCCCGCGAGGCCGGCGGCGTCTCGGTGGGGCTCAACATCATGCTGCCGCAGGAGCAGATGGCCAACCCGTTCATCACGCGGCGGCTGGACTTCCGCTACTTCTTCGTGCGGCTGGTGATGTTCGTCAAGTACGCCTGCTCGTTCGTGTGCTTCCCCGGGGGCTTCGGCACGCTGCACGAATTCTACAACGCCATGACGCTCATCCAGACGGGCAAGACGCTCAAGTTCCCCGTCATCCTCATGGGCCGCCACTATTGGAAGGGCCTGGTACAGTGGATGCGAAAGGCGACCCTCGAGGGCGACTATCGCATGATCTCGCCCGAGGACATGGACCTGTTCCACATCACCGACAACCTCTATGAGGCCGTCGAGATCATCCAGGCCGCCCGCGAGGGCGAGGCCCACCGCGCCGCCGCCTTGCCCGCCGCCACCGTCCACAGCCCCACCGGCGAAGGCACCATCACCGGCAAGCCCTCCCGCGTCTACCACCGCACGGCCGACTACCCCGTCAAACGCCCCGCCCCGCGACGGAAGAAATAGAACGCCCCACGCTGGGTGCCATGCTTCGCATTGGGTGCCATGCTTCTGCGCCGTTTGCAGAAGCATGTGCGTCTCGGCAGCGACCAACACTGCCCATATACACATGCCTATGACAGGTCCCCGAGACCACAACAGCGCTGAAAGGCGAGCGATAGCCGGCCCGTTGGATTCCCCCATGCTTGCGTGTGCAACCCACAGACACACGCGGCGCGTGCTCCCACGCCATCACCGGCCACTGGCTACCGCGTGGCGGGTGCTGTAGAATCCTGCCCATGACTCGGCCGCTCGACCAGCTTCGCGTCGCAATCGTCCACGAATGGTTCCAGACCTACGCGGGTTCCGAACGCGTCGTGGAGCAGATGCTCAACGTCCTGCCGCACGCGGACCTGTTCGGCCTGGTGGACTTCCTGCCCCCCGGCGGGCGCGAGTTCATCCGCAACAAGCCCGTCACGACGTCGTTCATTCAGCGGCTGCCCTTCGCCCGCCGCGGCTTCCGCAAGTACCTCGGCCTGATGCCCCGCGCGGTGGAGCAGTTCGACCTGCGGCCGTACGACCTCGTCATCTCCAGTTCGCACGCGGTGGCCAAGGGCGTGCTGACCTCGGCCGACCAATTGCACGTGTGCATGTGCTACTCGCCCATGCGGTATGCGTGGGATATGTACCAGGACTACCTCGACGGCGCGGGCCTGCGTCGCGGCCTGCGGGGCTGGTTCGCCCGCCGCGTGCTGCACCGCCTGCGGCTGTGGGACCGGGCGAGCGCCAACGGCGTGGACCGCTTCATCGCGATCTCGAAGTTCATCGCCGGACGCATCCGCAAGACCTACCGCCGCGGCAGCAAGGTGATCTACCCGCCGGTGGACGTGCAGGCGTTCTCGCCCGGCGGCGATCGCGGCGACTTCTACCTGGCCGCCTCGCGCCTGGTGCCCTACAAGCGGATGGACCTCATCGTGCAGGCCTTCGCGAAGATGCCGCAGCGGCAGCTGGTGGTGATCGGCGAGGGAAGCGAGATAAAGAGGCTGCAGTCGCTGGCGGGGCCCAACGTGAAACTGCTGGGGGCCCAGCCGCACGCGTCGCTGGTGTCGCACATGCAGCGGGCCAAGGCGTTCCTCTTCGCCGCGCGGGAAGATTTCGGGATCGTGCCCGTCGAGGCCCAGGCGTGCGGCACGCCCGTGATTGCCTTCGCCGCCGGCGGCTCGGCCGAGACGGTCGTCGACGGAACGACGGGGCTGCTGTTCCACGAACAGACGCCCGAGTCGCTCATCGCCGCGATCGAGTCCTTCGAGACCCGCGCGGGCAGCTTCTCCCCCGCCGCCTGCCGCGCCAACGCCGAACGCTTCAGCATCGACCGCTTCCGCCGCGAATTCACCGACTTCCTCGCCGCCCAGTGGCAGCGGTTTGAAAGAAGAAGGCAATAGGCAATTGCCGACTGCCTATTGCCTTCCTTCAATCGTCACCCGCTGCACCGCCTCAATCGCGTCGCCGGGGGCGATCTGGTGGTGGTCGGTCCGGATGTCCAAGGCGAGCATGTTGCGCGACGAAACCTTGCCCAGGATGGCGCGGACGATCGGGCCCTCCCAGCGGTGCGTCAGCGCGAAGCCCTGCCCTTCCAGCCGCCACGCCCCAGCCGGCAGACGCGGGCCTTCCATGATCGTCGCCAGGTTCAAGCCGTCGGGAATCTGCTCGGGCGTCAGCCGCGTTTCGCCCTGGCTCGTGGCGAACGCCACCGCCGCCGGCGCCGGCGGCGAGACCTGCAGCGACGCGCCCCACGTGGCCGGGCGCACGGCCTTGCCCATGTTGGCCAGGCGGCTGCGGATCGTCAGCACCCCGCCTGACAGCGTCAGCTTGCGAGTCAACTCCAACTGCCCCGTGAGCCTGGCCGTCAGCACGATCGCCGCGCCGCGACGGCGGCCCTTGTAGCGATCGGACCAGCCCGCGTAGACGTACGTGGACAGGCTGGCGAACTCGACGTATCCCGCGTCGTTGGGGTACAGGAAGTACTTGCTGTCGGGGTCGGCCGGGCACAGCCACTGGTGGCCGTTCGCGTGCCACTCCAGCAGCCTGCCGCCCAGGTCGGGCACGACGGCGATCTCCTGCCCGCCGTCGCGCAGCCACAGCACGTCGTGGGGGGCCAGGCGGCTGCGGACCTTGTCGATGCTCGCCGCGATCCTGCCGCCCTCGGAGATATGCTCGATGCCGTATGCCTCCAGGTCGCGGGTGATCGTCTTGAGTTTTGCGACATCCGCATCCGTGGCCGTACCGCGATACACGTCGCCCTCGCGCCGAAACACGCCGCCCTTGCGGTACAGGCGGGCATACTCCAGGCCGTGAATCAGCAGGGTCGCGCGCTGGCACTGCGGCCCGCTTGCGGCCTTGATGCCGCCTTCGAGGGCCGCCTGCGCCTGCGAGAGCGTCGCCTCGTCGAACAGCGGGTGCGTGGGCGGATCGTACAGGCTGGGGTGCAGCGTGCGATCATTCCGCACGCGGCCATGGAAGATGTCGAGGTACTGCCTCACGCCCGCGGCGGCCTTGCCGTAGTAGGCGGCGAGGAATTCATCCACCCGCGGCCACAGCGGCTGCTCCGGCTGCCACAGCATGCGGGCGACGGCATAGCCGCGCAGGGCCATCGACTCGGCCCCGCCGCCCTGCTGGCCCATGCCCTGCGTGAAAACGCCGTACACGCCGTGGCGTTTGTAGAGGTTGATGTTCGCGTGCAGTTCCTCCAGGTCGGGCATCGGCAGCAGGTAGTGCGCGAAGTTCGTGCAGTAATGCCAGATGTACATCTGCGGCGTCAGGCGGCCCCAGCCCTCCAGGGCCTTGAGGAAGCGGAGGCTCTCGGGATGGTCGCACGTGCCGAATTCGTGACCCTGGCAGCACTTGATCGGGCACAGCCGCACGCGGACGTTGCGGTGCGGCGCGGTGCGGCAGGCGTCGAGGGTGTACATGTACGCCAGCGTGTCGATGAGCTTGTCGGGGAAGTGCTTGCTCGTCTCCTCGGCGATGCGGTTGACGAAGCGGATGAGCGGCCCGGCCTGCGAGCCTTCTTCGCGGGCGATCGCCGTGCACTGGGGGCACTGGCAGTAGCCTTCCCAGTCATTCTGCGAGACGGAGAAGATGGTCGCGCGCGGCGTCTTCCGCATGTGCTCCAGCACGCGCTGCGTGGTGATGCGCAGCACGTCGGGGTTGGACAGGCACAGCTGGCCCTGCTCGGTGCGGCGGACGCCGTCGATGAGGCTGTAGTACTCCGGGTGCGTCGCGAAGAACTCGCCCGGCGGCACCAGGGCGTAGAACGTGTGCACGAACAGGCCGTACGACACGTTGCCGCCCATGTACTGCGGCACGGCCACGTAGTTGCCGTTGAGCCGGTTGCGAACCCACCACAGCGGGTCGCCGCAATCGAAATTGAACATGTCGCGGAATTCAAAGGCCGGCTGGCCCGTGGCGTTCATCGGCGAGATCGCGACCTTGCCCAGCCTGGGCACGTGCGTGACGGTCGGTGCGAACCAGCGGCAGCCCAGCGATTCCAGCAGTTCGTACACGCCGTACAGCGCCCCGCGCGGTGAGCCGCCCACGATGTGCACGTCGCTGCCGGCCGTCGCGATGCGGAAACCTTCAGGCGCCAGGCCCGTGGTGGCCACGCCCGCCGCGGCCGCCGCATCGACGTCGTTGATGTGAATGCACGGGCGTTCGCCCGCGGCTTCGTGCTCATGCAGCGGTGCCGCCCCGACCATCTGGCACAGGTGCCGCCGCAATTCGTCGGCCGCGAACTCCTCGACATCGCCCGCGTTTTTCGCCAGCGCAACCTGCGCCCTCATCACGCCCTTGGACGCCAGCACGATCTGTTCCGTGGCCATACTCGCTCCTTTTTCGCCCCGCGGGGCCTTCTCGGTTCAACCGATCCCGCGTGCGAACGTTCCTGCATCTTTCCTCTTCCCAAACCCCGCTGTCATCGTATATACTTCCTGAATCCCGGGGACGTAGCTCAGCTGGGAGAGCGGCTGGTTCGCAATCAGCAGGTCAGGGGTTCGATCCCCCTCGTCTCCATCCTGCTTCGCTCGACGGGCCAAAAGCCCGTCGAGCTTCGCAGGACGCAGTCCTGCGAACCGCGCAGCGGGAAGCAGGATGCCCTGCGTAGCTCTTCGCAGGTCGCTCCTGCGACCGAAGAAGAGCGGAGCAGGGCTTCGTTCGACAAACCCGAAAGCCCGTCGAGCTTCGCAGGACACAGTCCTGCGAACCGCGCAGCGAACGAAGCGGACGCCCTGCATAGCTCTCCGAGGCTCATGCTGTTCGAGCGAAGGAGAGCGACGCAGGGTACGTGGCGTAGGGAGGAATGCGGATGTACGTCTACCTCATCCGTTCGATATCTCATCCGGACCAGCGCTACGTTGGCATCACGCGTGATCTCAAGACGCGCATCCTACAGCACAACGCCGGCAAATCCCCTCACACCAGCAAATTCATTCCCTGGCAGCTCGTCACTGCCATGTATTTCTCGGACACGGCGAAGGCAGAAGCCTTTGAACGCTATCTCAAACATGGCTCCGGCCACGCCTTTGCCAATCGTCATCTCTGGTGAGGATCCAACCCGCCGGTGCGAATGCCGTCAAGTCGGCTGTGTCACACAGAGGCAGACGATGGCCGGGGCGGCACCAAGGATTCATTCGAGGCGAGACACTACGCCTTTAGCCGGGCCTTGACCTGCGCCCACGGCACGTCGCGGGGCTGGAGATTGTGCAGCGCCGCCAGGGCGGCGGTGATGCCCGCGGCCTGGCCGAGGGCGGCGACGTCGCCCGTCACGCGGTAGCTGGAGTGGGCGATGAAGTCGCCGCTGATGCACCGGCCCGCCATCATCAGCCCGCCCACGTCGGCGGCGATCAGCGACCGCAGGGGGATGTCGTACGGCTGGGTGGCGGCGACGGCGGGGGCCTCGATGCCACGGTTGCCGGTGGCGTCCAGGGCGTGAACGTCCACGCCGAAGGCCGCGCGGCAGACGGCGTCTTCGTGGCGGGCGCCGCTGCGGAGATCGTCCTGCGTCACGCGATACAGGCCGCGAATGCGCCGGCCCTCGCGGACGCCGATGTGCTCAGCCGACGCGACGATGTGAACGTCCTTCCACACGCCGCCCAGGCCGCGAAGGGCGTCGACCATGCGGTGGATTTCCTCGCGCGCGCGGGCGGTGGCGACCGAGATGGCCTGCGGGTCGTCGGCCCGCACTCCGTACTCGTGGTTGGCCATCATGCTCACCAAGCCGTCGCGAATGGCGAACAGGGTCGGGCTTCGATACGAGGGCGACACGCCGGCCCGCTCCATCTCCTGGAGCAGGCGCTTCTTGGTCTGGCCGCCGGCGGCGTCGGCGCGGACGAAGCCGGCCTCGACCAGTTCGGCCGAGCTGACGCCCGCCAGCAGGCAGATCAGCGAGAGCGGCTGGCATCGCCCGGCGGGGTCGCCCAGGTCGAACGCGCAGCCGGCGCGGGCGGCGAGGTCGCCGTCGCCGGTGCAGTCGATGAAGGCCTTGGCCCGCCAGGCCTCGCGGCCGGCCTTGGATTCGGTGATGGCGGCCTCGACCCTGCCGGCGGCGACGTGTGCGGCGACGACGTTGGTGTGCAGGCGCACGGCGACCCCGGCCTCGGCGCACATCTCGTCGAGCAGCAGCTTCATCTGCTCGGCCTCGTAGGCCTTGATGCGGCGGGCGTTGCGAAGGTCGAGACGCCGGAGGATCTCCGCCGGCAGGCCGGTCTTGCCCTCGAAGTCGAGCAGCCAGCTCAGCAGACCGCGGGTCCACGTGCCGCCCAGACACCCGCCGGATTCGATGAGTCGCACCTTGGCACCGGTTCGCGCGGCGGCGATGGCAGCGCAGCTGCCCGCCGGGCCCGCCCCGGCGACGAGAACGTCCGTTTCTTCGATCACGGGGATTTGGCGGGCGGCTTCGGCGACGATAAAGGTCTGCATGGAACGTTCCTTTCTTTGCCGAGATTATAGTGGCCGCCGCTGGCGTGGAATATGGCGAACTGGTCCTGGCGTAGCTTGGCCGTCGCGGCCACGCCACGGGAAGGTGCGATCGCCCCATGCCCATCGCCAATGGTATCTACACAACCGCCCTGGGTGGCGGCCTTCCCAGGCCGCCGCCCCTAACCGTCGCTGGCGGCGGCCTGGGAAGGCCGCCACCCCTCATACTTGTGTAGATACTATTGCCCATCGCCGCGCTGACCACCGCCGCGCCGGAAGATCAGATCGATAGTATTCCTCGCTGCGGCCGCTACGCCTGCTCGTCAAAGACGGACCGATTCGACAAGCTTCAGCCTATGAACGCTATCTCAAACATGGCTCCGGCCACGCCTTTGCCAATCGTCATCTCTGGTGAGGATCTCACCCGCCGGTGCGAAGGGCCGTCAGGGCGGCGCGATGGCGAGAGAGGACGTCCAGACGCTTGGCGATGTAGACGCGGGCGTCCCAATTGGGCGAATTGATGTAATCGGCAAGTGATATCGCACGGAGCATGGCCGCCAGTCCGGAGGGGGCGGCGCCGGCCGCAGAGGAGGCCTTCCAGACGGCCAGCATCGCCTTCAGATTCGCGGCGCGATCGGCCAGGCTGATCGAAGTATCCTTCTCCAACGCCGCCACGACGGGGGCAAGCCGCTGGTACAACTCGGCCAGGGCCAGGTACTGCACCGACATCGCCTTGCCCACGGGCACATTGGCGTCGGCGACTTGCCTGGCCGCCGACTTGCAGGCGTTTTGCACCTGCCCCATCTCATTCGACGAGGCCGCGAGGTCCTCGGTGCAGTCGCTGTCCAGCCACGGCCCGAGGCGTTCGGCCAGCGAATCGCGCCAGTACCTCGCGGATACCACCGCGATCAGCGGCGACTTCAGGGCGGGTTCCTGGGCGGCACGACGCTCCATCGCGGGCATGTCCACGCACCGCGCCACCTGAAGCACAGCCGCCACCCATGCCTGCAGACGGATTCGCTCGGCACGTGCGGTGTTCTTCCCCGCGGCCAGGTCCTTCTGCAGCGCCATCAGGGAATCTTCCAGCCGGATGAGGCGGGCGGCGACGGCGGCAACGTCCTTCGCCGGGCCGTTGGCATCGCTGCCGGCGGGCGTCGGCGGCCCCTTCGCGCGAACCGCCGCGATCTCGGCATCCAACTGCGCCAGCTTGGGCGTCAGCCGGTCGATCTCGGCCTGCGTCTCGCCCTGCCGCCGAACGAGACGGGCGTTGTCGGCCTGCGCGGCACGCTCCTCGGCGCGGGTTGCCCTCAATTCCTTGTCGGCCGCGTTGTCCTCGTCCTCGACCTTGGTCTTCTGGGCCTTCAGGGCCGCCAGCGCCGCCGGGCTGTTGTCCAGCTCGCGCTGAAGCATGTCGCGGTGCAGCTTCACCAGCGGGTAGCAGCCGCCCATCGATGCCGCCGCCACGGCCAGGGCGAGCGAGGAAAGAAGAAGTCGCGTGTTCATGGCCGGCCCCCCTTGGGGGGGGAGGCTTCCCACAGGTCGACGATCCGCTGCGACTCCTTGGCGTTCACGTCCAGCGATTCGATCTTGCCCGCCAGTCGCCGCCGCAGAAGTTGCATCGTCTTGCGCTGATCGGTGAATCCATCCAGCGCGGCCGATATCTGCTGTTGCCGCAGGGCCCGTTCGGTCAGGCCCATCGCCCCCTTGGCGGCCGTCGCGTACGGGTTCAGCGCCGCCAACGCCTCGCAGACCAGCTTCGCCTTGGTCTCGTGGTCCTGGGCCGAAGTCGCCAGCACGCACTTGCCCATCGCCTCGTAGGCGATGATCGCCCGCGAGAACTGCTTCCGCGTCGCATCGTCCAGGCCCGCGCCCATCACCTCTTTGCCCGTCTCGAGAAAACCGGACATCGCCGAATGCAGCTTCGAGTCGCGCTCGGTCTGATTCTCCGCCGTCGACGACTCGTAGGCAGCCACCGCCGTTCGCATCGCCGCCTGGGCAACCCGGTACTTGTGCAGGAGCTGCGGGCTGACCTTGCCCGCGCTCAGCCATACCTCCACGGGGGCGACCAGGTCCAGCATGTCGCCCAGCGTGCCGGCCGATTCGCGGCGCAACATCTTGACGAACTCGTCCGACGTGCGGTCGTGCCGCTGGGCCCAGGCCTCCATCATCGCCAGCCGCGCCTGCAGATCCTTCCGCAGCGATTGCTGCCGATCTCGTTCGCGAAGGGCCTGCTGGTAGATGTCGAGGGTGAGGAAGGCGGCCGGGTCGATCTTCTTGTACAGGTCCTTGTCATCCAGGTACACCTCGGCCGGAGGCGAGAACATGTCGCTCAAATCCACCGGCGCTGCCGCAGCCGGGCCGCCGTGGCGCACTGCCGCCAACGCCGTCTGCATGTCCAGCAACCGCTTCTCAATCTCCTGGCGGAGCTGCTTGAGCTTGGCGGTGACAGCGTCGAGGATCTTCTGCTGTCGCTCCTTCTGGGCCTTGGCCTCCGCGGCGGCACGCTTGGCGTCGGAAATCTTGCCGCGGGTCTCGCGCAGGCTCGCGCGGAGCTTGGCGATCTCCTGCTCTACCTGCTGCTTCTTCTGCCGCCAGGGCGTGAGCTTGCCTTCCAGTTCGCCGATATCCTCCCAGGCCTGGTCCATCGCCGTGGGCCCGCGTTCGCCATCGTCGGAGTACCCGCCCCCGCCGCCGCCACCGCCACCCGAGGGCGATGATGACAACGAGCGGCCGCACGAAGGGCAATGGCTGGGGATGGAACGAGTGGGCTTGGTTCGGAAGGGAATCCAGGCATTGCAGTGCGGGCACTGCAGCTCGCCTCCGTCAACGTCCGGCTGCGCAGAGCACCGCGACGCCGGGCCCGTCGTCCCCAGCACAAGCAATGCCGCCACGATGCCGGCCGCAAAGGCCAGCCCGCGGCGACGAGACGCACATAAGATCATCAAGGCAGCCCTCCAATCCGCGGCTCTGTCATTTTCCGGTGACGCCGGGGCAACGTCCTCAATCTCGACACATGAGACTCTATGCCTTTGGCGTTTGCGGCGTCAAGAGGGTTGTGCCGCGCGCTGGCGGAGGACGGTTTTGAGCACCTGCGGGCAGTAGGTGCAGGTCTGGCAGGCGCGATGGCAGGCGCTGGTGGTGGCGAACCAGTCGGCGGGGAAGCGGGCGTTGTCGATCCGGCGGCCGCCCAGCATGGGGCCGTGGCCGGGCTCCAGCAGGTCCAGGAGATCGCCGTCAAACGACCCGGCCGCGTACGCGCCGATGACCATCGCCGGGTCCTTGTGCATCCGCGTGGCGAGTTTCACCTGGTCGACATACGGCTCGTAATGGCGCAGGTCCTCGGGCCGAATCCACGTGCTGCGCAGGATGCCCGCCCAGTTGTCGGGGTCGAGATACACGTGGTGGCAGAGCACGGGGTCGAACTCCGTGCTCACGATCTGGCTGGCGGCTGTCTCGTGCGACACCAGGTTGTCGTGAAACGTCTGGCCGGAACAGAAGGCCATGCACCCGGAGTTCGCCAGCAGTTCGACCCTCTTGCCGTTCTGATCGCACCACGCCTTGAAGGCGGCCAGCCGTTCGAGGTCGCGGTTGTACTCTCGCTGCAGGAGATATTCATCGAAGAATGCCCCCACGTACGCCGCGGCCTCAATGGTGCCGATCCGCATGTTCACCGAGGCCCGCGTGGCGATATCGGCAAAGCGATCCTTCACGACCGCGGCGATCATCGGCGAGCAGGTGGTGACCACGTCCAGCCCGAAGCGGTCGTGCAGGTAACCCACCTGTGCGCTCACGTGCCGCGCCAGCGCCTCCGACACCGCCCACTCGCCGTGGCAGCTGGCGTTGAACAGCAGGTTCAGACGCATGCCCAACGCGCGGAAGACGGCCAGGTCGGCCTCCAGCCGCGCCTGGACCTCGGCGATGCTGGTCTGCGCATCGAGCCCCAGCGGCATGCGGCCGCTGGGTTCGCCCGGCCAGGCGAAGTAGATCTCGCCGATGTCGGCGGCGTGCCGCCGGACGGTGTCAGTCAGACTTTGCGTCGGGTTCTGCTGGTAGCCCACTGCCAGTTTCATACTTGATCTTCCATGGCTTGCGGATGCGGAACGGGGTGTGGAACTTGTCGGTCAGCTTGCCTTGTTCCTCCAGGTGCACCATGCAGGTCCGCATGCACGCCGCGCCGCAGACGGCGGCCGTGTAGTGGTACAGCCGGTTGCCCTCGGAACTGGGGCGGAAGGTCTGCTCGATCTGCCACGTGACCCAGCGGCGAAAGGTGTCGTCCTCGGGCGTGTCGCCGGCCGCCATCGCCTGCTCGATGAGGCGCCGCGTGTTGGGGTTGTGGCCGTCGGTCTGCTTGCCCAGGAAGGGGTTCTTCTCGGGGCTGGCGGCCTGGAAGCCGATGGAGCAGCGGGTCTCCTTGAGCTTGCCCCAGCGGATGGTCTTGCCGGCGATGGTGACCTCTTCGGCGTCGGCGAGATCCTTGGGGATCGCATGGGAGGGGCACTCGCGGGCGCACCGCATGCAGCGATCGCACAGGCCGCCGGCGAAGAGGGGGTCGGGCTCGAGGTCGGCATCGGTGAAGATGAAGGCCAGCCGCTGCCGCGGGCCCAACTTGGGCGACAGGAAGATCTTGCTCCAGCCGATCTCGCCCATGCCGCAGATCACGCCGGCGATGCGGACGTGCAGCAGGATGTCGGGCCGCGGGTAGCCCGGCCGCACGGGCGTGCCCGAGGGGCCCCAGGTGTGGCGGTGGCCCTGGCCGTAGAGCACCGCGTCATATCCACGGTCTTCGATGAAGGAGCCCAGCTCGCGCAGGACCACGGGGATGTGGGCGTTGTTGGTGTTCGCGTAGCCTTCGGACCCGTACATGCCGAAGGCGACGCCCTCCTCGGGGCCTCGCATGACGCCGCGGTGGATTCGAAAACCCAGCCCGATGATGGATCGTGCCTCGGGGAAAATGAAGCGAGGGTCATTGTCCGGCGGCGCGCCCTCGAACCGGTCCATGGACCCGATGCCCACCAGGTCCGCGCCGACGGCCAGGGCTGCTTCCTTCACCATCTTGCTTGTCAACACGCGAAGCTCCTTTTGCTTGACGCAGAAGCATAGATACGATATTATCGTATTCGTTACGATATAGTTTACTCTTGCCCGGCCGCAAGTGTCAATGGGCTTTGGCGCGTTGCGAGCCGGCGGCAGGGGAAGAGGTGACGCGATGAAGAAGAATCCGGCGAAACCCCGTACGGTGCAATCCGTGGACCGCGCGGTGCGGATCCTGGAGGAGCTGTCGGTGACGCCCGGGGGCCTGGGCCTCTCGGCCTTGGCTCGCCGCGTGAGCCTGCCCCCCCAGACGCTCCAGAGCCTGGTGCGAACGCTGCAGGCGCACCGCCTGGTCGAGCAGCCGCACCGCGGGCAGCCTTACACGCTGGGGTCGCGCCTGCACGAACTGCACCGCGCGTGGGCGGACGGGCGCGACCTTCCCTCGCTGGCGCAGCCCATCGTTGCCGCCCTGGCCGAGGAGACGGGCGAGAGCGTCCTGCTGGCCGAGTTCCGCCGCCGGTCGCTGGTCCCGCTGGCCGAGAAAAGCCCGCGACGGGCCCTGATGGTCCGCCCGGAATTCGAATATGCCGACCGCGTGCACACGATGGCGACGGCCAAGGTGCTGCTGGCGTATTTCGACGCGGCGCGGCGAGAGGAGGCCATCGCGGCGATGCCGTTCGAGCGGCTGGGGCCGCGAACGGTCGCCACCGCCGATGAGCTTCGCCGCCAGTTGGAGACCGTTCGCCGCACGGGCCATTGCGTGTGCATCGAAGAGGCGGCCGAGGGCGTCGCCGCCCTCGCCGTGCCGGTCCGGGACGCCGCGGGCGCCGTGGTGGCGGCATTGGGCCTCTCGCTGCCGCTGGCCCGCATGAAACGCATCCGCAAGGCGGACCTTCTCGCCCGCCTCTCCCGCGCCGCCGCCGAGATCGAGTCCGTCTGGGGCGGCCGCGGGAAAGTGTGACAATCAGCTCGCACCCATGATGGCGGGTGGAGGCATCAGGCCGCAGGCTTGACTCGCTGGGCCGCCACCCGGTGCAGCAACCGGCCTCGGGATGGAATGGCAATTAGGCCCTATCGCGTCAGTTCTCTTACTTGGCGGCCGGGGCGGGCAGTTCCTTGCCGGCGGGCTTGGAGGGGAGCGGCTTGGGCATCCAGCCGTGGGGGCCGAAGGCGACTACAGGCTGGCCGACCCAGTAGATGTTGCCCCAGGGGGTCTTGTAGAAATCGTTGATCGACGCCGGCGGGGTCACCGACTCGCCGCCGAACAGCAGGTCTCCGGTGAAGCCCTCGCTGCGGGTGCCCTCTCCGAAGACGGTGTAGCGATACTCCCACTTGCCCGAGACATATTTGCCGCTCTTGCTCGCGTCGATCCCGTCGGCGGCAGGGGCGGTCGCCGGCTGCGTGGCGGGCTTGGACGCCGCCGCCAGCGGGGCCTTGCAGTGTTCGCACAGGCCTTGCTGGCTGGAGCACTTCATGCACAGCTTGTGCGAGCCGCTCATGGTCACGCCCGGGCAGGACGTGCACGTGCCGATGTCCTTGGTGAACACCTTGTCCTTGCAGTTGGAGCACAGCTCGGCCAGCACGGGGACCGCCGTGAACAGGAGGCCGGCGACAACGAGCAAAGTAAACCTTCGCATGCGAGTTCCTTTCGTTTGAGGGCCAGTGACTTGACGCAAGAGACTGTATGCACGCCGTCTTCGGGGCGTCAAGCAGAATGTATTGGCCCCCGGCCGCGAGCGTGGTAGATTCAGCCGACAAGGAGATGTTCATGCGCACAAGCCGATTCGTTCGCCCCGCCGCGAGTTCCGCCGCCCGCCCCGTGGTGCTGCTGGCCCTGTCGATGCTGACGCTGGCCGGCGTGTGCTCGACCGCCTGGACCGCCGGCGAGCGCGAGGCCGTGGCCCCCGCCCAGCGGCGGCTGATCGTGATCAGCATCGACGGCATGAGGCCTGACGTGCTGCTGCGGGCCGAGGCGCCCAACATCCGCGGGCTGATGAAGCGGGGCTCGTTTACCTTCTTCGCCCAGAGCACAGACCTGGCCATCACGCTGCCGACGCACACGAGCATGCTCACCGGCGTGGAGCCCAACGTCCACGGCATCAAGGTCAACGACGACTCCGGCGACAACGCCAAGATCGAGCTGGCCCAACCCACGCTGCTGACGCTGGCCAAGGCCGCCGGCCGCACCACCGCGATGGCCGCGGCCAAGAGCAAGTTCAGCCTCTTCGCCAAGAGCGGCGCCATCGACTGGGCCTACTATCCCACCGACGAAAAGGACGCCAGCGGCAAGGCGATCAAGACTTTCAAGGACGCCCAGATCGGCGCCAAGGCCGTGAGCTTCCTGACCGAGCACAGCCCACAGGTGTTGTTCGTGCACTTTCCCGGTCCCGACAGCGTCGGCCACGCCGTCGGCTGGGGTACCCAGAAGCAGCTGGACGTGGTGGCGGAAATCGACGGGTGGATCGGCAGGATCCTCGACGAGGTGGAGCGCCAGGGGCAGACGGGCAACACGCTAGTGCTGCTGACGGCCGACCACGGCGGCGCGATCAAGTCGCACGGCGGCCTGGACGCCCGCAGCCGCCTCATCCCGTTCATCGCCGCCGGCCCCGGCGTGCGGGAGAACTACGACCTGACGCAGCAGGACAAGCTCGTGGTGCACGTCGAAGACACGATGGCCACCGGCCTGGAGTGGCTGGAGGTGGCCCGCCCGGCCGGGATTCTGGGCCAGCCCGTTTGGGCCATCTACGCCGTGCCGCCCAAGGGCGCCCCCACGCCCGCCCCCACCGCCGCCCCCACCGCCGCCCCCAAGCCCGCGCCCAGACCCGCCACCGCGGCAAGCTAATGACCCAGTCATTGAGCGTATCGAGTGGACGGAAAGGTGATAGTCTACAGAGTGAATCTAAGACGGGCATCTGTGATGCTGGAGAGGAACATGTCGAGAACCTGCTCGCTATCAATACTTGTGTTGTCTATTGTTATCCCTTCCGTATTGGCTGATGAGAGGCCGAGCGATCACGAATTGATTCAGGGCAAATGGCGGTTTCTCGACGGAAATAGTGATCAGCCAAGAGCGAAAGGTGAGCCGGAAGCACCTACCTTTGAATTCATCGGAACGGAAGCGCATATGGATCGCCATGATGGCTTCCGTACCGACGGAACATTTGCACTAGATGAGGCCAAGACCCCTCGATGGATCAATCTCACCAGCCACGGCATTGTTACCAGGGGGATCTACAAGCTCGATGGGGATAGACTTGTCGTCTGCTTCGGTTCCGGGAATAAACGACCGGCTGACTTCACAGCTACTGACGTGCAGTCACTTTACAGGCTTGCCCGCATCCACGCTCCTCTGCAGCCAACTTCTGCGACTTCGCAGTCCACTTCGATACCTTCGAGCTTGCCAGCCCCGAAGTAGGTCGACTCTTGCACCGCCTACGCGCCGCAGCGGGCGGATGACGGTCAGTTTCGCCAGTCGGCGGGGGCAGCCGGGCCGTCGCCCCAGGGGAATCTCTTGCCTTTGGTGAGGGCGTTGTCGAAGACGGTCCAGAAGTCATAAGGCCCATCGCGATCATTGGGAGACCGCACGCCCTTGGCGTCGGTGGTCACCCAGGAGTCGCCGGAGTAGTCGTTGGCGGGCATGTAGCTTGCCCCGGTGGCAGGATCGCGATACTCGTTCGTCCACGGCCAAGCATCCTTGGAGGTCCAGTTCATCAGCTTGACCACACTGCCATCGGAGAGGGCGACATTCATGTTCATGTCGAAACTGTAGCGATTGCCAGCCGCGCTGCGGCCGTCGTCCGGCGGGCCCTGCCACCTGCCGCCATGCTGCTCGATTCGCGTGTAGACCGATCCCGCTTGCATCTTCTCCCCAGGCCAGGGGGAGCGGTCGTTGACGGCCGCCTCGGCCACCATCAGGCGAGGCTCGGCGTATACCTTGTGCCACCAACCGCCCCATCGCAGTGCGTAGTGACCCCACGTCTGCCGCTTCGACTTGAGCCACTGTTCAGCCGTCATGAGTCTGCCGCTGCTATCGTACATGCCGCAGCCCGCCACGTCCGAATCGCCTGATCCCACCGTGCCGGGACACAGCAGCATTCCCAGATTATCCAGCGAATGTGTCTTCGCCAACGCCCCGACAAAGGGCAACGTGATGGCCCCGTTGGAATCTACCATCAGATATGTCGAAGTCGTCCCGCCATTTGAGAACGAGCCCGGATGCGGGAGATAGCCTCCGTGGTCGCCAGCGTATACGACCATCGCGTCAAAGAGGCCATGCAGATTGCTGGCGCAGCTGGTCATGCGGCGATCCGGGCCAGGATGGCCACAGCTCGTGGGGCCAAACATGGTGAACGCGACCGCCGCCAGCACAACCGCTCCCAGCGTCGCCAGAAAGTCCCTGAAGTTGAATCCGCCCGTCGGCATTCCTTGCCCCTTCCCGCGGCTCTGGGCCGCTGCACGTATTAGAATGCCTGTGCGGTCTGACTGCTAGAAAGAAAGCATCTTGCGTCGCGCCCCCAGAAACCGCATCCTATTGAACGCCGCGGCCCGCGAGGGCATAGGAAAGGTTGGAGGCACAATGAAACTTGTCGGTAAGAAGATCGCGATCATGCTCGACCAGCAGTACCAGGAACTGGAGGTGTGGTACCCGTATTACCGCTTCAAGGAGGAGGGCGCGAAGGTGACGCTCGTGGGGCCCAAGGCGGGCGTGAATTACCCCTCCAAGCTCGGATACCCGTGCGTTGCCGACGTGGCCGCCGCCGACGTCAAGGGCAGCGTCTTCGACGCCGTCGTCGTCCCCGGCGGCTGGTGCCCCGACTTCATGCGCCGCGACGAGTCGATGATCGCCTTCATCCAGCAGTGCGCGGCGGCCGACATCGTGCTGGCCGCCATCTGCCACGGCGGGTGGATGCTCTGCTGCACCGACGCCCTCCGCGGGAAGCGCGCGACGAGCTTCCTGGCCATCCGGCACGATATGATCAACGCCGGGGCCCGCTGGCTGGACGAGGAATGCGTCGTCGACGGCAAGCTGATCACCGCCCGTAAACCCGACGACCTCCCCGCCTTCTGCGCCGCCATCATCTGGGCACTGGCGTAGACGCGACGCCGCATCCTTCCTCATCCCCGCCGGACGTCGGGCTACAATTCCGCAACCGAAAGGAGCACGACATGACGCTCAAGGACTGCAAGGTTGCGGTGATGGCGGCGGATATGTACGAGGACCTCGAACTGTGGTACCCGGCCATGAGGCTCAAGGAGGCCGGGGCGCAGGTAACGCTCGTGGGCGCCAAGGCCGGCGCGACGTGCACCTCGAAACACGGCTACACCTGCAAGGTCGACAAGGCCGCGGCCGACTGCAAGGCGACGGACTTCGACATGGTGATCGTGCCCGGCGGCTACAGCCCCGACATGATGCGGCGCGACGAGTCGATGGTGAACTTCATCCAGCAGGCGGCGGCCGCGAAGATGAACATCGCCGCCATCTGCCACGGCGGGTGGATGCTCTGCTGCACCGACGCCCTGAAGGGCAAGACCGCCACCAGCTGGCCGTCGATCCGGTGGGACATGATCAACGCCGGCTGCAAGTGGGTCGACAAGGAATGCGTGCAGGACGGCAACATCATCACCTCGCGCTGCCCCGACGACCTGCCCGCCTTCCTCACCACGATCCTGCAGGCGCTCGAGCAGCAGGCCTCCAAGCCGCAGCGGAAAGTGGCGTAGAAGAATTCGGATTTGATCGGGAGGCGCGACCCGCGCGACGGCGCAGGTCGCGCCTTCTCTTGTTGACGGGGCCGATGGGGCGGGGCGGCGGCAGAGGCTGGTTTGGGTGCCATGCCGAAGCGTCGCGCTGTCTGCGACGCGCCGGCATGCCCGGCCGCGCATGCCGGCGCGAGTCGCCTGCGTCCGGCATGCAAACTTCGGCTTGGCGCCCATCAGGCTTGTTTCGCCCCTGACGGGGCTAAGAGATCGTCGAGGGGCTTGGGCCCCACGGCTTCCGCCGTGGGCTGACATGTTGTGACTGCCTGATCATGCCGCCCTACGAATCCGTCCGCTTCTCTTTCACCTCGTACTTCTCCAGGAGGCGGGCGAGGTCCTTCTGCCCGGGTTGCAGTTCCAGCGAGGTTCGCCAGCACGCCAGGGCTTGGGCGCGGAGATCGGTCTTGGTGGGGTCGATGATGAACATGGCCATGCACACCACGCCCAGCCCGCGGTGCGCGGTGCCGCTGGCGGGGTCCACCGCGATGGCCTTGGCATAGGCGGCCTTGGCGGGCTCGTACTGCCGCAGGTGGAAGTTGCACGCGCCGATCTGCTCGTAGGCGGCGGCGCAGTTGGGGTCAAGGCGGATGGCGGCGTCGAACGCGCCGATGGCGGCGTTGTACTTCGCCTGCCGCATGTAGGTCACGCCCAGATTCTGCAGCAACTCGGGCTGGTTGGCGTCCAGTTCCAGCGAGACCTTGTATTCCTTCACCGCATCGCCGAAGCGATTGAGGCTGTCGTAGATGGTGGCCAGGTTGCCATGGGCCTGCGGGCTCTGGTCGTTGAGCTTCAGCGCCGCCTGGCAGGACTGCTCGGCCAGGTCATACTTGCCCAGCATGTAGTAGCACGCACTGAGATTGAGCTGCGTGTCGAAGTCCTTGGGCTCGATGGCCGCCGCCCGCTGGTAGACCCGCACCGCGTCGCGGAGGTACTGCTGCACCTGCTCCGCCGTCTTGGCGGCGCCGGCGAGCACCTGGCAGGTAATGCCCAGGTTGTAGTGCGGACGGAAGGCGTAGGGGTCGGTCAGGCATGCATTCTCGTAATTCGTCCTAGCGTGATCATAGTCGCCGCGTTTGCGGAAGATATCGCCGATGGCTGCGTGCGCGACCGACAGCTTGGGGTCATCCTTGATCGCCGCCGTCAGTTCCGTCAAGGCCGCGTCATCCTGCCCCTGCTGGGCCAGCAGCAGACCGTCGACGTAATGATCCACCGCGCGCTGCTTCGCGCAGCCGCCCGCTACCAGGACAACCAACAATATGGCCGACAACACCCTCATCTGCACGTCTTCACCATCCTTGACGAATGAATCATCTTGTAAACGAAACGGGGCCACCCGGTCAAGGGCTGCGGGTCGCCGCCCGCGCGGCCGGATGCTCGCCCCCTGTGACCATGGGGCATGAGCCGATACAATACTAGGACGCCTGGGCTACCGACGAGGAGACAAGATGTTCTCGCCACGCATTCGCCAAGGCTCTTAACCGAAAGCAGAGCGGCACCGATGGACATGAAGTCGCCCAAGCATCTTCGACTGACGCGCCGCAGCGACATCAAGCGGATCTTCGAGCAAGGCCGCCGCGCCGCCGACGCCCGCCTCACGCTGTGGGCCTTGCCCTCGGGCGAGGACTCCGCCGCCGGCGGAAGGCCGCGGATCGGCGTCGCCGTCTCCACGCGCCACGGCAACGCCGTTCGCCGCAACCGCATCAAACGCCTCTGCCGCGAGGCCGGCCGCCTGACCCGCGACGACCTCCCCGCCGGCTGGGATTTCATGCTCGTCCCCCGCGCCGGGGCCGACCTGACCCTGACCGGCCTGAAGGAATCGCTGCGGGCGCTGGGGCGGCGTGTGGTCGGCTGAGAGATTCTTTCACCGCGGAGAACGCGGAGAACGCAGAGAGAAGAAGAGAAAGGAATTCCACCACAAAGGGCACGAAGAACACAAAGAGAAGAGCTGAAGACATGAGGGAGATGAAGAACTTGGTACAGAAACTAGTAGTTCACCGCAATCGAGTGAGTGAGTGAGTGAGTGAGTGAGTCCGGCAGCGGCTTGCCGTTCGGCGCTGTAGGAGCCCCAGGGCGTCACCCGGATTTGACAGCGCCGAACGGCAAGCCGTCGCCAAAGCCTTACTCGCGGATCAAGCGTGAAGGACTGCTCGCCCAGGGCCGGCGCCATCGAACGGCACATGATGCCGCCGAACCGCGCGATCGGCCCGGAACGAATCGGCCTCTTCTCTTTGTGCCTCTTTGTGTCCTTTGTGGTGAAGGCTTTTGCGAACGATGCATAGCGTCATGAAACATCTGCGAGCGGCCGCGGCGGCGGGCCTGATCTTCATGGTCCGACTGTACCAGGCGACGCTGTCGCGCTGGCTGGGCGGGCGGTGCCGCTTCACGCCGAGCTGCAGCGAATACTTCATCGAGGCCGTCCGCAAGCGAGGCCCGCTGATCGGCACCTTCAAGGGCCTGTGGCGAATCCTCCGCTGCAACCCCCTGTGCAAAGGCGGATATGATCCGGTGGAATGATCAGACCTTGCGCGTCTGGCCGACGGCTGATGCGAACGCCGGCGCCAAGGCTACCTTTGCGTTCTTTGTGACTTTGTGGTGAATTCCTTGCACGCCCTGACTCCCCTCACGTTTTGCCCGCCCTTGATCCGATAGATACTCTGTCGGCGCCTTGCGCGCCGGCGGAAGGATAAGTTATGGAAGCTCGAGTTATCAGCCTCATCAAGGGCAACAACACCTACGCGTTCCGCTACGCCGTCGGCAGCGAGAGCGACGTCGTCGATGAGATCCTCCGCCAGGCCGAGGACGAAGATTGCGATCTCGACTGGTTCGATGCGGCGACCCTGAGCCTGCAACTGACGCAGTTCGGCGCCGCTCCCGTCACGCCCTCAAGAAGACGCTAGGAGTTCACCACAAAGGACACAAAGAACACAAAGAAAAGGCAACGAACGAGATGAACGAATCGCTGTACGGGCGAAGCGGATCTCTTTGTGCCCTTTGTGCCCTTTGTGGTGAATTCCCCGAGCTTTGGCGGAAAACGAAGATAATGTTCGAGTTGCCCCTCATAGCACGCTTTCTCAACTACCTCGACAGTGAGCGAAACTTCTCCGCCCACACGATCCGCTCGTACGGGGCCGACCTCATCCAGTTCTGCCGCTTCCTGGCCGCCTTGACCGATACCACCGCCCCGGCCGGGCGCATGCTCAAGGCCGATGAACTGCCGCCCGAGGAAGAGCTTTCCGCCGGCACGCTGGAAAAACTGCTGCCGGCGGTGACGCCGATCGAGATCCGCGCGTACCTGGCCATGATGCGCAACAGCGAGTATTCCAAGAGTTCGATCGCCCGCAAGCTGGCGACGTTGCGGAGTTTCTACAAGTACCTCGCCCGCTGCGGCGAGATCCCGGCCTCGCCGGTGAGCGTGATCCGCACGCCGCGTCAGGACAAGCACCTGCCCAAGTGCCTGGAGGTCTCGCAGATCACGGCCTTGATGAATGCCCCCGACACCTCCGAGATGCTCGGCGCCCGCGACCGCGCCATCCTCGAGACGATCTACTCGGCCGGGTTGCGAATCAGCGAACTGGTGTCGCTGAACATCGAGGACCTGGATGAATTCGCCGAGGCCCTCCGCATCCGCGGCAAGGGCAAGAAGGAGAGGCTGGCGCCCCTGGGCAGCCAGGCCATCGCCGCGATCCAGCATTACCTCGCCAAGCGCGGGGCCGCCCTGGGGGCCGCGCGCCGCGGGGCCCTGTTCGTGAACAACGACGGCGGCAGGCTCAGCGATCGCTCAATCCGCCGGCACCTCGACCGCTACCTTGTGATGGCCGGAATCCCGGTGCACGCCAGCCCGCACTCGCTGCGGCACAGCTTCGCGACGCACATGCTCAACGCCGGGGCCGACCTCCGCAGCGTGCAGGAAATGCTCGGCCACGAGAGCCTCTCCACCACGCAGATCTACACGCACCTGACCACCACCCGCCTCAAGCAGGTCTACGACAAGGCCCACCCGATGGCGAAACGGGCGTGAACGCCTGGTAATCCTTCAGGGTCGAATCTGGGAGTATGGTTTTGGCGGCGGCTTGCCGTTCGGCGCTGTAGAAGCCCCAGGGCGCCACCAGATCTGACAGCGCCGAACGGCAAGTCATCGCCAGACGCACTCACGTATTCGATGGCGAGGAACTAGGAATCCCGTCGATAGGCTCGCACCCAATCGATATCCATGCTCGTGCCGTCGATGGCGTCAGTGACCATGCCCGGGCAGTTCAGGATGGCGGAGCTGAGGTAGATGGCGGCCTCGTCGTGGCAGACCTCGTTGGGCAGGCGCCACATCTCCACGCCGTCGAAGTACCAGATCATCTCGCGCGGCGTCCATTCGAAGCCGTAGACATGAAACTCGCGACACAGGTCCCTGCCCGCGGCCTTGTGCGTCAGACTCTGGCTCTGGAGTTTGGGGCGGTAGTTGTGGAAGGTCATCGCCACTTCGTTGGGATGGTGGCCTTCGTTGATGTCGATCTCGAAGATGCCCCCCTGCTCATCGAGGCGAAACAGCCAGAAGGCGTTGTTCAGACCGGTGGCCGCGGCGTAGCGAAAACGGGCCTCGAACAGCCCGTACTTCTGCCGATGCCGCGTCCACATGCTGCCGGAAGTCCACTCCTGGCCGCCACGGCTTTCCTTGCGGTTGAGCAGCCGGCACAGGCCGTCCTGCACGACCACGTTCTCCCGCCAGCGGCTGCAGAGAATGTGGCCGTGCGACTGGTTGTGGAATTCCCATCGGGCGTCGAGGTCCTCGCCGGGCCCGTCGAACTCATCGTGGAACGCGAGAACCCATCCGGGCTTGTCGATCAAATCGCATGTGGCGCGGCTCATGGTGACTCCTTCGCTACGGGTTCTTCCGCCCCACCAGGTATTGAAGCGCCACGTCGGCGGGCGGTTTCATCCCCAGGGCCTGGGCGGCGCGGTCCAGCCAGTACAGCAGCCCCAGCCCCTCGACGACCCCCTGCACCGGGCCAAAGACGCGGCGGTTGAACAGCACCGCACCTTGCGGCACATAAGCGACCACGTCGACGCCGGCGGCGTTAAGAAGCTGCTCGAACATCGCGCGGGGGCGGCGCGTCACGTAGCGATGCGGCGTCAGCCGCTCGTTGGGGAAGAGGTCGGAGAGGATGATGTGACCGCCGGGATTAAGCCTGCCGGCGAGGTTGGCGATCGTCGCAGCCAGCGCCTCGTCGGAATCCAGCAGGAAGACCGCCTCCATGAGGAAGACGAAATCAAACCGCCGCGGCCAGTCCGGTTCGGGCACGCTCATGTCCGACAGCCGGCCCTCGACGTTGGGCAGGTGGCCGAAATTCTGGCGGACGCGGTCGACGGCCGTCTGCGAGAAGTCGGCCACCACGACGCTGGAAGCCCCGTGACGCAGGAAGAAGGGGACGAAGATCCCCGCCCCGCCGGCTGCGTCGTAGACGCTCTTGCCCGTCAGCTGCAGGCCGCTCGTGCGCAGGCAGCGGGCCAGGGCCGCGTACTTCGCCCGGTAGAACTGCGCGTTGCCCCGCGGCCCGTGGTGGGCCGTGCCCGATGCCCACGCCATCACGCGGTGGCGGTTCTCCCACGCCTCTTGCTGTCGCAGGTCCGCCGGCACGTCAGCGGGAGCCCTGGGTCGCCGGCGGGGCCGTGGCCAGACGCTTCTGCAGATCGCTCATCGCCTGCTGAAGCGTCGTGATCTGGCGGTTCGCCTCGACCAGATCCTTCTCCAGCGCCGTGACCTTCGCGGCCTGCTTGTCGTTCTCCGCCTTCGCACGGTCCAGCTGCGCGCGAAGATCCTGCTCGGCCGCCATGTGCGAAAGGCGGGCCCGCATCACTTCGCCGTTGGCAGCCTCCAGCTTTTCCGTGAGCATCTGGTTCTCGGCCGCCAGCCGCTGGACCACCCCGCCGTCGGGCTCCTGCGCGTCGCCCGGGGCGGCGGCCTGCGGCGAACACCCGCACGCCACCAACAACGCCGCCGTCAGCATCCACACGATTCTCATAGGATTCTCCCACTCATGCGGCCGTTATTATAGCGAAGCCGGTTTCAATAGTATTCGAAGTATATGTCGCGCCGCGGCACCCGACGCGTGCGGGGTGGCGGCAATTTGCACCGCAGGCATTTTGCTTTACTCGCCGTGATTCGGGCGTTACTTGGTAATGCTTGATCCTTGCCGTGTCGCTTAGATTGGCTACTGCATCCACAACAGGACGACCATGATTAGACCAACCCCCCTGCTGCTGCTCTCGCTGCTGCTGACTCTGCCCCTGATTCCGGCCTCGCGGGCCGACGACGCCAAGCCGCAAGCGGTTGCCGTTCTCCCCGACGCGCCCAGCGTCGCCCCGCCGGGCGTGGCGGCGACGATGCCGTCGCGGCCGCCCTCGCCCGAGGCGCCGGCCATCTATTCGCACTCCACCGAGGCCGGGCCCGATGAGACGTTCCTGCTGGTGGGCGAGGGGCTGACGGACAAGCTCACGGCCTGGGGCCCCAGCGACACCGCCGCCGGCGCCGTGGAGTTCACGCCCAAGGTGCAGTTCGCCACCGATCGCTATCTTGCCGCGACGATCCCGCAAGGCCGCTTCGACGGCGTGACGGTCATCTGGGCCCAGTCGGACAAGGGCTTCTCCCGCCCCATCGTCCTCAACGCGCCGCAGGCATGGTGGCTCACGCCCGACGTGGTGACCCAGACTGACGAGACTGAGATGGAGATCGAGATCTTCGGCACCAACCTCGCCCGCCGTCCCGACAGCGACCACACGTGGGTGTATGCCCAGGCCGAGGGCGCCGCCGACGGCAACTGGCTCGCCCTGGGGCCCATCGGCAAGAACCGCGTATGCGTCAAACTGCCATCGGAACTCGCTGCGGGCAACTACCACCTGTGGGTGCACAACGGAAGCGGCGGCAAGCTCGGATGGAGCGCCCCGCTGAAGCTTCGCCTGAAGGAGACTCCGGAGGATGAGCTGGCCGAGTGGACTGTGCAGGACCAGACCGAGGAGGCATTGGTCTCCACGATCCACGACGCGGCCGAGGCTGGCGGCGGCATCGTTTACATCAGCGGCGAGTTCGATCTCAAGTCCACTCTGAAGGTGCCCGCCAACATACAGCTCGCCTGCGGCGAAGGGGCCGGCGCGGTCCTGCGTTTCACGCAGGCGGACCCCAACGCCTACGCCGTCGGCGGCGCGATCGGCTGGAAGGTCAGCCCCGGCGGCACGGGCAAGGCCGGCGACGAACTCGAATATGAAATCACCGCCCCCGCCGACGGCAACTACGTCGTCCACCTTCGCTACGCGTGCGACATGTCCTGGTGGCAGCAGCCGGGCGTGAGCAAATACACCGCCATGATCCTGGACGGCGGCGAGCCCGTCCTGCTGGACAACCTGCCCAACACCGGCGGCTACGAGTGGTACCTCTGGAGCCGCACGGCCGTGCTGCCCATGACCAAGGGCAAGCACAAGCTCGTCTGGCGGAACATCAGGGGCGGCGGCATCAACGTCGATGCCTTCGCCTTCGCCCTCGACGACGCCTTCAAGCCCTCCGACGCCCCCCTGCCCGTCAGCGGCGACAAGCTCATCGTCCTGCAGGCCGAGACGGCCAAGGGCGCCCGCATCCCCGGCCGCCAGCACGTGGCGGTCTGGCTGTGCGGCGATGGGGCGCAGCTCAGCGGCGCGCACATCCAGGGCAATGCCCAGATCGACACGGGCGTGCTCATCCGCCACGAGAAGTTCCCGCAATGGATCGAGGGCGCGCGGGTCGAGAGCTGCAAAATCACCGGCATCGAGGGCAAGCGCAGCAACGAGAACCGCGGCGTCCACTTCGCCTACGCCAGGGGCGCCACGGTGAGCAACAACGAGATCTGCGCCCGCGCGCCGATCTTCTTCTCCGGCGCCCGCCAGTGCATCGTCCGCGGCAACAGCCTGATTCCCCAGACGCGTTTCGGCGGCGGGGCCACCGGCGCGATCCTCGGACGCACCAACATCCTCAACCAGTGCGTCATCGCCGAGAACACGATCATGAACCCGCCCGGACGCGAGGCGGGCACGCCGACGGTGGAGCGGATGATCTGGGTCTCCACCGGCCACGGGTCGGTGAGCGAGAACTACTTCGCCAACAACAGCGCCGCCGAGGGCGTCCGCTTCGGCGGCCTGCCGGGCAGCGACCAGAACGTCGGCGAGATGATCCTGCTGGAGGCCTGCCAGCGCGTGGCCTATCACGGCCTGATTGAGGGCGCGGACGCCAGCTCGGTGCTGCTGCCCAAGACGATCCCGGCCACGCCGGATGCGGAGCTGGGCACCGTGCTGCGGACCGCCCTGGCCCACGACGCCAACGGCAACGAGACGCCCTTCCTGCCGCCCCAGGTTGCCGACGACGACGGCATCGGCGAGCCGCCCATCACCGAGTACTTCGTCACGATCCTCGAGGGCGTCGGCGCCGGCCAGACGCGGCGCGCGATCGGCCGCGACGGCAGCCGAATCCGGCTGGACCGCCCGTGGGATTGCCCGCCGCAGAAAGGCGGCCGCGTGCTGGTCTGCACGCTGTTCCACCGCAACGTGATCGCGGGCAACACGGTGGAGAACGGCATGTCGGGCATCCAGCTGTGGTTCTCGTGCATCGAGAACATCGTCGCGGGCAACCGCATCCGCCACCAGCGAGGCGGCGGCATGCCCATGGTGGCCGCATGCACCACGCTGGCCTCCGGCATGCCCACCATGTGGAACCGCGGCCTGGCCCCGTGTAACTGGAACACCTTCGAGGGCAACCTGACCGAGGACGTGACCATCGGCGCCTCCATCTCCGCCGACGCCAGCGAGAAACTGCACCCGACGTTCACGCTGGCCATCGGGAACGTGATGCGGCACAACTCGCTGATCGACAACCGCCAGGGCGGCATGGTGCTGGGCGGCCGCGGACGCCGGGACGCCAACGAGCCGCCCGGCTCGGCCGGCATCATCGCCGAGTTGAACCTGGTGCGCAACCCCAACACCGTTGCCTATCGTGTGGCCAGCGGCGCCGACTTCGTGGTGCTGCGGCGGAACCTCGCGTATTTCTGGCAGGTGAGCGACCCCAACGCCCGGCTCGCCGGCGTGCAGTTCGACGTGCCCCTCACCTTCGCCACGGAGTTCAACCTGGTGGAGAATCGCTCAGGCGTCGAAGGCGTTCGCATCGCGCCCGAACGGCACGTGTACAAGGAACCCAAACCCGAGGCGAAGAAGCCGGCGCCAACGCCGACGCCCGCCCCGAGCCAGAAGGCGACTTCCAAGCCGGCGGCGACGAAGCCATAGCCCGCCACGAGCCATGCGTCGGCCCTATGGAGTGCGGTGGCAAAGGCCGCGCAGCGGCCGCGACACCGCTTTGGATCGATTTGGCTCGGATGCCTTTCCATAAGCCATCGCACCCGCCGTCGCTGAATCCAAAGCGGCGTCGTTGCCGCCGCACACCATAGCGCAGCGGCACCCTATCGCGCCGCGGCCCTCCATAGGGCCGTTGGCGCCGCAGGTGATGACACCGATCTTCGCTGCACTTTTCCTTTGTGTTCTTTGTGGCCTTTGTGGTGAAATCCCTGGCCCAAGGAGTAACCCCATGAGTGAAAACCAAACCGATATTCAGCTCCTTCGCGACCTGGCGAAGCAGTACGCCGAGATCGCGGCCAAGGATGTGCAGGAAAAGCGCCGCGAGCTGTGGCGGGCGCACTACAACCTTGAACCCGTACCGCCGCCCATCCACGTGGCTACCGATGCGTGCGCGTGGGAGGTCGTCGACCGCCTCCAGTGCAAGGACCCCTTCTGGCAAGGCTGGGAGATGAAGCTCCGCCGGGGCATCGCCCAGGACGCCATCGGCGACGACGTGATCATCGAGCCCTGGCTGTCGATGGAGGCGACGCACCGCATCGACTGGCTGGACACCTGGGGCGTCCGCGTCTCCCCGCCCGGCAAGAACTGCTTCGAGCACCCGCCGCTGAAGGACCTCGCCGACATCGAGCGGATGACCAAGCCCGTGCACGACCTCGACGAGGAGGCGACGCAGCGAGACTACTCCCGCGTGCGGGCCGCCATCGGCGACATCGTCGAGATCGACCTGCAGCGCCGCCCGCTGGAGAGCCTTTTCGCGGCCGACATCTCCACCTTCCTCGCCCTGCTGCGCGGCATGACGCCGATGATGATGGACATGATCGACAACCCCGAGTGGCTGCACCGCGTGCTGGCGATCATGCGCGACGGCATCCTGGAGAACCAGGCGCAGGCCGTCGCCGCTGGTCACTGGAGCCTCACGCTGCAATACAACCAAGCCGCCACCTACGCCCGCCGTCTGCCAGCGCCGCGGGCCAACACCTACGGCGTCGACCGCAAGGACGTGTGGTGCTTCATGGCCGCCCAGGAATACACGCTCGTGAGCCCGGCCATGCACGACGAATTCCTGCTTCAGTACCAGCTGCCGATCACGGCCAACTTCGGGCTGGTGCACTACGGCTGCTGCGAGGACCTGACGCGAAAGATCGACATTCTTCGAAAGATCCCCAACCTGCGGAGCATCGCTGTGGCGCCCGTGGCGAACCTCGCCGAGTGCGCGCGGCAGATCGGCAGCGACTACTGCATGTCGTGGCGTCCCAACCCGGCCGAGATGGTCAGCCTGGGCTTCAACGAGGCCAAGGTGCGCAACATCATCCGCCGCGGGCTGGAAGTCACGCGCGGCGGCCGCGTGCACGTCAACCTCAAGGACGTCACCACACTGCAAGGCGACCGCAGCCGCCTGGCCCGCTGGGTGGCGCTGGTGCGCGAAGAGATCGGCCGCGTGTATGGGTGATCCCCGGCGAGAAGAAGAAGGAGAGCGGGATTTCAGGACGATCCAGAGGATTTGAGGGATTAGAGGAAAGAAGCTTCATTGAACTCGTAACGGTTTTGGCGGCGGCTTGCCTTTGGGCGCTGTAAAGCCCCGGCGCCATCCTCGTCTGACAGCGCCGAACGGCAAGCCACCGCCAGGCGCACTGGCATGTTCGGTTGTTGGTGAACTATCCCCTTAATCCTTTGAATCCCTTTGATCTGCCTGCCGGCAGGCAGGTCCCGCTCTCTTTTTTTCTCTTCTCTTTGAGCGGGTGCGAATTCCTTGCATCGCCCCGGGCGGCAACGCATAATAACAACTTGATCATCGACCACTTGAAGGAGCGAATGCGATGAATAGAACCATGGCATGGATGGCGCTGGTCGCCCTGGCCGCGAGCTGGATGCTGGCCGGCTGCGACAACCCCGAACCCAATCTGAAGACCCCCGAAGGCAGCACCATCAAGGTCGCTACCATCTCCCCCACCGACGAGACGGAGATCACCGCCGTCAGCAACGTCGAGACCGCCCGGGCCGACTACATCCACCGCCTGGAGGTGCTGCGCGACTACTACTCCAAGATGGGCAACGTCGATAAGAACTGGATGGCCCGCAACGAACTGCTCAACGTCGAGAGCGCCCAGGCCTTCAGCTGGATGGGCTTCAAGGCCACCATCCCCAAGGGCGAGTCGCTGGACAACGTCGACGACCGCCTGCTGGTGGAAGAGATGTCCGCCGCCCGCAAGACGTGGACGGCCTCGCTGGAAGAGCTCGCCGCCTACTACAAGCGTAAGAACGACACGACGAACTTCCGCCTTGTCGAGACCACGCTGATGCGGTACGACCCCGTCCGCGTCTACACGTACATCTACGCGGCCGAGATCCCCGGGCCCGAGCTTCGCCCCACGACGGTCATCCCCGAGGCCGACAAGCTGTATGACCAGGCCTACAAGATGTTCACGGACGGCAAGGGCGCGCTGCACTTCTTCGTGACCACCGACTACCGCAAGGAGCGCCAGGCCATCGTGCTGTTCCGCCAGCTGATCGAGAAGTACCCCAACAGCACCAAGATCGCCCTGAGCGCCTACTACATCGCCGACATCCTCAAGGAATACTTCAACGAGGACATCCGCTCGGTCCACTGGTACGAGCGGGCCTGGCAGTGGGATCCGCACATCACCGAGCCCGCCCGCTTCCAGGCGGCCACCGTGTACGACTACCGCCTGGCCGACTACAAGAAGGCCATCGAGTGCTACAAGGCGTCTCTCAAGGACGACCCGTGGCGCGTGCTGAATCCCGAACACGCCCGCAACCGCATCAACGAGTTGCAGAAGGAAATGGGCAAGCAGACGAAGTAAGCTCCGCGATGCAACAGGTCCCCCCGCGGGGCCAGGACGGATTAACAGGATCGCCTGGGTTTTTTGAGAAGGGAATCCAAGTGGTCCTTGCCCGCCTTGGCCCCGCTTTTTTATCGAAACACTCTGCCGCCCCGTACGTTCAACTTTAGAGCGGGTTGGCGCCGGCTGCGTCCGATAACTATAATGCAGAGCCTCGTTTGCTCGACCCGCGGGGTTTCAGAAAGAGGACCTGGCTATGGTGACGAAGAAACTACATCTTGTCGTGGCGATCCTGACGCTGGCCGCCGTCGCACTGCCGCTGAAGGCGGAATTTGAGAATCCCAAGGCCGCCAAGCCGCCCCAGGCCAAGCCCAACCGCCAGTCGGCCGCCGAGGGCATTCCGCCCCTGCCCCTGCCCGCGACGCCCCTTCGCCGCAGCGAGAAGAAGCGCGAGCCCGCGCCCCCGGCCCTCATCGGCATGGTCAACTTCTCCGAGACCAAGGCCGCCTTCAAGGACGGCGAGCGCACCGAGGCCGCGGCCTTCCCCACCACGCAGATCGACATCGAACGCCTGGTCAACTACGCCAACGCCCGCCTCAACATCCGCTATCGCTACATGGGCATGACCCTGGACAAGTTCTCCTACGATCCGCAGGAACTGCCCATCCTGTACCTCACCGGCTGGACGCCGATGCCCAAGCTCAGCGACGCCACCCTCGACCGCCTCCGCCGCTACCTCTACGACGGCGGGACGCTGGTCGTGCACGCCCAGTGCGGCCGCAAGGAATTCGTCGAGAGCGCCCGGGCCGAGATCGCCCGCCTGCTGCCCAACCGCAACCTGGCGGCGTTGAACACCGACTCGCCGCTGTTCTCGGCCTTCGCCCCGATCAAGGAAATGCGTTTCCGCATCGATGACCAGCCGTTCAAGTCGATGCCCCCCTACCTCGAGGCCGTGTTCCTGGGCTGCCGTCCCGCGGTGATCTTCTCGCCCATCGACCTCAACTGCGGCTGGGACGTGGAGAAGAGCCCCATCCAGGGCGGCATCCTGTATCACCAGGACGACGCGCTGCTGCTGGGCCTGAACATCGTGACGGTGACGCTGGCCAACTTCCAATACGCCCGCCAGTGGGGCGTGCAGAAGGTGTACCACGAGGCCGACCAGAAGAGCCGCGACGAGCTGGTCATCGCCCAGGTGGTTCACAACGGCGACTGGGACCCCACGCCGCACGCCTTGCCCAACCTGATGAAGCACATCCAGGCCAATACCACGCTGAACGTGCAGTTCAAACGCCAGGAAGTGAACCTCGCGGACGTGGACGTATTCAAGCACCCCGTGCTGTACATCACCGGGCTGCGAGACTTCAAGTTCTCGGACGTGGAAGTGGCCCGCCTCAAGACGTACCTCGCCTCCGGCGGCGTGCTGCTGGGCGACTCCGCGGCCGGCTGCAAGGCCTTCGATGAAGCCTTCCGCCGCGAGATTCAGCGTGTGATCGACACGCCGCTCAAGCCCCTGGCGATGGACAACCAGGTGTACCAGACGCCGTACAAGGTGAAGAACGTCGAATACACCCCGCTGGCGATGGCGCAGGACAAGACGGGCGCGCTGCCGCTGATTGAGGGCATCACTGTCGACGGGCAGCTCGCCGTCATCTACTCGCAGTACGGCCTGGGGACCGGGTGGGAACAGCTCGGTTTCGCCTACAACCGCGGCTACACCGACGCCGACTCCCTCCGCCTCGGCGTGAACATCTTCGCCTACGCCCTGATGCATTGATCTTTCCCCACACCCACCACAAAGCGGCGACCTCGGTCGCCGCTTTTTTTGCGCGGTGGCGGCGGCGGGGCGGTGTCGATTCGAGGCGGTCGGTGGTAGGCGTGTCCCCGTCGGCGCAAAAAAGTGGCCGGCGAGGGAAAGGAGGACGAAAACCTCGCCGGCCAGAGGGGTCGGGGGGGGAACCCCTCTCGCTCGCTCTATAATAGTTTCGTTCGCTTGAGGCCCGAGGTTCTGCAATTCCCGAAGTTTTTGTGGAAATCAAGCCGCGGGCCCCGACGCGGCACAAGGAAAGGAACCAGCATGAAAGCGGCCATCATCCGGCAGCATGGCGGCGTAGAGAGCATCGAGATCGCGGACATGCCCGAGCCCGTCCCCGCGCACGGCGAGGTGCTGCTGGAGATGAAGGCGGCGGCGCTGAACCACCTGGACATCTGGGTGCGCCGCGGCGGGCGGGCCAAGATCCCCATGCCCCACGTCATGGGCTCCGACGGGGCCGGGGTGGTCGAGGCCGTGGGGCCGGACGTCTCCGGCGTGGCCGTCAACGATGCGGTCATCATCAACCCGGGCCTCTCGTGCGGGCACTGCGAGCACTGCCGCCGCGGCGACCAGAGCGTATGCGAAAGCTTCGGCATCATCGGGCTGTCGCGCGGTGGCGTGTTCGCGCAGAAGGTCGTCGTGCCGGCTACGAACGTGCTGCTCAAGCCCCCCCACCTGGACTTCAACGAGGCCGCGGCGCTGGGCGTCGCCTACGCCACCGCCTGGCGGATGCTCTTCAGCCGCGGAGGCCTGCGCCCCGGGCAGTGCGTACTCATCCAGGGCATCGGCGGCGGCGTGGCCATCGCAGCACTGCAACTGGCCAAGGCGGGCGGGGCCGGCGCCATCGTGACCTCCGGCGACGACGAAAAGCTCCGCCTGGCCGCCGCCCTGGGGGCCGACCACGGCATCAACTACCGCACCAGCGACACGGCGGCCAGGGTGCGCGAGATCACCGGCGGGCGCGGCGTGGACCTGGTGATCGACAGCGTGGGGGCCGCGACGCTGGCGGCCAACATGAACAGCGTCCGCCGCGGCGGCACGATCGTCAACTGCGGCGTGACGGGCGGAAGCGATGCGACGCTCAACATGCAGCAGCTTTACTGGAACCACATCACGCTACGCGGCAGCACCCTGGCGAACCACTACGAGTTCCGCCAACTCCTCCGCGCGATGTCGGTCAACAAGATCAAGCCCATCATCGACTCCATCCTCCCCCTCGACCAGGCCCGCGCCGCAACACAGCGCATGGAAGACGGGAAACAGCTGGGAAAGATCGTCCTGGCGATCGGATGAAGAAGAAGAAACGGAAAGAGATAGCAGGGATAAGAGGGATAAACGCGGATAGAAGAGAAAGAAGAAAAAGCGAGCGTAACCCTACCGCCACGGGCATCGCTCGCTTTTGTGCGCTGCTGGAATAGCACCGACGCGGAGCGCGAATGCTCACGGGAACGACGCGACGCACCCTACGACCTACTGCCTACGACCTACGACCTTCCTCCTCTACGACCCGATGCGGTTGATTCGCGCAGTGTGGTAGGCAAGGCGCTGGGCGGAGGTCATCTTGGCGAAGTCGGGCAGGCCGTCGGCCTTGAGGGGCCACTGCACGTCGACCTTGGGCGCGTCGGGTCGCGACGAATACTGCGGCGCGGCGGCGACGGCGGCGGGCTTGAACGCAGGCCTGGCCGCAGGCGCGGGCGCCGCGGCGGCGGGCTTGGGCGAAAACGACTTCCGCACCGAGCCCGGCACGGTGACCTTCGCGCCGTCGCCGCTGTAGCTCAGCGCCTGGTCGGTCATTTCCATGTCTTTTTCCAGCGTGCGGTTGGGCTTGATGCCCAGCCCCTGCAGCACGCCGTGGTACGCACGCACGGCCTCGGCGGCGCCGATCTGGTCGTCGGCGATCATGCGGAGGAACTGGATGAACGCGAGCTGGTGTTCGGCGTTGTTGATCTTGCGGCCGAACAGGGCCGCGCGGGCGCCGTGCTTCTTGGCGTCGGCGAGCAGCTTGAAGGCATCGTACGTCGTGCCGGCCGAGCCGCCCAGGATGCCCGGCACAAGGTGCGGGTCGTAGCTGACGAGTTCTTCCATCGCCTTGGGGCCGGTATAGGCCATCTTGAGGAACACCGGCCGGCCCGCCATGGCCACGCCGGCTAGGCTGCGGGCGATCATGTCGTTGATGAAGTGCCCCAGCAGTTCGGGCGGCACGGGGTTCACCAGCGCGTTGGGGGCGAAGATCTCCAGGAAGTGGCGGAAGCCCTTGAGCTCGGCCTCGACGCGGAACTCGCGGTAGGCCTCGAGGCTGGCGCGGTCGAGGTCGACGTCGTTGTTGAACGTCATGCTGTAGAGGCCCAGGTTGGCCCCCAGGTGGCGGCAGCTCTCGTCATCGTCCTCGGTCAGGATCCGCCCCGCCTGCGCGTGGTCGATCAGGGCCGTGCGGAAAGGCCGCGACGGCGCCTTGGGGTACGACGAGCCGCGGGCGACGTGGATGTCGGTCGTGTCGTTGGCGCGAATGGCCGGCGTCATCGGCGAGGCGTCGAAGAGGCGCTCGCGGATCGTGATCACTTCGTTCATCGAGACGGACATCAGCATGATGTCCAGCAGCCCCTGCTGGATGCCCTGGCGGATCAGGTCGCGGAACTCGCCCAGCGAACGGAAGCCGCCGTCGACGTGCTCGGGGCTGCGGCCGGGGGCGGCCACGCCGAAGGCCATGTCCGCGTCCTTGGCGTCGGCGAGGATGAAGGCCTTGGAGTTGGGGTTGCCGTGGATGTCCGCCAGCTTGATGTCGAGAGTTTTTTCCATGCATCGATTCCTGGCCGGCGGCGGCCTGCGAAGCCCGCCGCCCGCAAAACGGGACCGTTACCTTACGCGCCCTGCATCCGCTGCACGATCATGTCGGTGATGACCTGCACGAGGCGCTCGCTTTCGTCTTCCATCGCGCGGAGGCGGGCGGTGTGCGAGCTGCTGCCCAGCTCGATCTTGCGGCCCGCCACCACGGCCGGGAACAAGTGCCGCTGCGGCATCGGCTGGGCCTGGCCCTTTTCGCTGGGCAGGCCGTCGATGCCCGCGCCGCGGCCGTGGCCGTTGGCGGTCGCCTGGTGCTGGGCGATCGGCGTCGTGGAAAAGCCGCGGAGGAAGTCGTCGCTGCCGGCGAGCGTCGCCACCTCGCCCGAAAGGCGCGGGTCGGAGATGCCCATCTTCTTCTTGATCTCCAGCAGTTCGCGCACCTTCTGGTCGGGCAGCTGGCGGATGCTGCCGATCTCGCGGCTGAGCAGCAGGATGCGGCAGTACATGTCCAGCGTCTCGAGGTGGAAGTAGGCATGCTCGAGGCTCTTGTCGCACGCCACCGCGCCGTGGTTGGCCAGCAGGATCGTGTTGGCCTTGTTGCGCAGGTGCGGCAGGATCGTCTCGGCGAAATCCTTGCTGCCGGGCGTGTCGTAGTCGGCCAGCGGCACCTGGCCGATGAAGATCTCGACCTCGGGCAGGATGTTCGAGGGGATGGACACGCCCGCGACGGCGAAGGCGGTGGCATAGGGCGGGTGGGCGTGCGCGACGGCGTTGATCTCCGGCAGTTCGTGGAAGATCTCCAGGTGCAGCTTGATCTCGCTCGTCCGCGGCCAGGAGCCGCCGATCTGCTTGCCGTCGTCGTCGACGACGGCGATCATCTCGGGCGTGAGGTAGCCCTTGGACACGCCGGTGGGCGTGCACAGGTACCGCCCGTTGCCCAGGCGAAAGCTGATGTTGCCGTCGTTGGCGGCGACGAAACCCTTGTCGTACATCCGCCGGCCCAGGTCGCAGATCTGTTTCTTGATTTCATATTCACTTGGCATTATTTAACCTCCAGGATCGGCCGGAAATCGACCTCGTCCAGGATGCAAGCGTTGTAGCAGTCGTACGGGACCTTCTCGGGGTGAAACGGCATGGCCGCTTCGCGCCCCTCCACCAAACCGATCAGGTCGCCCTCGCGGGCGCCCAGGGTGTCATACATCACCAGCGTCTCTTCGCCGCCGTCATTCTTGCCGGCCAGGGCGTGGCGGTCGTAAGGCCGCACGATCAGGTAACTGCCCGGCCGAAGATTGCCCATCTTCTGGTTCAGGACCACCTTGCCGATGACGCGGGAGATGCGCATCAGGATTTCTCCTGCTGCGACACGAACGCGTCGAGCGACTTGTCGATGCCCATCTCACCGCCGCGGGCGGCGAAACGCTGCGCCATGGCCCGCATCTCATGGAACGTGGCGTAGGCGTGTTCCAGCACCAGCACGTTGGCGCCATAGTGCCTCATGGCCGCGGCGACGCTGTCGGCCCGCGTGCCCTGCACGGGGCGAACGCCCTTGAACTTAGACGCCAGCAGCATCGCGCCCGCTCCATACGGGGCCACCACCACGCCGCTGCACACCTGCCCCGCCTGGATCGCGCGGCACAGGGCCGCAACGTTCTGCCGCCAGCAGTCGGTCTGCGTGAAGTCCACCAGCGGCAGGTCGCGATTCAGCGCGCTGACCAGGCTGGAGACCTTCGCATCCGCCCGCTCAATCACCAGGCCGATCGACGACGAGCCGCACGCGACGGGCGCGGCGCTGGCCGTCGATGGCGACGCCGCGGCCGGCGCGGCGGGAGTTTCACCGGGTGCCATGCCGAAGCGTCGCGCCGTTTGCGACGCGCCGGCATGCTCGCCCGCCACGGGGGCGGCGCATGCACCGCCCGGCGACTTCGCTGCCGCCCGCTTGATCGTGATGTGCTTGCGATCGGCGTAGTCTTCGGCGTTGGGCGTGAGGAACTCGTTGCAGGCCAGCTCGACGATGCTGCCGCCTGCGCCCGCCAGCCGCTGCTGCAACATCTCGGCCGTGACGAAAAGCTTCGCCGGCGGCTTGGGGGCCGACTTGGGCGTGCTGCGAACGCCCCAGGTGCCGGACCATTCCTTCACCGCAGGCGCGACGTACTTTTTCACCGGGACGAAGCTGGGCAGCCCGATCGCCGACGCATTGGGCGCGGACTTCGGGTTCGTCTTCTGCGCGTCACTTGACGCCGACGGGCGGCTGTCCGTCGGTTTCTGTGTCGGCGCCGAGGCGCTGTGCGGCGCCTGTCCCAGCGCCTTGAGCACCTGCTCGACGATCTCGTTGACCAGCTTTGCGTCCAATGCTACCTCAATCCACAATGCCCACGACCGACCATCGGACGGGCGAGTTTTCCTTGCCCACGATCTGCCGCGTGCCTTTGCCGTCGTTGCTGATCAGCACCTTGCATCCGTGCCCGGCGCCGAGCGTGTCGATCGCCAGCACGGGGTCGCCCTCCGCGCCGCCCTTGATATCGAGCGGCTGGACGATCAGAAGCTTCCACCCCTGCATCGATGGATGCTTCACGTGCGACGTCACTGTGCCTTCGACCAGCCCGATCACCATTTCTGCATCTCTCAGACGTAGCACGGGCATCTTGCCCGTGCGTCACATGGGCGTCTCGCCCATGTGTATTGTCATCTTGCCACGGCCGAGACGGCCGTGGGACACACGGGCGAGACGCCCGTGCCACGACCGTTAGATAATCCTCAGGTTGTCCACCATCGTGCAGCGGCGGAAGCGGGTGAAGGTCATCGGCGTGGCGATGCCCTCGCCCGTCGTGCAGGCGATGGAGAAGTTCGAATAGCCTTCGCCGCCCGCGCCGTTGCCGGCGACCGACGGGCCGTTCTTCACGTACAGCGTCGTGTCCATCGCCTTGCCCATGTACGTCATGTGGTCCACGAGGCGCGA
>CAZTVF010000016.1:0-3124 GCA_964616985.1 uncultured Planctomycetaceae bacterium
GATCATACCGCGCCATATCAGGAATCGCAACTGCATCCGGGAAATCCGGGATTAGACGCACGAAACCGAAAAAGGTTAACAGACTTCAATGGGTGTACAGCAGATAGGCGGCTTTGGTCTTCGCCGCCTGCGGGGCGGACAGCGTCACCTTGCGGACGGCTGAGCCTTCGAGCATGCTGAAGCTGAACATGACCCGCGAGAAGGCGAACTTCTGTTCGGTCTTGATCTCCAGCACCTTGTTGCCATCGGCTGAAACGACGATGGGCCCGCCGCCTTCGGTGATCTCGTAGTACAGGCCCAGGCCGGTGCAGGTCACCTCCGTGGACAGTTCCGCGCCGTCCTTGCCGGGCACGACGGCCGAGGAGAACCACCGCGACGGCTGCTGGTCGAACCACGTGCCCACGACCGACGGCGGATCGATCTTCCAGCCGCCGAGATCGGGCAGCTTCGCCAGTTCTATCATCGATGCCTTCTCGTAGCGATTGGGCGTCAGGGGCTTGGCGGGCTCCGGCGCGGGTGTGCCCTTGGCCGCGGCCTGGCGGACGAGTTCCGCCAGCACGATGTCGGCGTAGATCCGGTAGCCCGCATCGGTCGGGTGGCAGCTGTCGGTGAGGATGTCCTTGGTCTTGAGGCCTTCCTTTATCTTCGCCTTCACGGCCGCGAAGATGTCGATGTACGCCAGGCCGTAATGATTGGCCAGCTCGATGTGCTTGGCCGCCGCGGGGCTGCCGTAGTCCCAGCCCGAGCCGATGATCACCAGCACGATGGCCATGTCGGGCTTGCTCGCGCGAAGCTTGCGGACGATGCCCTCGACCGTCTCCTGGCCGTCGGCGGCGGACCAGTCGTTGACGGCGAACTCTACGAAGCACAGGTCGGGCTTGTAGGGCAGCACGTCGCGGTCCATGCGGAAGACGCCCAGCTTGGAGGGCTGGCCGCCGATGGCGGCGTTGATGGCCTCGATGTGGGCCTGGGGGTAGTTGGATTCCAGGGCCTTGGTCACCAGGGCCCGCCACGATGTCTTGAGCGGGTCGCTGGCCGTGGCGCCCCAGGTGATCGAGCCGCCGAAGTAGGCCACCTTCACCCGCCCCCCCGCCGCCAGCGTCTGGTACACCTTCGCCAACTGCGGGAACTGCGAGGCGTCTTCCGCGCGGGCGGTCATCGGAAGGGCGAACAGGACCAAGGCAACCAGGGCGAGGCCAAAGAGGACTTTGAACATGACGTATCCTTTCTCTTCAATTCGTCGCGTGACGCGACGGGCGGCGGCCTCGGAAGGCCGCCACCCTCGATTGAGGTCCGCAAGAAGGGTGGCGGCCTTCCCAGGCCGCCGCCCGTCGGTTGAGGTCAGACAGACCGCTAGCCGGGGAAAATCCGGTAGATCGGCGGGACCGTGTGCGTAACGGCGTAGTAGATCGCACCGGCGGCCATGAAGATCAAACCGCCGAGCAGGTCGCCGGCGATGACGCCGATCATGAGGGTCTTGGCCTTGGCGTACGCGCCGGTGCCGCCGAACTTGGTGACGGCCGACTTGATCATCCAGCCCAGCAGGAACGAGGTGGCAAAGAAGCCCACCGAGTATGTGCCCCAGACCAGGAACAGGATCGGATGCAGCGGCCACCATGTGAAGCGAAGGCGGAGGAAGTTCATGCCGACGGCCAGGCCCAGGCCGATCAAGGCGAAGGTGACAAAGCTGGCGTCGGGCTTCATCGAGGTGAACCGCTCCAGGCCGCTCAGGGCCAGCGAGTGTTCCAGCTGGCCGCTGGCCTCGAGCTTCGTCACGGTCCCCAGCAGGGCCTTGAAAGGCATCTCGGGGACCATTCGGTACGCCCAGCCGTCGTGCTCGGGGGCGCCGTTCTGGTACGTCGCGCCCAGCACCACGGGCACCGCGACCACCAGCGCCACCACCAGCGCCACCGCCGCCAGCGGCCCCACGCGCCCGGGCTGCACCTTGGCGTCCTGCCCGATGCGCAGGCCATTGACGACAAACGGCATGAGGCTCTCGCGCGGGTCGATCGTCAGCACCGCGCACACCAGGGCCAGGATGATGAACACCTGGGGGCCCAGGGCCCCCAGGCCGAACAGGCCGATGAACACGGTCAGCGGCTGCCAGTAAGGCTGGCAGAAGATCAGCCCGCTCTCGACGTTCACGCGGGCCATGACGCTGAACATCAGCAGGAGCAGCAGCACCATGATGACGGCCAGGCCGGCGGGCAGGCCCATGCCGACCATGACCGCGGCCGCCCCGCCGGAGAAGACCAGCAGCAGCCGGCAGGCCCAGACGGCGTAGCGTTCGACGCCGTCAGAGCGGCGGAAGGTGAGGGCCTCTTTGAGAACCGAGAGGTAATATCGCCGCCCGGTGTAGGCCAGCAGCAGCCCCACGCCGAGGTAGCTGCCGAAGTACTGCCAGGCCGACGGGCCGCCGGTGAGGTAGTCGGTGTCGATGCCGACCCCCTGCCGCAGCAGCACGCCCATCACCAGCACGAACGCGATCTGCGAGATGCCCAGGCTGAGCGCCACGTCGCTGGCCAGGAAGAAGCTGAAGGCGATGACGGCCGGGTAGAACTCCGGCAGCAGCACGCGGTCGCCGCCGACGGAATTGGCGATGCTCGGCAACTGCGGCGCCAGCATCCGCAGGTCCAGGTACAGCGGAATCTCCAGGTTGAGCACCTGCCACGCGTGCAGGCCATTGACGACGCGGACGGCGAGCACGACGGCCAGGCCGATCCAGAACATGCGATTGCGGAGGATGGGGGCGAAGCGGCCCTGGTCCTGCGCTAACAGCGAGGAAGCGAACTGCGCCACCGGGTACCGCAGCCGTTCGCGGAAGCTCCACTGCGGGTGCACGATCAGGCCCAGGCAGATGACGGCCAGGCCCATCAGCACCACCAGCGGCAGCCACGTGGCCAGCGGCTCCTTCCACTGGTCCCAGGGAACCTTGTCCGTCGTGACGAGTTTGCCGCCCCGCGCGCCGCCCTGCAGCATCGGAGCGGTGACGCGGGCGTCGTATTGCCCCTCGGCCGGAAGCAGGGCCGGCGGCACGTAGGACATCAGCTTGTGCTCGCGCCACGCGGGGTAGTCGCTGTTGTACTTGGCCGGCATGGCCAGCGAGGGCACGAAGGTCCGAATG
>CAZTVF010000016.1:3134-38448 GCA_964616985.1 uncultured Planctomycetaceae bacterium
CGCATGAGCCCGCTGCCGGGGATGGAGCAGGCAACGAGCATCATCACGGCCGCGACCGCCAGTTCGACCGTGCCCAGTCTCAGCCGCCTGTGCACCAGCGACAGTAGCGGGTTGGCCAGGATCACCAGCAGCACGATGACGCCGAAGACGCTGATGGGCAGGTGATTGCCGATCATCGGCGTGAGGCGCAGCACCGTGTCGTTGAGGTAGCCCGCGCCGCCGATGAACGCCGCGCCGGCCAGGCCGAGGATGGAACCAATGAGGATGCGGAACGTCATACCGCCGCCTGCCCGTCCTGAATGTCGTAGGAGTTCGGCTGGAGGTCTTCAAAGGCCTTGTCGCTGCGATTGACGCGGACGACCGCGCCGCCGGAGTAGACCGTGCGCGTCACGCCCGGGGCAAGCTCCCACCGCCCTTCGACGGTCTGGTCGCCCAGGCGGGTGCGGACGCCTTGGGGGCCGAACATGAACCGATACGCGTTCTCCAGCGCATCGGCCGCCTTCTCATAGGCCCGTATGCCGAAGGCCGGGCTGGGCCGCATGCACACTTCGAACTGCGGCGAGAGGCCCAGGTCGAGCATCTCCAGAAGCCGACGCGGGTCGCCCGCGCCGATCGACTCGCCGCAGTAGACGCTGCCGTGCAGGGCCACCATCAGCAGCGGCGCGGTGCGGTCGAAGAAATGCCGGCCGATCGCGCAGTTGCGGACCAGCCACGAGGGATTGCTGTAGGAATGGAAGAAGCCGTCCACCACGTCGAAGTACTGGCCGAAGGGCATCTCCGTCGAGACGCTGCCCATGACGTCCAACGCCACCTTGAACTCCTGGCGGGCCAGCTCGATGTACTGGGCCCGCTGCGTCACGGGATGCAGCGGCGAGTGGCAGCAGACGAACCCGCCGACGGCGTCGAAGTGATGATGGCCATGGAGGCCCAAGGCCGCCAGGGCCGGCACGTCGCGCTTGACGTACTTGTTCAGCGAGATCTGGGGGCAGATGCGGTGCGTCTGGCCGCCGCTCCAGATGATGCTCTCCCAGTATTCGCCGGTGCGGTGGCGTATCAGCTCGTCGATGTGGAACTCCTCCGAGCACGGGTACGCCCCGCCGTGCGAGGTGTGAACCGCCAGCATCACGCCCTGATCGCGGCACCAGCCGACGAGGGAATTGAAGGCCTGCTCGCCGCCGACCCGCTCGTCAACGGGCAGGTACGTCGGGCACTTGCCGTCGTGGCCGTCCTGGCCCCAGCCGACCAGCACAACCGTCAGCCGCTTCATCCCGCGGGCAAGGCACCGCTCGATGATCTGCCGGGCCTCCTCGCAGGTGCAGGTGCTGTGGTAGGCGCCCCTGCCTTGAGGCTCCGGGTCCTTGTAGGCCATGAAGATCTTCAGGAAGAACCGGTCGTGGAAGTCGACGGCCTCGGGGCGCGTCCGGCCCTTTTCAGCCCAGGTCATCAGGCCGCGTTCGGTGCGGAGAAACCGGCGATACTGCTTGCCGATGAAGACGTAGCCCTCGCCGTCGGGGCCGTTGGGCAGGGCGAAGCGATAGCGCAACTGCCGCGGCCCGGCGATGAGGTCGTCCTGCTGCTGCCACCGCCAGACCAGGTACGGGTGGACGCTGTTGCCCTGGTTCTGCTCCCAATGCTGGCGGCAGACAAGCTGGGCGTCGTAGTCGCCCTGGGCCACCAGGCCGCACATCGTGCCCTGCGCCCGCGTGATGCCGAACACGGGCATGTTGCACACGTGCTCCCACTGGTCGTTGGAGCTGTAGATCGTCTGCCAGGCCTCGCGAGGGTAGTTGTGATTGAACGAGGTCTGGCAGCCGAACCAGTTGGGCAGCGTGAGGTAGCCCGCCTCGCCGGTGCGGGCGGCGCCGAACTCCGGAAGGATCTCGATGCCCAGCAGGCGGTACAGGCGCGGCAGGTTCTCGCGGACTCCGTCGGCTTCGATGGTCACGTCGAACCCGCTGCCGTCGTCCGCCAGGGCCAGGCGGACGGCGATCGTCGTGAAGATCGTGTCGAAGGTCATGACGATCCGGAGGGATCGCGCGTCGATGGGTTCGATGTCCAGGCGGCTCTTGGTGCTCAGCGAGATGGTACCGGCCGTGCCGAATGCGGCCGAGTCGTCCCACGGCACGACGACCTGCTGCGCGCGGGGATGCTGGCGGTCATAGTAATGCAGCACGCACAGCGGCCCGCCGCTCTCCCAGGTCTGCCCGCCGGCAGGGCGGAAGGCGAGATTGCCCTTCTCGGTGAGTGTCAAAGCCGCGCCGTTTGCCGTGAGTTCGTGTGTCATATTGCTCTCTTCTATAATCTCATGACCGTGCAGCTACTTCGCCGCCGTGGTGGGTTTGCTGGCGGGCTTGCTCGCAGGCCGAACTGTCGGCTTGGGCGCCGGGTTCGCCGGCGGCGGCGTGCACGGCGCGGTCTGGTCAAGGTAGTGCTGTTTGGCGGTCTTGTCGCCGGCCGCCGGTGCGTTGGGGTCGGCCACGCCGGCCGTCTTCCAGTCCATGAACTTGCCGTACCAGTACATCTCGAACCAGTTGGGCAGGCCGTCCTTGTCGTCGTCGGCGTACTCGCCTCGCAGCAGCGGGGGCGCGTCGCCGAAGTCCGCCTGCCAGTGCTTCATGAACTCCGTGGAGTAGCACGTCATGCCGTTGGTCTCGCGGAAGGGACGGTCGGTGATGGGCTCGGGGCTCTCGAGGCGGACCTCCACCTTGCCGTCGCGGACGACCTCGGCCACCACGGCGCCGGGCGTCAGCGGGAACTGCTTCCACGACATGCCCGCCGGGGCGTCCCACTCGGCGTCGCGGCCGGGCAGCCGCACCTTCGCGGGCTTGGGCAGGATCGTCAGGACCTCGAGCACGACGTTGTTGGGGTCGCCCTGCTTGGGCTTGAACGGGAACAGCTTGGCCCCATGCGGATACTTGCGATAGCTGACGTAGACGCGGTCGTGGTCGGGCGTGGGCTCCTTGCCCGTCTTCCACCACTGCACGAAGTATCCGTTGAGGTCGAGGACCGCGTAACGCGTGTCGTAGGCGGGGGCCAGGCAGGTGTTCTCGGTGTAGTCGTTCCAGGTGATGAACTGGATCAGCGTCGAGCCGTTGTCGCGGGCGTGCTTCCAGCGATCGCGAAGAATGTTGAAGCCCGATGAGATGCGGTTGCCACCCCAGCCGATGTTCTCGTACTGGAAGAACAACGGTTCGGACCATTCGGCGCCAGCCGCCTTGACGGCCGCGGCCATGCGGTCATGCGTCGCCCCGCCGCCGAGAAACTCGCCGACCGCGCCGAAGCGTTTGCCCATGAAACCCGCCGCCCGGACGAGATCATCAGGGGTGGTGTTGGAGACCTGGTGGAAAAACGCGCTCATGCACCAGTGGAGGTACAGGTCCTGGCCGACCTGCTTCTGCATGTCCAGCAGGCCGTCGGCCATGAGCTGCCATCCCTCCTCGGTGGTGCGGAGCATGCGGTTGGCGTGGAGTTGCCGCTCGTTGGCGTCCGCGAACTCGGGGCGTTTCTTGAGCTGGGACGCCCCGTAGCGGAAGCCGACGAACGAGGAGATGTAGCCGAAGATCAGCGGCTTGCCGTCGCGACGGGCAAGCTTGGGGCTCTTGCCATGCTTGTCCAGGACGTACTTGATCGCCGCGGCCAGGCCGTAGTTATCGGCGATGCCCGCGTCGAGGCAGATCGTGATCTCGAAGGGGTAGTCCTTCTCCTCGGCCACCTTGAACAAGGCGTCGAGCACCTGCTTGGCCGAGTCGCCGCCGGCCCAGGCGTCGATGGCGAAGCCGTCGATGCCGCCGCGCAGGGCCCGCCGAATCTCCAGGTCCGCCGACTGCTCCAGCGAGACCTTCATGCCATCGGGCACCAGCGGCCAGTTGCGCCACCGGTCGCCGATGGCGTCGAACATGCCGTTGGCGTCATGGCGCGGCTTGTAGGAGTCGTTCTCGCGGTGGTGGGCCGTCGCCGCGGCCGCGGCAGGATAGCAGCCCATGTAATGCGCGTAGATCTTCTTGGGCCGCTGCGTCGCCGGGGCCGAGGCCGGGACCGACGTCGCCGCCGCCGACCTCGTCGCCGGAGCCAGCTGGCTGCATGAACTCATCGCGCCAAGCAACGTGCACGCCACCACCGCAAGCGCTAGAATCTTCTTCACCTTCTATCTCCTTCTTCGCGCAGCACCACCGCCGGCAAGGCCGGTCACTGGTTCACCGATTCACCGATCAACTGATCCACTACTTCTTCATCAGCTTCTTGTATCCCGCCTCGCTGACAACGACGCGGAGGCCGATATAGATGTACCCGGGATAGGCGTCGCTGTTGTACTCGCGATCCGCGCAGCGCTGGCTGTGGCCGTAGTAGCCCCACGAGCCGCCGCGGATCACGCGGTACTGCGACGTCGCGTCCAGGTTCACCGGGTCGGTGGCCGGCTCGGCCGTGTAAGGCCGTAACCGATCGGTGCACCACTCGCCCACGTTGCCGGCGAGATCCATCACGCCATCGCGGCTGGCGCCGGCGGGATAGCTGCCAGCCACCATCACACCGCCGGCCTCTTGACTGCGGAAGGCCGCCGTCGCCTTGAGCTCGCGGTCGCCGGTGGCGTTGCAGCGGGTGGCGTCGGGGGCCTCTTTGCCCCAGGGGTACTTGCGCCCTTCGCCCCGGCCGGTGGCGACGTACTCCCACTCGGCCTCGGTGGGCATGCGGAAGCCGTCGGCGGCAAGGTTCTCCTTAAGGACCTTCTGATTGGGTTTGTTGGGATCGGGCACCGTCATCTCGTACACGGGCGTCAGGCCCGCCTGCTTCGACAGCCAGTTGCAGTAGTTCATGCCGTCCTGCCACGAGACGTAGATCACCGGCTCGCGGTCGCGCCACGAGAAGCCGTCGCGGTGCTTGCGATGCGTGGGATCGAACTTCTCGAATTCCTCGTTCGTCACCTCGTACTTGCCGATGGCGAACGGCGAGAGCCTCACCTTGTGCGCGGGCTTTTCATCGGGCAGGCCGTTGGCGTCGCCCATGGTGAACTCGCCGCCCGGAATGGCGACCAGTTCAGGGAAGACCGACGTGGGACGCGCGGGCTTGACGACGGGCTCGACCTTGACCAGTTCGATGCTGTCGATGATGACGCGGCCCTGGTCATCGACCAGCGGGTGGTCCTTGTTGACGTTGCTGCCGGTGCTCTTCTCCCACTGCAGCTTGAGGTAGGTCGTCGTGTCGTACAGCGACCACAGCATGCTGATCGTGGCGAACTTGCCCTTGCCCGTCGGCGGGAGGAACGCCGGAATGTAGTGCGGGTACTGCTTGGCAGCCCGCGTCGGGCCATCCGCTGACAGCGTCAGCCGGGCCTCGTTGGAGTCGGCGTTGCTGTAGGTGATCTTCACGCAGTACGTGGCGGTGGTCAGGCCCTTGATCTCGGCCGTAAAGCCGCTGAACTGATTGGGCTCGGTCTGCACGCCCTTGACCGTGCCTTCGGTGACGATGCTGGCGCCGTCGTGCACCTTGGCGTTCTCGGCCTCGATCTTCAGAGCGACTGGCCCGGCCGCCGCCCCGCCGCACCACAGGCGGTTGAGCAGGTGCAGGCCCTTGGCGCTGTTGTACTCATTCTCCTTGGCGATGATCTCCTTGCGGCCGAGCACGTCGATCAGGGGCGCGCCGGCGCTGCGGGTGAGCGTGAACTGCGGCACACCCGGCGCCATCGGCACGGACACCGTCGCGATGCCCGCCGGCAGGGAGAAGGACTTCTCGGCCGCGCCGAGCTTGATCTTCAACTCGGCCGGGGCGGTGAGGAACGTGGTGACGTAGATGCAGTCGGTGACATCATCGTGGAACTGGTCGAAAGGCCAGGTGCAGTTGGTGTTGTCAACCCACTTCTTGTCTTTGAAGTCGTAGGCCTGCTGCTGCCAGCTCGTGCGGTTGCGGTAGGCGTAGTAGAGCTTGTCCTGCTTGATGGCGGGTTTGACGCCGCTCTTGTACCACGCGCTGTAGTAGGCCGTGACATCGAGGTAGCTCTCGTCGTGGCTGAAATACTGCTTATCCTGGCCGCCGGGCCAGCGGAACGGCATGAGGCTGGAGTCTTCCTGGTAGTCGCTCCAGGTGGTGAGTTCGATCCAATCGGCGCCGTCGCGGATGAGGCCTTCCCACAGCGCGCCATACCCCGCCATGCCCTGCATGTCGCGGACGTTGGCGCTGTTGTACGTGGGAGCGGCCGAGCCCATGAATATCTTGCCCTTGTTGGGGTCCACCCGGCCGAGGTAATGGGCGGCCCGACATCCCATGGAATTGGTGGCGATCATGCCGCCGATGGAGTCGTCAACGGCGAAGTGAAACACGCCGTCGAGGTAGGGGTTCTCGCGGAACAGGTCGAGCACCGTCTCGAAGCTCCAGGCCATCTTGAATCGCGGGGAGTAGACGTGCGGAACCAGGAAGACGTCCTTGCCCTCCTTCCTGAGGGCCTCGGCGGCAGCGCCATACACGCCGCCACCCCAGCCCGACAGCACGCTCTTGCCGTGATGGCGGAACTGGTTGGGATGGTCGTAGAAGCGTGTGACCATGTCGACCATCTGCCGCGGATCGCCGATGCCGTCGGGCGAGATGAAGAGCTTGAAACCGCTGTTGAGCTGCTTGGCAGCCTCGTATATCTTTTCCGCCCACTGGAGGTAGTTGCCCGTGCCCATCTTGTTGTTCTTGGCGTCCCAGTTGCCCCACTGCCCGCAGTTCAGCGCGAACCCCTCGATGCCATGCCGCTGGGCCAGCTCGATCTCGCTCTTGTAGAACTCCACCGAGTTGCCGAAGCACGTCATGTAGTGCGCGAAGACCGGGTGGTACATGTCGGGCTCGGCCGGCCTGGAGGCCGCCGCCGGGGCGGTTGCCGCCTGCTCCCCCGCTGCCATCGACATAGCCGCCAGCATCGCCAACGCCGCCGCGCACACTGCAAGTCTCATCGATTTCATGGTCGCTTCCTTTATAGCCAGGCCATCGCCGGGGGCCATCGTGACACCCGCCTTCGCCGAGTTGGTCGTTACGCGTCTCATCGTGCCGTCCTTCGTTCGTCGTTCCGTCAATCCGTGCAATCGGCCAATCGCCAGCCGCCGCACCGCGCGGTCTCACCTGACCCGCCTACTTAGCTTCCTCAGCCTTGTGATACTTCGCTTCCCAGCCGGCTCCGAGTTGTTCCGCGGGGCGGATGCGGATGATCTTCAATGGCGAATAACCTGGATGATACACAACATCAATGCCGGACTCGCGCATTTCCTTGCCGCTGAAGACGCCAAGCTTCTGATCGCTCACAAGTTCCTCCAGCACCCAATTGCCCTTGCGATCTGGAATGGCCGGGAGCTTCATGTGATACGTGCCGGGCTTTTCGTGATAGAGGATCGCATAGTAGCGGTCGAGTTTCCCGCTGCGGAGTTCCAGCAGGTAGGGGATGGGGTTGCCTTCTCGCGGGTTCGGCACGCCCGCCCAGGCGGCCGCCCGGGCCATGAAGCCTTTGAGGTACCCCGCTTTAAAGTCGGGCGTGCCCCAGAAGACGACGACCTCGCCCTTGTCCACGGCATGACGAGTGACGGCCGCCCCGCCACCGGCGAAGCGGGCCCACACGTCGCCGCCGACGGGCTTGGCGTCGCGATAGTAGCCGAAGTAATCCGTCACCGGAATCCACCGGTAAGGCCACTTGAAGAATTCCCTCTGGATCTCCGGGTTCGCCATGTCCGCACGCATCTGGTCGGTCGTGAAGAACCGCACCAGGCCGTTGGCATCGAACAGCGGATTGGCCGCCTCCACCTTGGCGGCTACGTCCACGCCGCCATGCTCGTATTGGCCCTGCGGGGCGCCGATGCCCAGCTTCTGCAGCAGCACGTACTGTTCGTTGCCCAGCTCAGGGCAATAGCGGCCGGTGTTGGCGGCGATGATCATCTTCGCCCCGCCGCGGACCAGCCGGTCGAGCTTCTCGATGTTGTCCTTGCTCATCACCTCGTCCAGCGGGTTGGGCAGGATGAGCTTGTATTCGGCCGCGCGGTCGTCGCGCAGCTCCTGGCGGTCGATCGAGTCAGCCTGGAGCAGTTCAAACCAGCGGTTCAGGTCTCCCCAGCGGTCGCTGAAAGAGGTGCGATGCTTGCAGTACAACGTGGACGGATCGCGCAGCGTCGCCACCAGCGGCTTGCTGCCAACGACGCGGGCGGAATTGAGTTCCTGCAGGACCGTCTTGTAGCGAGCGAAGCGGTCGTACGCCGTCACGCCCCCGAAGTGCGCGGGCAGGCTGTAGCCATTGCCCGGCAGCGGCCAGAAGTACACGTGCATGTTGGCCCCCCCGCCGCCGGCCTGCGACATCATCACGAACACCGACCAGTCCAGCACCCAGCCCCGCTCGCCAGGGTCGCCGTAGGCCGCCCAGTTCAGCGGGTGGTGGGGTTCGGTGATCCAGCCCAGGCCGCCATCAGCCGCGTCGAACAGAGTCCCCTCGTACGCCAGGAAATGGTTGCCGCCATTGTGCAGGTAGTCGCCCACGCCGATGACGCCATTGGGGTTGTACGTGTAGAGAATGATCACGCCGTTGGGGTCGTAGGAGCGGACGCTACGGGCGGCCAGCTGGTACCAATAGTTCTTATCCAGCCACGTCTTGTACCGGCAGAAGTCCAGCCACTGCACCCGCATGTCCGGCCGCGAGCCCGAGACGTACTCCGGCAGGGGCGCCTGCACGTCGTTCCAGTCCTTGAGTTCAACGCCCCATCGCCGGGCCAGTTGCTCCAGCGAGAGCCCCAGCGTGTCCTTCAGATAACCGCGGAAGGCGGCCACCGTCGGCGCTTCATAGCCGCCGCACAGGCCGCGCCATGGCTGGTCGAGCACGCCCCACTCCCCGCCGATGTTCATCACGTACAGACCCTGGTAGGCCGTGTGGCGGTGGTAACGATCGTGGAACACCTTGAACGCACGCAGGTGGGCGTTGATGTACTCCGGATCGCTCAGCGAGAAGCTGCCGTACCAGTGATGGCCGATGGCCTCGGTGCCGTCGAAGCTGCGCTGGCGGCTGAACCGCTGGTGGCGGTAGAGGTTGTTGCCCGCCTTGTCCTCGTGCGCCAGCCGCAGCGTGATGCAGCAGCCGGCGTCGGCGGCCGCGTCGAACAGGCGATCCAGCAGCGGGAAGTCGTACACGCCCGGCAGCACCTCGAAGTCGCGAAGATCGACCATGTAGGTGATGTCCGGGCCGACCAGCGACGCCTCCTTCACGAACCGCTGGAACGCCTCCAGCAACTGCGCCTCACTGCGGACGGGATCGCGAAGGAGGAACGTGAATCGCATGTAGGCTGATTCATGCGTGACCGTCCGGTCGCGTCGCAGGCCCTGCGTGCGGCCTTCGTACGTGGCGGCCAGGTCGCTGCGGCGACCGAGGACATAGGTCTGTTCATCGAGCTTGACCGGCGGCTTGGCCGCGGCGGGCTTGGCCGCAACGGGCTTGGTCGCCGGGCGCGTGGACGCCGCGCTGGCCGTGGCGGCAGGCTGGCTCGCCGGCGCAGGGGGCAGCACGCTCACGACCAGTCGGTAGGCATCGCGGCCGGCCTCGCCCTTGAGCGAGATCGGCACGTCGAGATAGGGCTTGCCGGCCAGCGCGACGTCGGCAGCGCCCTCCTCAACGATCGTGTCGTACATCACGTGCTTGAGTTGCCACGCGAGCTTGAGATTGTCGACGCCCTTGGAAAAGACGCGTGCGGTCACGGCCAGGGGCTCGTCGCGGTTGTAGACGCCGGCGGTGTGGGCGTCGGGGTTGATCCGCACGTAGCCCAGAGCAGGCGGCGTCTTGAGGTCCACGGGCTGCGGCGGCGTGCGGTCTTCACTGCCTTCGACCTGGTAGCGCAGCGATTCGCCGGTCACGACGGCGCCGTTGGCATCGGTGACCTGGTAGTCGATCCAGTAGTTGTCGTCGGGGCCCAGCGGGAACTCGATCTTCTGTCGCGCCGAGGTAAGGTCGTTGGGCTCGAAGGAGAGCGCGCGGGTGAACTCTCGCAGCGGCCTGCCTTGAAACTCGTTCGTCACCCGGGCCGCCAGGCGGTATTGGCCGCCCTTGGGGAGCACCGAATCCGCATAGAGAAACGGGGCGGCGTAAGGCACCTTCATGCCTCCCAGCTCAATGCCGCCGAAGAACATCTCCCCTTTGTGGACGAGAGGCTTGCTCGCCCGCACGCGGATCATGAAGCCCGCGAAGGCGCACTTGCCGTCAGGCCGGGCGTTGCGATCCCCGCCCTCGGCTTCGTAAACCTCCTGCGTGGCCCCGCCGGCCTCGGAGGAATAGATGTAGCGAGAGGTCCACTTGCCCCACTTGGCCGTGCCGCACTTGAGGTGTGGGTATGCCCACGGTTCGTAGATCAGCTGCTCGCCGCTGGCATCGCGGATGATGGGGTAGGCCCGTACGCTGAGATTGCCCGTGGCCATGCCCGCGGCCTCGAACAGCACGCGCGACTCCTGCGGCCCCAGTTCCACCGGCTCGGCCAGCAGCAGCCGCACGACCGCCTGGATATGCGTGATGTGACCAGAGAGGAAGCGGTCCTTGACGTTGACTTCGAACTTGACGCCAAGGCAACCCTCCTTCTCCACGAGGGTGGCTTGATCGCCTGGGGACACTTCGAGCTTCCATTGTCCCGCCGGCAGCACGGGCAGGATCCGCTCGCCCGCCAGGGCGGGCGTGGTCAGGGCCACGCACAGGACGATGCAGAAGAGTCGCCTCATCATTACTCGATCCTCGCAAGGCAGGTGAAGAAGCCCGGTCGCCGCGATTCCCCGCTGCTCTGGGGAATCAACGTTGCAATAAACCGTGTTATCGGTATAATGCGCGACTGTCAAGCTAGGTTTCGCGGAAAATCCAGATGAATACATCAGCGGACATCGGAGGGTCTCGCGTCGTGCAGGCGGTCAAGGCCGTCCTGCGCTACGCGCATGGCAAAGGCCTGCGCGATGGGGACCGTCTGCCGCCGCAGCAGCAGCTGCGCGTCACGCTGGGTTTCAGCAACGACACCCTCACCCGGGCGATGGGGCAACTCATGCGGGCGGGCGTCATCACGCGAAAGAGCAAGGTCGGCACCGTCGTCGCTGATCTTTCCAGGCCCCTGCCGAACCTGTGGTCGGTGGCACTGCCGAGCTTTCCGGCCGAGCTGGTGGGCGAGGTGCCCTTCCTCGCCCAGTTGCTGCAGTTCCTGCAATCCGGCATCCGCCAGGCGGGCCATCGCTGCCACGTCTATGCGATGGAACGATCTCGGAACGTGGACTCCCCCGTGCTGGCCGACTTCAGCGGCCTCGAGCAGGACATCCTCGCCGGCGCGGTCGACGCCGTGCTGACGACGCTGACCACGGACGCCCGACACTGGGCGTGGGCAAAGCAGCACAACCTTCCGCTGTGTCACACCTGGTGGTGGGAGGCCGCTCCCTGCGGTGTGGTCATCGACCAGAAACCCATGGTCATGCAGGCCGCCGCCCTGCTGGCCGACCAAGGTTGCCGGCGACTCGCCCTCATCGCGGCCGAGCCGCCGCGGAAGGGTTTCGGCCGCTTCTGGGAAGGCTTCACCGAGGCGGCCACTGCCCTCGCCGGCCGCATCGAGACGCTGCCGCTCCTGCAGGAAGGCCAAGGCGTGCTGTCGGGGCAGAAGATCGCGCAGCGATTGCTGGCCATGCCGGCCGCCTCGCGGCCCGATGGCCTGATCGCAGTGGACGACCGCGTGACCCTGGGCCTGACGACGACGCTCGTCTCTGCCGGCGACTACCGCCCCAAGATCGTGGTGCAGGCGAATCGCCAGGCCCCGCTTTCGTTCGCGTTGCCGGTGTTCCGCTTCGAGGTCGACATCGAACAGCTCGCCTCCGCCGCCGTGAACCTGCTGCTGGAACGGCTGCCCAACCCCTCCCTGCCTCCCCGCCTGGAATTCGTCGCCCCCCGCTTCGCCGGCCTGCACGAGCACGAAAACCCGCAGGGACGATGAGGGAAGACGAGCGCAGACGCGGAGATGGGGAGACGGGGAGATGCGTTGCGAGAGACGTGCACATCTCGGGTGCCATGCTTTTAGCCCCGCAGGGGCAAAAGCATGTTTACACAGAAGGCGCACCGAACCTGAATAAACAACCGTGGCGACACGAACGATCGTGTCGCCACGGCGGCAATGCTTGCAGCGGTCGGGCATGGGCCGCCGCACGTTACGGTATTTCCTGGCGGCGGCCTGGGAAGGCCGCCACCCATCGTGCCGGCTAGGCGGCCAGGTAGTCCTCGTCCAGGGCGGCCTTGATCTTGCCCAGGGCGAGGTTCTGGATCTGGCGGACTCGCTCGTTGGTCAGGCCGACGAGCTTGCCCACCTCGGCCAGCGTGCGGCCCTTGCCGCCGGAGGCGATGGCGAAGCGTTCCATCACAATCCGCCGCTCGACCTCGCTGAGTCGGGCGCGGTTCTTGGCCAGGATCTCGCGGAGCGCGTCGACGGAATCATTCCGCTGGATTTCATGGCGGCTGACGTCGTAATCGCTGCGCTCCAGGTCCGGGTCGAACTCGGTCGGGAAGTGCTGACGATAGCGGCCTGTCTTGGTGGCCAGGCGATTGAAGCTCTTGAGGATGGCCCGGCAGGCATACGTGGAGAACTTGAACCCGCGTGCCACGTCGAACTTCTCGACGCTTCGCAGCAGGGCCATGTTGCCCTCGGAGATCAGCTCGCTGAATTCGACGTTGGGAATGCGCGTCCTCTTGGCCATCGCCAGGACCAGGGCCATGTTGGCCCGCACGAGGGCGCTTTGAGCGTCCACGGCGCGGCGATACCAAAGCACCATCTGCTGGGCGCGGTTGAGGGACAGGCGCCTGCGCTGTGCCGCCTGTAGCTTGCTGAGGCGATAGCGGGCGTAGTTGTACCGCAGGAAGAGCCCGGCCTCATCCTCGCGGGTGAGGGTAGCCTTGGCGCTGCGGGTGGGGACGATTTCTTCGGGCACCTCGGGGAAGTGCGTCCACTGAGGCACATCAATGATGTGGGCGTTGGGCCCGAACAGGTTGGCCTCAGTGGCGGCCTGGGCGAAGGACTCGTGAAACACATAGTCGACCTTCTCGGGGATCTTTCCATACACCTCGTGGTCAACCAGGCTGAGGTTTAGATCGTTCAGAGGCGCTTCCTTCACGGATACTCGTTCTTCAGTCAAGGTAATCATTATCTTCCCTTTCGATGAGCCGTATAACACGTACTGAAAATCCGCTTTAGTCTCGGCTCCTTGAGAGCCCGTTGTCGTTGCTTCTTTCATCTACGTTTATCCTACAAATCTAGTACGATTTGTCAACTATTAAGGTGGGCGAAAAGGCCTTGATTCGGACGTGCGATGCATAAACCGGAATTACCCTGATACCGCTCTAGGTAACTTTTCCTAGCTCGCTCTGTGTCAAGAGGTTATGAACAGTGATAATCCCGATTTACTCCCCCGGTCGCCGCACCTACTTCAGGGTCGCCGCCGCACCAGCCTTCGGCTGCCTCCGGAGGACACTTGGTGGACCCGCTTTGGCCAGTTGATGCTTGACAACGGCCGCTGGCAGGGCAGAATAGATGCAAGTGCTTGTTCCTTCAGCAACTGGCAGGTGGCCCCATCCTTCGATTTGTCACCAGCTTCGGCCGCAGCCCCGGACGTATCCTCGCCGCCATCCTTCTGGCCGGCTTTGCACTGCGCCTGGCGTGGATGCTGTATGCCCAGCCCGTGCCGGTCTCCGACTTCGCCGATTACTACACCCTCGCCGCAGTCATCCTTGACCACGGCCAGTACGGGCATCCGGCCCCAACCGCTCTTCGTCTGCCCGGCTGGCCGGCGGCGATGGCGATGCTCATGCTGGTCTCGCGGAGCGTCGCGTGGCTGTCGCTGGCGAACGTGGTGCTGTCCACCGCGGCCTGCGGAATGGTGTACGTGCTGGCGACGCAGATGACGGGCCGGCGGCTGGCGGGGCTGCTTGCCGCAGGCGGCTGCGCGGTCTACCCCGCCTTCATCTTCTATAGTCCCGTGCTGGCATCGGAGCCGCTGTTCTCGGTGCTGCTGCTGGGGGCGCTGATCGCGATCATGCGGGCGAGGCGGTCGCGGCAGTGCTGGCGGCGCATGGCGTTGCTGGCGGGCATTCTGCTGGGCGCCGCTTGCCTGACACGAGGCGAGGCGCTGGTGCTGGCCCCCTTCCTGGCCGCCCTGCTGGTGCATCGCCGCGACACGAGCCCGCGCCGCGTCACCTTCGTGCCCGCACAGATCCTGCTGGTGACGCTGGTCGTGACGCTCCTGCCGTGGTACCTCCGCAATCTCAACACGATGGGCAGCGGCGTGGGGCTGACCACCAGCGCGGGCATCAACCTCTACTACGCGCACAACCCCGCCGCCTACGGCTACCAGGCCGAGAGCCAGACGCCGCTGGACAACCCCGACGAGGTCGCCCGCCATCGCATCGGCTTCGAGGCCGCCTGCGAATACATCGGGCGATGCCCCTGGAGCGTGTGCCAGTCAGCCTTGCGTGGCACGGCCGATCTTTACTCGCCCCCGAACTACTCGCTTTACTGGAGTACGCGGCTGGTCGACGGCGATCTTCATCGCCGGCCGCCCAAACCGCTGGCCCTGATGTACCGAGCCGAGCAGTTGCTCCTGGCGGCGTGGTACGTGCTGGCGGGGCTGGCGGCGCTGTCGGTATTGACGATTCGGCGATGGGCGCCCGGGGGCGCGGCGTGCATCGCCCTGTGCCTGCTGGGCAATTGGGTGTGCAACGCGGTCATCACGTTCGGCTCGGCCCGCTACCGCTACCCGATCGACCACCTGCTCATCATCGCGGGGGCAATGACGATCGTCGTCGGGGTTGAGTGGTGGCGGAAGCGCAGGGAACGGCGGGAAGACGACGCACCGCGAGCTTCAGAGACCTGACTCACGGATGACGGCCGCTCACGTCGAGCCTCACTCGGTCTTGCGCCCGAGGATCCTGCGAACGAGCATTTCCTCGCCCGACTGATTCCCCTCGATCATGTGGCCGATGAACTGCAGCGCGTACCCGGCCACGAAGAACGACCCCGCCAGCCACCACTGCTGCAGGATCAGCAGCACCGGGGCCACGAGGAAGCAGAACGGTATCCCCAGCATGTGCAGCCAGAAGCTGGTGGGATTCATATGGCGTTTGCGCCAGTTGGCGATGGGCGTCCACATATTGAGTCCTTACATCATTCCCTTGCTCAGGGAGAACACTTCCTGGATGCTGTTGAGCAGCATGCCCAGGAACAGGTCCAGCATGAGGATGGCCAGGCAGCAGGCGACGAAGCTCTGGGTGCACGCCCGCCCGACGCCCGCGGCGCCGGCTGAGCAGCGAAAGCCTTTGAAGCAGCAGATCATGGCGATGGCCATGCCGAAGAACACGCTCTTGATGGGGCCGTAGAAGATGTCGAACGTGGCGATGCTCTGGCTGGCGTGTCGCCAGAACTCGCTGCCCGATGCCCCGTACACGTACACGCTGAAGAAGTACCCGCCCAGCACGCCCGTGAAGCTGCCGTAGATCACCAGCACCGGGATCAGCAGCGTGCACGCCAGCAGCCGCGGCACGACCAGCACGCGGATGGGGTCGGCCCCCATGGCACGCATCGCGTCGATCTGCTCGGTCACCCGCATCGTGCCCAGTTCCGCCGTCAGGCCGCCGCCGACCCGCCCGGCCAGCAGCACCGCCGCCAAGATCGGCCCCAGTTCGCGAAGTGTGTTCTTGACGATGACCGCGCCGATCATGTCCAGCAGGCCCATCGACTTGAACTGCACCACCGTCTGCACGGCCAGCACGGCGCCCACGAACGCGCCGGTGATGATCACGACCGGCACGCTGGAGGCCCCGACCTCGTACAGCCGCGGCCAGATCAGCCGCAGGTCCTTGAACCAGCCGCCCGCGAACATCCACGCCAGCGTCTGGCCGCAGAAGCGGCAGAAGACGCCGAACTCATCGACGCGGCGGATGCTCTCGCGGCCTACGTTGGCAACAATTCCCATGATCCCCTTTTAGCCGCCTCACCGTCGCCGGTCAAGTCCAGCCCGGGCGTTCACCTCAGACGCAAGCACAAGAAGGCATGGGGAATCCAGGCGGCCGGGTATCGCTCGCTTTCTAGCGATGTTCATCCGCCTGGGAGCGAACATTGCCGAAACGGGAGCGAACTCTGACATTCTCTCATGCCGAGTTCCAGCGGTTGTGACGTCACCCCCTCCTTGCGGACCGCCGGGGCCGCTGTACAATCGCGGCAAAGGAGCCTCGAATGGCCATCAAGGCGAAGTGGATATGGCGGCGGCAGGAAGACTACCACACCTACAACCAGACGATCCTCGCGAGGAAGGCCTTCCGCCTTGGCGCCGATGTGCGGGAGGCGAAGATGATCATCACGGCCGACAGCTTCTACCGGCTGTGCATCAACGGCGTCTGGGTGAACGATGGCCCCTGTCGCAGTTGGCCGGAGCATTTCCAGTATGACGAGATCGACGCGGCGGCCTACCTTCGCAAGGGCGACAATATGATCGAGGTCGTCGCACGCTACTTCGGCTGCGGCGATTTCCACCGCATCCCCCGCCAGGCGGGCCTGCTGGTGCAGTTGGAGGCGAAGCTCGCGGGCGGCAAGAGCGTGACGGTCATCTCGGACAAGACGTGGCAGGCGGCCGATGCCCCGCAGTGGGTGCCGCAGACGGCGAAGGTGAGCATTCAGCAGGAGCCGCAGGAACTCTACGACGCCCGCCTGGAGGGCGCTGCTCGGTTCGCGCCGGCGGCGGAGCTCTGCGAGGCGCGACGCGGGCCGTGGAAGGACCTGCACCCGCGCGACGTGGCCTTGCTGACAAAGAAGCCCGTCTCGTTCAAGGCATTTGGCGGCGCCGCCGTCGTCGCCCCCGACCGCGACGTTGAGTTCATCATCCCCACGACCCGCCTGATGTACCCCGGGGCGGTCGAGGCCGGCATGAGCTTCGCCAGCGCCTGCGCGATCGCCACCGTGCTGCATCTGCCCAAGGCCCGAGCGCTGCGCGTCGATGCGCCGCAGTTGCGGGTGTTCATCGATGGCGTTCAGGCCAAGGACAACGCATTCACACTGGCGGCCGGCAAGCACATGCTGTTCGCCGTCGTCGCTCACCCGCTGGGGCACGACAAGGAGCGGTTCATCCGCTTCCTCGACACGCCCTCGCTGAAGCTGACCAACCCCATCGACCCCAAGGCCGATAGCCCCTGGTGCCTGGTGCCGTTCGACGAATTTCGCCTGGCCAACGATGACATGGCCTTTCCATGGTTCGGCAACAAGGGGCCCTTGGGCCCCTACCGCCAGCGATACGACGAGTGCATCCCCGGCTGGGCGGCCAAGGCCGCCGACCTGGAATCCTTCCGGGCCGCCTACGCGGCCGGCGCGATCGTGGCTGGGCCCGAAACGATGCACCTGCGCGACGCGGGGCTGTGGCAGTTCCAGAATCGCCGCCAGATCGAAGGCGCCCTCACCCGCATCGACAATCCCGCGGCCTGCATGCACGACACGCCCGAAATCACGACGGTCTACCCGACTAAGGCGGGCGATATTGAATTGATGTACGACCTCGGCGAGCAGGACATCGGCTACTTCAGCCTGGAACTCATCGCCGACGAAGGCGTGGCCGTCGATATCTACGCGCTGGAGTACATCACCCCCGCCGGCCGGCGACAAACGACGTGGGGCAATCGCAACGGCATGCGGTACATCACCCGCCAAGGGCTCAACCGCTTCGTCTCGCTCAAGCGCCGCAGCGGGCGGTACGTGTTCGTCACGCTGCGCGGCCTCCGTTCGCCGGTGCGCATCCGCAAGATCGAGCTGATCGAATCCACCTACCCCGTCGAGTACGTCGGCAGCTTCCAGTGCAGCGACGCGCGGCTGGGCGACATCTGGGACATCTCGGCCCGCACGCTCAAGCTGTGCATGGAGGACACGCTGACGGACTGCCCGCTGTACGAGCAGACGCTGTGGGTGGGCGACGCGCGGAACGAGTCGGTGTTCGCCTACGGCACGTTCGGCGCGGTGGACCTGGCGAGACGATGCATCGAGCTGGCCGCCCAGTCGCTCGACCGCTACCCCATCGTCGGCTGCCAGCTGCCCTCCAGCTGGGACTGCCTGCTGCCCGCGTGGAGCTTCCTGTGGGGCATCTCCGTGTGGGACCATTATTTCTACACCGGCGACGCCAAGTGGCTCGCCCGCGCCTGGCCGCGTGTGATGCAGAACCTCCGCGGTGCCCGCGAGCTGACCAACGATCGCGGCCTGTTCGCCGGGCCCTTCTGGAACATGTTCGACTGGTCGGGGGCTGACCAGGATCACGATATCGTGCTGCACAACACGATGCTTGCCGTCGGGGCGGTCGATGCCGCCCGCCGCTGTGCGGCGGTGCTGGGCAAGGCCGGCGACGACGCATGGCTGGCGGAATACCGCCGCCTGCTTTGCCGCGGGGCCGAATGCCTCTGGGACGGCCAGAAGAACGCGTATCGCGACAGCATCCACGCCGACGGCGCGATCAGCGAATCCACCTGCCAGCATACGAGCTTCCTTGCCGTGCTGTACGACATCGCCCAGGGCGCGACGGCGGAGCATGCGAAGCGTAATACGCTCGCCCCGCCGGCGGGCATGGTGCGCGTGGGCTCGCCCTTCGCGATCATGTATCTCTACGAGGCGTTGGAGAAGCTCGGCCGCGGCGATGCTATCCTGCAGTCGATCTACGACAGCTACCTGCCGATGCTGGAAGCGGGGGCCACGACGGTGTGGGAGACGTTCGCCAGTTCGACCTACAAGCCCGGCGATTTCCCGACGCGCAGCCACTGCCACGCGTGGTCCTCGGCCCCGCTGCACTTCCTGGGTCGCATCGTGCTGGGCGTGCGGCAGGCGGCAGCGGGCGGCGCAGAATACGCGATCAGCCCCCAGCCCAGCGGGCTGACATGGGCGAAGGGCGCCGTGGCCACCGTGCGGGGCGCGCTGGGGGTAAGCTGGCGCATCGATGGCAAGAAGCTCCTGGTCAAGACCTCCGCACCCGCCGGCGTACAGGTCCGCCTGGTGCCCAACGACGCAATGGGCGATCTGGAACTCGTCGCGGAGTGACAGCAGCGGCCGAAGGTGGCGGCCTTCCTGTGCTCTGTCTGTCGTGACCTGATGGGTGCCATGCCGAAGCGTCGCACTCTTTGCGACGCGCCGGCATGCCCGCCCGAGCATGCCGGCGCGAGTACGCTTCGGCATGGCACCCATCAGTTGAGGTGCGACAGTGCATAGCCCGCCGCCTCCGCCGCCTGGTGGCGGCGTTCCCTCACTTGAAGCCCCGGCCACGTCTGCACAGGTTTTTGTGCGTTCCCGAACCGCCGTTCGTACTACATTTGTAACCGTACTTCGGAGGATGCAGGATGGCGCGGGAAGCTCATATCACGGAGGGGGAAACAATCGGACCTCGTTCAGTGCTGGGGAGCGAGCAGAATGCCTCGCGTGCCTTCAGCACGGTCTCCCGCATGATCCTGCGGACCGTGGGTGAACTGGGGGCGATGGAGGGCCCGTCCTTCCAACTGCCCTGCCTGCCCTACAGCTTCCGGAGCCTGCGCCCGCAGTGCGAGGAGGCGCTGGTGGCCCAGCATTACTATGGCTATCACGCCCGTTGCGTCCGTGTGCTGAACATGCTCGTGCACAAGGCCCAGCATGAGGAGTGGCATGCCGGCGGGAACTCGGCGGCCGTGCTCTCGAGGATGATGATCTCTTACGGCAGCGAACACGCGCTGCACTGCCTGTTCTGGAATTCCCTGCGGCCGGGAGGGTCCGGCGTGCCGCATCCGCTGGCCGAGGCAATGACCGATCGATATGGTTCGGTGCAGGCGGCGATGTTCTACTTCGCATCGCTGTGCAAGACGGTGCAGCTTCGAGGCTGGGGGGTGCTGGCATACCAGCCGGCCCACGACCGCCTGGTGATGTTCCACACTGGCGAGATGGTGAACCTGATGTACTGGCCGGTGGTGCCCCTGCTGGTGTGCGACATGTGGGAACACGCCTACCACCTGCAGTACGAGCGCGACCCGTGCAAGTGGGTGGACAATATCATGACCCTGATCAACTGGGAATTCGTGGCGAATCGCTACGCCGCCGCCCGCACCACCGGCTATCGCATGTCGGGTTAGGTCAGGGGTTCTGCCAACTCGCCGGAGCCCAGTAGCCTTCTCCCCAGGGTTGCAGGAACTCGACGTTATAGAGGATCGAGTCGAACGTGGGCCAGAACGCCCATGCCCCATCGCTCATGGCCGGGGTAAAAGGCGTGTAATCCTCGTACACCGGGTCGGCGTGGCCGGGCTGGCCTTCAATCTGGGCATCGCCCGCACGGTCGTTGCAGGGGTAGTAGTAGGGCAGACCTGCGGGCCTGCCATCGGGGTCAAGGGTGGTTTCGTCCCAGGTATCGTTGCCCGGAACGGTGAATCCTCCGAGCATCTTGTCCCACCGCCACACATTGAGATTCGCATAGTCCAGCAGCCGGATCACGCTGCCATCAGAGCCGAGCACGTTCATGCTGGGCTCGCCGACGGCTCCGATGGTCAGGCCGATGTTGTGGGTGATGCCGGCGAACGTGCCGCCGTGGATGTCGATCTGCTGGAAATGGCCGACGAAGGGGGAGTAGTTACCGACGTTCTCCGCCATCATCATGCGAGCGGCAGGAAACAGCTTGTGCCATCGGCCGCCCCATCGTTGCGTGTAGTTGCACCAGATCTCGCCGGGGTCAATCGCCACTTGCTGGGCGGTCTTGAGCGACTTGTTGGCGTTATAGAGCCCGGATCTCTTGACGACATCCGCCCCAAGCACGCCCACGGTTCCAGGGCACACGAAGAGGCCCATGTTGTCGATCGCGTGCGCCTGCGCGAGGGATCCGAAGAAGAAACTCTTATTGTAGCTGCGTCCGACGCAGCCGCCCTGCCCGGTGGGCTTTCCGGGGTGGTATCGCCCGGGCGGCGGGATCATCCCCCCGTTGTCGCCCGCGTACACCACGAAGGCGTCGAACACGCCGTGCATGTTGGCCGCGCAGCTTGTCAGCAGCGCCAGCCGTCTGACCTTGAGCAGGCTGGGAACCAGCAGCCCCAGCAAGACAGCAATCAGCAGCATGACCACCAACAATTCGACCAGGGTGAAACCGCGTCTCATCGGGTTGCTCATCTTGCCGCCAGTCATTCGATGCATTTCTATGGGTTCTGCCAATTCCCCGGCGACCAATAGCCGCTGTCCCAGGGCTGCAAGAACTCGACGTTATAGAGGATCGAGTCGAACGTGGGCCAGAACGCCCATGCCCCGTCGCTCATGGCTTGGGGGTAGGGTGTGTAGTCTGCGTAGACGGGGTCCGCATGGCCAGGGCGCCCGACGATCTGCGCGTCACCCGCGCGGTCATTGCAGGGGTAGTAGTAGGGCAGACCTGCGGGCCTGCCATCGGGGTCAAGGGTGGTTTCGTCCCAGGTATCGTTGCCCGGAACGGTGAATCCTCCGAGCATCTTGTCCCACCGCCACACATTGAGATTCGCATAGTCCAGCAGCCGGATCACGCTGCCATCAGAGCCGAGCACGTTCATGCTGGGCTCGCCGACGGCTCCGATGGTCAGGCCGATGTTGTGGGTGATGCCGGCGAACGTGCCGCCGTGGATGTCAATCTGCTGAAAATGGCCCGGGAAAGGCTCGTAGTTGCCGACGTTCTCCGCCACCATCATGCGGGCGACGGGGAACAGCTTGTGCCATCGCCCGCTCCATCGCTGCGTGTAGTTGCACCAGATATCGTGCGGATCAGTCGCCACTTGCTGGGCGGTCTTGAGCGAATGGTCCGTGTTATAGAGCCCGGATCTCTTGACGACGTCCGCCGCAAGCACGCCAATGGTGCCAGGGCACACAAAGAGCCCCATGTTGTCCACCGAGTGCGTTGCCGCCAAGGCGCCGAAGAAGAAATTCATGTTGTTGCGGCGCCCGAGGCACCCTCCGCCGTTGTTTGCACCGCCGGGGTTATAGTGGGAGGCGTTGGGCAGCATCCCGCCGTTGTCCCCAGCGTACACCACCATCGCGTCGAAGATGCCATGCATGTTGGCCGCGCAGCTTGTCAGCAGCGCCAGCCGCCTGACCTTGAGCAGGCTGGGAACCAGCAGCCCCAGCAAGACAGCAATCAGCAGCATGACCACCAGCAACTCCACCAGCGTGAACCCATTTCTACGTGAACGCATGCGGGGCTCCTGATTGTCAGCGATGCTGGCTATGGTGCATTCCTGGGGCGAGCGGCGTGGGGCGGGAGCATGTTGGTTCAGGCAACTCATAGATAACACCTTCAGCAGGGAAACATTACAGCCTTCTATATTAAAGATAGACCCCGGGCCTGAGGGAGTCAAGGTTTTGTTGCCCCTCAAGACGCCGCGCCGCTGGTGTTTCCCGCGATATCGGCCGCAGGCGCCCCGCTCGCGCCGGAAACGGGTTCTGTGAACCCAAACCCCCCTCCCGGCCGATACGTAATGATGTGCCGATGCCCGCCGCCTCGGCCTCATACGAGAAGGTGAATCGATCATGAAACTCGCAACGTACACCCGCGCCGGCAGGGAATCCTTCGGCGTCGTCCTGGGCGACAAGCTGTGCGACATCCCGGCCGTCTGGCCGGACGGGCCGCGCTCGCTACTGGCGGCGCTGCAGGCCGGACCCATGACCATGGACAAGATCGAGTCGCTCGCCCAGCAGGTCAAGACGCTGCTGCCCCTGGAGGCCGTCAAGCTCCTCGCCCCCATCCCCGCCCCGCCCAAGGTCATCGGCCTGGCGGTCAACTACGTCGAGCACCACAACGAATTCGACCGCGGGACCAAGCTGCCCGAAAACACAAAGACCAAGACCACCCCGCGGCCTTTCATCATGCCCGCCACCGCCGTCATCGGGCCCGGCGCCACGATCCCCTGGCCGCAGTACAGCAAGGACATCGACTACGAGATCGAGCTCGCCGTCGTCATGGGCGTCACGGCTGCGTGCGTCAGCCCGCAGGAAGCCGGCCGCTACATCGCGGGCTACACCATCGCCAACGACATCTCCGGCCGCACTGTCACCCATTCCGAAGGCCGGGCCAAGAGACCCAAGGACGACTTCTTCGATTGGCTGCACGGCAAATGGGCGGACGGCTTCTGCCCCACCGGCCCCTTCATGGTCACCGCCTCGGAAGTGGGCGACCCGCGCAAGCTCGATCTGGAGCTAGCCGTCAACGGCGAGACGCGGCAGAAGGCCAACACCTCGCAGATGATCTTCGACGTGTACGAAATCGTCTCGTTCATCAGTCACATCATGACGCTCACGCCGGGCGACATCATCGCCACCGGCACGCCGTCGGGCGTGGGCATGGCCACGGGCAAGCTGCTCAAGGGCGGCGACGTGATCACCTGCCGCATCCAGAATATCGGTGAACTGACCAACACGCTGGGCGCTGCCCCCGGCAAGTTCTACGCGCCCTGCAAGGAATAGGGCGCGGCGGAAGGCGGCTGAGGTGACTGAGGGCGACTGGGAGCAGTGAGGGTGGCGGCCTTCCCAGGCCACCGCCCCAGATAGGCGCTCCAGGCGGCGGCATGGGAAGGCCGCCACCCACAACTGATCATCTGCATCAATCCCCCGCGATCGCCTGCAGCGCCTTGCCGAATGAGTCCATGATGCTCTTGCCGAACTGGCCGCCGTCCCTCGCCGCCTGCCGCATGAAACCCATCGTCCCGACACCCACGTCTTTCAGCGGCTCCTTGTGAACGAGCTTGGCGGGCGGCTCATCCCACGCCCCCTTGATATGCAGCCGCGTGAGTTTGTCCTTCAGCTGCCAGAACAGCTGCAACACCGGCAGGTCCATCAGCACGCCCCGGATCTGTTTGATCGGGACGCCGATCACGTAGAAATCCAGTTCCTTCGTCTCCAGGTTCACCGTGCCTCCCGGCTCGGTCTCCAGCGCGCTGATCTCGTTGCTCAGCTGCGCCTGTGCGAGCTTCAACACCGGGCCATTCACCGTGAACGTCACGGCTGCGTCGGAATCGATCTCCGGCGACTCCAGGCCCATGTTCCCCAGCAGGTGCGGGAAGAACTGCACCTTCATGAGGTCGGCGTCGTCGGTGAAGATGTAGCCGCGGGCGGAGAATCCCCGCCAGGTCAAGCCGCCGGAAGAGAACGAAATGTTGCCCGAGCCACGCCCATGCTGCAGCCGGTGCCCGCCCAGCGCCGCCGTCAGCAGCGGCAGGCTCAGTCTGTCCGCGTGCACGTTGCCGCGCATCGGGCCCAAGGCCCCGCCGGAAAGGCTCACCGCGAGGTTCGCTTCCAGCTTGCCATCGAAGACATCGGCGGCGAAGTTCTCGAACTCCACGCGCTGCCGCCGCAGCCGCACGGTGCCCTTGGCGTTCCGTATCGCCAGGCCGTTGGCGTCGGCAAGCATGGCCTGTGCGATCTCCACCGCGCCAACCGTCTCCAGTTGTGCTGGCAAGTCCCCCCGGCCGGTGAGAAGCAGGCTGCCCCGCAGCAGGCCCCCCGCCCGGGTGAAACGCCCGCGCGTGGCCGCCGCCAGGGCCATGCCAAGCTCCTCCGACGGCAGCTGCCAGTCGACCTCCAGCAGGGCGCTGGTGTACCAGCTGAGTTGGTCGAAGCCGCCCATGAGCTGGAATGTCGTGGCCTCGTTGCCGTCCGTGCGGCGAAGGTCGATCGCCAGCACCCGGCCGTCGCCCGTGCCCGTCAGCCGCCAACCGCCCAACTGGACCGGCGGGAACTCGTCGTCGGGCGCGTCGAGCGTCACCATGCCGCTGTCCATCGTGATCGAGCGAAGGTTCACATACTGCTGCAGGATCGCCTTGGTCGTCGCCAGCGCCGCGGGCGCTGCCACGCCGGTGGCCGTGGGCGATGCCGGAGCACTCGCGGCCCCGGATGCGTGCGATGGCTGGGGAGCAGCCGGTTCCTCCGCCGGCCTCGTGGCCGCCAGCGGCGGCAGCAGCACATCGACCGTCACGCGACGCAGCTTCACGTCGGTCAACAGCGGAGGCATCGTGTCGCGATTCGTGCCGGCGAGTTCCACGCCCTCGCTCCGCACGGCCAGCGTTGGCGTCGCGACAGCGACATCATCCAGCGTTACCGGCCCGTCGAGCCCCTTCATGTCCAGCGTGTGCCGCAGCGACACGCGGCCGGCCTGCACGCCCAGGGCGCCGCGGGTCAACGTCAGCCCCTTCATCTCGGCGGGGCCGGCGAACCGGTCCAGCCGCTCCGTGCGATTCAGCCGCAGTTGATCCGCCGCCAAGCGAGTGTCCCCCGCCGCCACCCGCACGGCCGACACGGTCAGCTCGTTGGCATCCACATTCACGCGGAGCGAAAGGTCGGAGATCATCTCACGGTTGCCATCGCTGAGGCGGCCTTGCGAAAGGGTAATCTCGCCGACCGGCGACAGCCTCAGCGGCTCATCCAGACGCCCTTGAACCCGCAGGCGACCGTGAATGGCCGCGCGAGCCCGCAAGGGCACGCCCAGCGTCTGCAGCAGCGTGCCCAGTTCCGCCTCGTCGGGGGGAATGTCGAAGACGACATTGGCGTCCGCGGCCAACGTGTTGGGCTCGAGGTGAGCGGCGAGTTGGAGCACAACCCCGCCATTGCCGCCCGGCCGCGCGAAATCCACGTGCAGCCCGTCGGCTGCGCCGGTGACGGTGGCGGCGAGATTGTCCCACGTGTGCTCCCCGCCGCCCGGAGCAATCAACGTCACCCTGCCGCCTTGCAGCGTCGCCTTCCGCAACGCAGCCATCGGCAGACCTTGCACCGCCGGCGCCGATGCCGGACCGGCCGCGGCCTGCGGAGCGGAGGCTTGAGCGCTCGCAGCCTGCGCGGGCGCGCCAGGGGCGGCAGAGGGTTCCCGCCGCACGATCACGCTCACGTCATCCGCCTCAGCCTCCGCCAGTTCCCCATGTTCCAGCAGCACGCTGCCACGACCGACGGTCAACATGGGCCGCCCCTGAACGTCGCTCACGTCCAGCTTGCGGAACGTCAGCGGCCCCTGACCCGATGCGTGAAGCTCCTGGAGGCAGAGCTCCCGCCCCGCCGTTCGCACGCCCGCGTTGCGCACCGTCACTTGGACGCCCTGCACCTGCACGCTCGCGGCCAGGCCCTCGACGTCCTTGCCGGCGACGATGCCTCGGCCGTCGCGGATGTCGCACCCGGCGGTGATACGTATGGAATTCGCGTCGCTCAGCACACCGGCCAGGTGCAATTCGCCCGCGATTCCGGCCGCGAGTTCCATCGCCGGCCCCGCGGCCACTCGCGCGATGGCAGCAGTCTCGTCAGGCGTCATCGCGCGATCGATCTTGGCGCGGCAGTCGACGGCAGCGGACGCTGTATCGATCGTCCCTCGCACGCCCAACCGCTGGGCCAGGCCCTCGTGAAGATCGATCTCGTACGCGGCTCCCCGGGCCCACGCCTGCAGTTGCAGGCCCGGCCACGTCTGACGCGTGCCATCCGCCTGCGCCAATGTGAACGCGATCGTCTCAATCTTCACCGGCGGGAGCTGCGCCTCGACCCGGGGGCCTTGCTTGTCCGCCGCGACCTCGGCACCACCTAATGCTGCCGGTCGAGGCGAAGGCGATTCGCTTCGTCGAGAGGCCCTGGCCGCCGCCCCGCCGAACTGCGGCAGCCGCGGCAGCTTGAGGACCGAGCCGTCGAAGTGCATCGCCAGCTCGAGCGTCTCAACCTTCACGTCGGTGACGGCCGGGGCGTGGTGCGGCTCAAAACGCAGGGAAATACGCGTCCCGCCCGCACCCAACCATTGCCGTCCGGCTGCGTCTCGGAGCGTGAACGACTTCATGATGGCCGCCCCGTCGTGCCCCAGCGACAGCGATTCGATGGCCGCCTGCAACTCTCCCGCCGTCGCCTGGAGGCGCTGCAGCGTCAACCGCTCGCCCTCGGCCGCCAGCGCAAACGATGCATCCTGCACCAGCGTCTCGCTTCCCAGATGCACCGCCCCGCCGTCCAGCGTCACCAGGCCGCGAACGTCCAGCCGCGTCAGGTCGTCCAGAGGCCCCTCAACCTTGAGCTTCGCCGCAAGGCGTCCCTCGGCGTCGAGATCGTACGGGGCGCCCAGCACCGATAACACCGCCTGCGACTGCTCGGCCTGGCACACGTACTTTGCGTCCAGCGCGAGCTTGCAGTCGAGGCCGTTGGGGTCGATCGTGCCGCGGACGGCAAGGCGGTCCTCGCCGCCATGGCTGAGGGCATCAAGCGCGACCGCGAAGGGCCCCGCCTGCTGCACAGCCGAGAGCGAGATGTCTGCCCCTGCCAGTCGCGTGCCCTGGGCATCGAACAGGGCGACGGTACAATCGTTCACCGTCACCTGGCGCAGGGCGATCCACTGGTGTGCGGACTTGCTCTTCGCCTGGGGCGCGGGCGATGGTGCCTCGGCGACCTCCGGCGACCTGGGCTTCAGCGGCGGGTGAACGCGGCCGCCCGTCTGATGGGCCGACAGCTGCAGCCCGCGGACGTGCACGTTCACCACCACCGGCAGAACGCCCGGCCAGTCGAGCGAGACCTCGATGCGCCCGGCGTGCAGCCAGGAGCGACCGTTGGCGTCGGCGAGTTGCATATCCTGCAGCACGATCGGGTCGCGGTAGTTGAATTCCACCTGCCCCAGCGTCGCCTGCCCCTGCCACAACTTCCCCGCCGCCTGCGCGAATTCGCGATGGATCAGCCAGGGCCCAACCCAATACTTCATCACGGCGCCCGCCAGCACGACCAGCAGCACCAGCGCCAACGCCGCCTTCGCAAGCCTCTTCGTCCATTTTCGCTTCGCGGCCATTCAGTCTCCGCCCTCGATCATCGCCAAGGCATCACCGGTGCGACGCTGAAGCATATCTCCCCGGCATACTCAGCCGACACCGGGCCGGAGATCTCCAGGCGAGCGAATGCCTCATCGCACATGATCCCCGCACATGATAAACCGGAATCGCGGGCAATTCTCCTGCGCAGGGAAATTACATTGTGGCCGGTTGAGAATGTAGATGTCTCTGCGCCGAGAGCTGGTGCCGTGTCTGCGAGGATCGCCGCAGCCGAAGAGTCGCTACAGCTTCTTCCGCCACCAGATGTAGCCCACCAGCAGCGCCGAGGCGAGCGAGAGGCACATGACAATCCAGAACGGCCAGGCCTCCTCGGGCGGGAAGGGCAACCGGACATTCATGGAGAAGATGCTCACCACCAGCGTCGGCAGCATGATGCCGATGGTGATGATGTTCAGCGTCTTCATGAGCACGTTGAGGTTATTCGACACGATCGACGCACGGGCGTCCATCAGGCCGGCCAGAATGTTCGAGTAAATGTGCGCCTGCTCGCGGCACTGATTGTTCTCGATGATGATGTCGTCGAGGAACTCGATGTTCTCGGGCGTGAGGCCCAGCTTGGCCGCCGCATTCTTGAGCTTCTCAATCACCACCGCATTGGAGTTGATGGCGTTGAGGTAATAGACCAGGCTCTTTTCCAGCGTGAACAGGTGCAGCAGGTGGCGATTCTCCATCGCCGTGTTGATTTCCTGCTCCAACTGGCCCGAGATCATGTTGATGACCTTCAGGTGCTCCTCGAAATGGAAGATCGCCCGATAGATCAGCTTGAGAATGATGTCGCTCAAGGAATAAATGCGGACGAACTGCCGGCCCTCGAACAGCGGGGCGTCCTCGCTGATGACGATGATCAGCTTGTCCTTGAACAGGAACAAGCCGGCCGACGCCACCTTGAACAGGAAGTTGTCCTCGGAGGAATAGTTCTTGGGCCGCTTGAGAATCATCGCCACGTGCTCGGGCTCGTACTCCAACCGTGAGAGCTCGTCCGGGTCCAGCGACGAATTCAGCGTGTGCTCGTCCAGCTTCAGCGTATCCACCAGGTAGCGCCGCTCGGCCTCATCGGGCGCGACATAAACGAATACCTGACCGCCGGCCGCGGGGGCATCGGCGCCAAGCTCAACAAGCTTTCCATCGATTATTTGCAGTCTTCGCAGCATGCCAGACTCCGGCGAATCCCGTTGGGCGGGCATAGGCGGGGATGCCCTGCAAGGTGCGCAGGGCGAAGTCCTTATTTTAACGAACGCGATCCCAAAGGCAACCCACCTAAATGAGTGCCCTGCCAATATTTCCTTGCCCACGGCGGTAGGGCAATCGCGACTGGACCGGTCCTCGATCCAGGAGGTGTCCCACGTGGTCCAGCAGCGACGCGTCTCGACGCGCCCGTGGCCCTTGTCCACATCCTCGGCGTATGCATGAGCCACCCCATGACAGTCCTTCCGTATGCATTGCGCAAACAGCAGCTTTAGGTCCTCATGGAGTTGGGCTGCGCGGCCACGACAGGCTTGTGATCGTAACGCTACCCCATCGGCGGCCCGGGCGCAACCGTGCAAGCGCCGAACATCAAAATAATTCAGCCCCTATTCGAGAATGCGATTGCCCTGTCCCCTGAACTCGCCGGCTTTCCTCCGGAGTTTCATCCAGTATAATCAGCACACGTTGCCGTTGTTCCGTAACGTGAAAGAATTGAATGAGCCACCGTTCAGACAACCCCGATAGCATGCAGGCCACGCATGAGGCCTTGCATCGTCAGCACGCTCGCCTCCACGCGGCCATGGCGACGATGCCCCTGCGCCGACCCTGGCTGGACGCGGACCGCCAAGCCGTAACGAACCTGCTGCGGTTGGTCCTGGGCCTGCGCCAAGAGTGGACGCCGCCGGTGACGGTCCTGTCGGCCCGGCAGGAGCGGCGAGGTGATCTCACGGTCCATCGACTCTGCGCTGAGACCTGGCCGGGTGTGGCGGCCCCGGCCATCCTGTTCGATCCGCCCGGCGCCACTGTCCCCCGCCCGTTTGTGCTACTGTGCTGCGGCCACAGCCCGTGCGCGAAGCTCAACCCGATCTACCAGCGAATGGCGGCTCACCTGGCTCGCGGGGGCGCCAGCGTCCTAGTGCCCGACCCCCTGGGCCAGGGCGAGCGTCAACCGATGGGGCACCGCGACGTCTTCGACGTCTTCGCCTGCGGCACGACCTTGCAGAGCCTGATCACGCTGGAGGCAATGGGTTGGCTGCAGTGGGCACGACAGCAACCGTGGGTGGACGCCCGCGCCACCGCGGCGATCGGGAACTCCGGCGGCGGCGCCACGACCATGACCCTCTGCGCGCTCGATCACCAGCTTGCATGCATCGCCAGCTCCGCCCATCCAAGCTCGCAGGCCTACACGTGCCAGAAGGAGCGGGCACTGTGCGCATGCGCCGTCTGGCCCGGCGTGGCCGGCAGGCTGGAGATGTGGGAGATTCTCTCCTGCTTCGCGCCCCGGCCCCTGCTGATCTTCCAGGGCATGGAGGATTCGATGTTCCCCGCCGACCACTTCCGCACGGTGGTCCGGCAGGTGGCGATGGTCTATGGCCAGCGGGGCGCCGAGAGGTGCTTCAGCGGCGAGCTGGTGCCTGGGGATCATCCCTGGGACGACCGCCGCATCACGCTGGTGGGCAAGTTCCTGGCCAAGCATCTGGGGCTGAATCCTCCGGCGCTTGCAGGGCTCAGCGACGACCCGGCCATCCTGACGCCCGACAACACATGCTACGAGACTTGGCCCGCCAACGCCGCCACAACCGAGCAGATCGCCCGTGACCTTACCATGTGCCACCGCCCGAAGGCCCGCTACCTGTGGGAGGTCTTTGGGCCTTGCTTGCCGCCAGAGCAGACTGCACAGGTAACCCCATCGCAGGATACCCGCCGCATCCTGTCGCAACTGGCTGCCTTCCTCGACGGCTGGCCAAGTTGAACCGAGCGGAACGGGCCTCATCGCCGCCCTGCAGTCGTCTCAAGGAGGGACATCGCGCGGGGGAAACGACGGCCCGGAGAGGCGAACTGACAGGATGCCGTACCGATGAAGGCGTCCGTCAGTCCTGGAGGGCCAAGCGTATCGCCTCTGTGACCCCGGCGATTGACACTTACCGCGGGCGAGATGACAATGTCGTGCCCGAATACAGGAGTGACCATGAACAAACGCGACGTGATAATCGAGGCCTTGGATTTCCGCCCGCCCCCGTATGTCCCCTGGGACTGGGGCCCGACGATCGGCTGCGCCGAGCGGCTGCGCAAGCACCTGGGCACCAATGACCTCAGGGACTTCCTCGACCCGCACATGGTGGGCATGGGGGCCGGCATCGGCCGGATGGAGCGGATCGATGACGACCACTTCCGCGACAGTTACGGCGTCGTGTGGGACCGCACGATCGACAAGGACATCGGCTCGCCCTGCGACTGGCCGATCAAACGCCCCGAAGATCTCGACCGCTACACCTGGCCTGACGCCAACAACGACGCGTGGTACGCGAACATCCCGGCCACCCTGGCTGCCAACAAGGACCGCTTCAGCGTCTACGCGATCGGCTTTAGCCTCTACGAGCGGGCATGGACCATGCGCGGCATGGACGACCTGCTGATGGACATGGTCGAGCGTCCAGAGTTTGTTGAAAAGCTCCTCGACCAGATCACCGAGCACAACATGATCCAGATCCGCCGGGCACTGGCGTGCAACGTCGACGCGGTGTACTTCGGCGACGACTATGGCATGCAGACGGGGCTGATCATGGGCCTTTCGCACTGGCGGCACTTCATCAAGCCGCGCCTCGCCCGCATGTTCGGCGCGGTCCGCAACGCCGGCAAGCGGGTCACCATGCACTCCTGCGGCTGCGTGGACAGCCTCTTCGACGACCTCGTCGGGATCGGCCTGAACATGTTCAACCCCTTCCAGCCGGAGGTAATGGACACGTTCTCGCTGATGAAGAAGTACCACGGCCGCCTCGCCTTCCACGGCGGGATGAGTGTGCAGAAGGTGCTGCCGTTCGGCACGGTGAAAGAAGTTCGCGAAGCGGCCGAGAAGCTCATCGCCGCAGGCAGAAACGGCGGCTTCCTCTTCGCCCCTTCACACGGCGTGCCCTACGACGTGCCGCCCGAAAACCTCGTCGCCATGGTCGAGGTGCTCAAGAGCCAGAAGGGGTATTCCAGGAAATAATGCGATGAGGCATGGTCGCTACAGTGATCCATGGGCTTTACAGCATCCATGGGTCCCTGAAGTGACCATGCCTCTTTCATTTCTCTGCTTACTTATGCTTTCTCTGCGTTCTCTGCGATCTCCGCGGTAAGAGAACGCCGCGCGTCACCGAGCGGACTTGGCCACGTCGGCGACGAGCTTGAACTTCTCCATCGTCACACCCGGCGGGCAGGAGTCGCTGTTCGCCAGGACGAAGGGGCCGCCCCGACCGTCGGCGATCATCTGCTCGACGTGGGCGCCCAGGCGGTCCACCGGCAGGTTGAGGAAGGCCGTGGGCTCGATACCGCCGATGATGCCCATTTCAGAGCCGATCTTCCGCCTCGCCTCGGCCAGCGTGATGTTGCCCGTCGGCGGGGCTGAAAGGCTCTCCACCGAGTGCACGCCGTGCGCCTTCATCCGCGTCACCAGTTCCTTCACGTGCCCGCACGCGTGCTGGACGTATTTCTTGCCCCCGCCGCAGAGGGTGCCGCACCACTGGCCGATCTCTTCGCCGATGTAACGGTCGTACAGCGAGGGCGAGTAGTTCTGCGTGCCGCTGTCTTCCCAGGTGATGAAATACTCGTACGGCGACTCGGCCGCGATGCGAACGGCATCGAGATCGTTCTTCATCATCGTCCGCCACAGTGTCTCGACGGTGTCGGGGAAATCGGCCAGTGCGTAGCAGAGTTCCTCGGTTCCCACCAGCGTCTCGACCATGAACTGGAAGGCGCTCTTCATCCGCGGAATGAGCATGCCAAGCGAAAAGCCCTCGCGGCCCCAGCCTTCATAGAGGTGCCGCCGCACGGGCTCGAAGTCGGCCTCGTGTCGGGTGTGCTCCTCGATCCACATCTGGACCTTGAAGTCGGCCTCGGTCTTCAGCGGGTGCTCGACGAGGAAGAGCGTGTTGCCGACCTCGCTCCGCGCGCGACCGTAGCGGATGGAGCCCACGGGCGTAACGAGTTCGGTAATGTCGCGATTGCCATCGCGGAAGGTGCGGGTCTCCAGGGGCGGCTGGATGACCTTCACCGGGCACGGTGCGCCGCGCCACATGGGGTCGGCCCCCGTGCGGCGGTGGAATTCCAGTTGTCCCATGTCCTGGATCGCCTTGGGGAAGTGCTCCCACACGTAGGCCAGGAACGGACAGAATGGCACATGATCGACCGGCCTGTTCTCCAGCGCCGCGGCGATGCGTTCAGCGGAGGTCATCTCATTCATTCGGATTCTCGATTCGGTTCTTCGCCCGCCAGCCCCTTGGCATCCTTGTCCTCCAGTTGAAGTCTTGGCGGCGTGGCGGCGATTCTTTTCTCTACCCGCTTGATATGCTCGGCCGGCGGGATGTTCTCCGGCAGCGTGCCGCCAATACGCTTGATCGCGTCGCGGACCTCTCTGCCGACCTGATTGTGAATCGTGATGGCTTTGCCTTGGTCTCGGATTCGCTCGCGGTTGAGTTTCTCTCGAGTCTGGGTCATCCGGAATTGGTTGGCAGCCAGTTCCGTGGTGTCCATGCGATCCATGAGCTGGTCTTTGGGGGGAATCATCTTCTTTGTCTTGATCTGTTCATTCCCCAACCCGCCGTAAAGGCCTTTGTATCCCGCATCATGGAAGATACCGAAATTCCAATCTTGAACACCAGCTTCGCGAGCAGCCCCAGAAAGGGCCTTGAACTCCTCCGATGTCTGCTTGCGCGTCTCCAATCGCTCCAGATCAGCAACCGTAGCGTCCGATAGTTCCTGCCGACGGGTCTGTATCGCGAAATACTTCTGGGCTTCCGCGATCTCGGGGATTCGTGGATCCCCATTCTGGGCGATGAGATAGCAGGCAAAGCGAGAGAGCAGGTAGTCTTGGACCTCCTGTACCGAGCCCTTGCCACCAACGATCGGTTTGCGCGCGCGCGCAAAGTGATGCTGCGGATCATTACCCGATTGTTCACATGCAGTTGCGGCTTTGATGACCGCCTTCTCGAAACTCCGCCATTGCCGGTAGCCCAGCAGCGGTTGAAGCTCACGAGCCGTCCAGAACTCGGCCCCATGCTCATTGAGCTTTTTGAGGTTCTCGAACGACGCTCGGCTGGGCAAGGGCAGATTTTCTTCGGCCATTGGAGGCTCCTTGGACTTCGCACCCGAACACAAAGCTAACAACAGGCCATTGTGCCCTTGGGTTCCGACGGCGTCAAGCGGTTCCCGTGCTCAATACGTATCGATCAGGCTGTTCACCTTCAGGGCCTTGCGGAACTGATCGAGCGTCATCTCCTTCGACACATGCGCGTGGAACGTGACCGGCGCGCCCGGGCGGAGGTGGACGAAGTTGTCGCTGACGCTGGCCTCGACGCCGGCGACCTCGATCCACGCGTACAGCGCCGCCTTGGCCGCCTTGAGCGTGATGTTGAAGCAGCCATCGCTGCCAGCCTTGACGGTGGCAGTAATGTTGGGCTGCTGCAGTTCCAGGTGCTTGGGGCGGGCGAAGGTGACGAAGTTGCGGCTGACCACCTCGCCGCCGACGGTGAGTTCCAGCCAGAGCATCAGGTTCCGCTTGCCGTACACCCGCAGCGGGTCGGACAGGTCGATCGTCTCGACCTTGGCGTTCTTGCGCGGCGCGATCTTCACGGCCTTGGCGCCGGCCGCCAGGGCTTTGCCCGCGGCGTCGGTGAGCGTCCAGTCCACACGGCCGCGACAGGCGTTCATCTCGTCGCTGGTGACGTGCACCTCGACCATGCCCGTCTCTGCGTTTTCCAGCCCGCTGACCAGCAGCGGGTTGAAGAACTTCTTGGCCATGTAGTGCAGCGCCTTCCAGCGGCCGAAGTAGTCGATCGACGCCCAGCTCGCCACCGGCCAGCAGTCGTTGAGCTGCCAGTACAGCGTGCCCATGCCGCGCGGCATGGCCCGCCGCCAGTGCTCCACCGCGTACTTGATGGCCATGCCCTGGAGGATCTGGCTGAGCCACAGCGTGTTGTCGAAGCTGTTGGGCAGGCGGAACCAGTCGAGCATGTACTGCATGATGACCGTGTTGCCGATGCCGCTGCGCTGGTGGTGCTCCATCACGAACGTGGTGACGTTGCGGTCCTGCGGCTGCGTGTACGAGCGGGCGGTCCTGGGCTCGGGGAACGACTGGAAGCCGAACTCGCTGTTGAAGCGGTGCTCGCACGTGCGATACCACTCGAAGGGCTTGCGGCCGTGCCATACGTCCCACAGGTGCGCATCGCCGCAGCGGGGGTTGTTATAGTCCTTGCGCTCACCCAGGGGCGAGTGCGGGCTGGACGGCCAGTACGTCCGTTCGCCGTCGAACTGCTTGACCTTCTCGGTCAGGAGCTTGTCGAAGAGCTTGCC
>CAZTVF010000016.1:38458-60506 GCA_964616985.1 uncultured Planctomycetaceae bacterium
CGAAATTTCCGCGTGGTCGCCAGCCGATGTATGTGTCGAAGAGCTTCCCGTAGTCCTCCCAGCTCATCTGCCACTGCGTCCACTCGGGGCCCACGAGCCCCTGTTCCAGCTCGTTGTTGCCGCACCACATCGCGACGCATGGGTGATGGCGGATGCGGCGGATGTTGTCCTCGGCCTCGGCGGCGACGTTGGCCATGAAGGCGTCGTCGAAGGTGGGGTACGTGGAGCAGGCGAACATGAAGTCCTGCCAGATGCAGATGCCGTACTCGTCGCACAGGTCGTAGAAGGCGTCATCCTCGTAGATGCCGCCGCCCCACACGCGGAGCATGTTCATGTTGGCGTCGGCCGAGGCCTTGATCAGCCGTTCGTAGTCCTCGCGCGTGATGCGGGGCGCGAAGGAGTCCGCGGGAATCCAGTTGGCGCCCTTGGCGAAGAAGGGCACGCCGTTGACGCGGAAGAAGAACGACTCGCCCCAGGCGTCTTTTTCGCGGACGAGCTCCATCTTCCGAAGGCCCACGCGGCGGGTCTGCGTGTCGATGGCGCCGGCGGCAGCGTCCACCAGGTCGGCCGTCACCTCGTACAGCGGCTGGGCACCCATGTTGTTGGGCCACCACAGGTGCGGGTTCTTCACGACCAGTTCCGCCGTCGCCTTGCCGCCGCGCATCGGCACGATGGCCTGGGCCACGGGCTTGCCCTGGCAGGAGACGGTGACCTGGGCCGAGAGCTTCGCATCGCGCACCATCTCCGCCGCCGCGGTGACCGACAGCACGACTCGACCCTTGCGGCCGTGGTCCTGCATGACGCGAAGGTCGCTGATGCGGGCGGTGTTGAACGCCACGATGCTGATATCGCGCCAGATGCCGCACGTGATCAGGCACGGACCCCAGTCCCAGCCGTAGTTGCAGGGCTCCTTGCGAACGTACTGCTTGCCCTTGACGTCATGCGGGCCGCCCCAGGCGGGCAGGGCCCGCTGCTTGTTGCGGCGGCCGGCGTAGGGCACGGTCGAGTCAAACTGAACGATGATCTCGTTGCGCCCCGCGCGCAGGGTCTTCTTGACGTCGAATTCCCACGTGCGAAACATGTTGTCGGTGCGGGCAATCTGCTTACCGTTGATCGTGATGGCGGCGAGCGTATCGAGGCCGTCGCAGCGCAGCAGCACGCGATCTCGCGTGAGCAGTTCGGCGGGCACCTCGAACGATCGCGAATAGGTCCAGTCCACCTGGCCGATCCACTGCAGCCGGTCTTCGTTGTCGCGATAGAACGGATCTTCGATCTTGCCCGCGGCGAGAAGGTCGGTGTGCACGCAGCCGGGCACCGCCGCCGTCACGGCCAGCTTCTTGTCCGCTTGCTTCAACTGCCAATTGCCGCCAAGGTCCAGTATCTGCACGTGTAGGTCTCCTGTTACAGGCGAGGCATTCTCGACAAAACCCGCCCCCGGTGCAAGAGCGGGGGCGTGCTTTCCCCGGGGCTCCTTGCTTTGGATCGCGAGGCCAAAAGCCTCGCTCGCCAGCCATGGATTCCGTTACACTGTTCCCCGAGGTGCCTATGAACCGTTTCTTCGCTTCCATTCTCTTCGCCGCGATGTTCGTCTCGGCCGCCTGCGCCACCGTGCCCGCTTCGGGCCCGACGCCTGCCAGCGCGCCCACGACCGGCGCCGTCCGGGTGACGCTGCTGCACATCAACGACCCGCACGGGCACCTGGAGCCCTACTCGCTCCTGGGGCAGAACGTGGGCGGCTACGCGAGGCTCTCCACGCTCGTGCATGACATCCGCGAGGCGAACGAGGCCGCACGAACGTTCCTCATCCACGCCGGCGACGAGCTCAGCCGCGGCGACGCACTGACGCGAAAGACGCTGGGGACGATCAACATCCACATCATGAACGAGATCGGCTTCGATTTCTGGACGCCCGGCAACGGCGACTTCTACGACGGCGTCGGTGTCATCACCGGGCTGATCAAGAAGGCCCGCTTCCCCGTGCTGGCCGCCAATGTCAAACTCAAGGGCACCGGCGAATGCATCGCCAAGCCTTTCGTTCTCGAGCATGCCGGGCCGGTGAAGATCGCCTTCCTGGGCCTGTGCACCGTCAGGACCGGCGAGCCCTCGGCGGCTGGGCTGGCGGTTTCGAGCGCAACGGAGACGGCCGCCAAGCTCGTGCCCCAACTCCGCAAGCAGGCAGACCTCGTCGTCGTTGTCTCGCACCTCGGCTACGACGAGGACATCAAGCTCGCGGGCAAGGTCGCCGGCATCGATGTCATCGTCGGCGCCCATACCCACACGAAGCTCGCCGAGGGCAAACGGGTCACAGGCCCCGACGGCCGGGCGGTGCTGATCGTGCAGGCGAACGAGCACCTGCTCTACTGTGGCCGCGTGGACCTCACGCTCGAGCCTGTCGTGGGCGGCTACGCCCTCGCCGACGCCAAGGCCCGACTGATTCCGCTGGCGGCGAACGTCAAGCTCGACCCGGCCATCACCGCCATCATCGCCCGCGCCAGTTCCGCCGCCTCCCAGCCCGCGACGCAGGGCGTGCGATAGGCCCGCAGTTTCATAGTGCCCCCCTATAATGAAGCGAGAAGGAAGGACTCCACAGGACGACCACTGTGAAGGAGGACAGGATGGCTTGGGACGATGATATTCTGTCAGCCCATGCCGGGCATGGGGAGACGGCCGCGGGAGTGCGGCACGACTTCCGCGTGGCTGCGACGCCCTATCTGAGCGCCCAGCCATTGCTGTTCGGCATCAACGGCGATTCGCCCTTGTCGCTTTCGCCCCAGCCGCCTCACCGCATCTGGCACGACCTCATTGCCGAGCAGGCCCACGCCGGCCTCCTTCCCGTCCTGGACCTGCAGAGGGATTACTGCCCGCTGATCGTGATGCCGGCCGGGTGCGTATCGTGCGCAGGGGCGTGCTTCTGCGCAAGGATCTATTCACGTGTTCCGGCCAAGGAATTGTGCTCGGTCTGCGTGGGCGACATGAACTGCCGGACGGCGACGGCGCTGGCGTCGGTAATCTGGGGCGTGGAGTTTCGTCGCCGCCTGAAGATCGTTTCCTTCGACGCCGCCCGCCAGGCCATGCCTGCCGACGCACAGGCGGTGCTGCTGGTGGAGGACGTCGTGGTCAGCCACCCGCCGCTGGGCTTCCACTACCAGTTGGACCTGGGCGCGATGTGGTTCGAGATCTCCGGCCTGCCGTTCGTCTTCTCGGTCTGGGCGGGAGAGGACGGGGCCCACCTTCAGGAGATCAACGACCTTCTGGCTGCCAGCCGCGCCAAGGGCGTGAAATACGTCAAGTCGATCGCCCGCGAACAGGCCCCCCGGGTCGGCTGGCCCGAGGACCTCGCCCGTCGCTATCTGCTCAACCAACTCCGCTACGAGTTCACCGATGCCCACCGCGACGGAATGGAGGAGTTCTTCTACCTCTGCCAGGCGATAGGAATCATCGAGCACGTCAAACCGGTGAAGTACCTCTACGAACCGAAGTGAATAGGTCATTGGGATCGGTAGTTGTGGTTGCTGGGCGGTACGCCCCGAGCCTCCTCCAATCTCGGCAATCGCTCGCTTCTTAGCAGAACGCCCCGCTTGCGCCACCACCTACCAGCTTTTCCCTTTCTTATCTTCTCTTCTTCTCTCCGCGTTCTTTGCGTTCTCTGCGGTGAAAGAACGCCCCGCTCGCGCCACCGCCTACGCCTGCCCCACCGGCAGCGAGGGCGGATGTCGGCGATAGTGGATCACAAGGACGAGGTCGAAGGCGACCATCAAGGCGTTGAGCGCATACAACGCCGTCACCGCCGGCAGGTGCCATACGCCGAACGCAATTACCTTGGCCGCGATGCCGCTGAGATACCCGATGAATACGAGCACCAGGAATACGAGGCTCTTGCCCTCGGACCGTTTCGTCCGCCACGTCTTGAGGATCGCGAACGGCCAGGACGTGCCGAAGCACACGAGCATGAGGCTCTCAAAGATTTCCGCCAGGCTGCCAATCGCTGCCAGCATCGCATTCTCCATTGGCGGGATTATAGAGCCAAAGTGCGGGAAGGCAAAGGCCGGAGGTAGTCCACGAACCTCCTGTCGGCAGGCAGGTTGCACCGACTGCACCTCTTGTCTTTCCTTCGCGTCTTCTCTTTTCGTGAAATCCGTGTAATTCGTGGACAGAGAATGCACGCGAGAGCACTACCGCCTTCGCGCCGCCTCGTACCGCGCGGGGGCGAAGTCCCAGTTCGCGAGCTTCATGAAGTTGTCGACCCACTCTGGGCGGCGATTCTGGTATTGGAGATAGTAGGCGTGCTCCCAGACATCACAGACGAGGAGCGGCGTCACGCCCCACATCGCCAAATCCTCGTGGTTCATGCATTGCAGAATCAGCAGTTTGTCAGCCAGGGGCTCGTAGGCGACGATGCCCCAGCCGCTCGCCTCGACATCTTTGGCGGCGGCCGCAAAGTGCGCCTTGAAGGCGTCGGCGGAGCCGAAGCTGGCATTGATCGCCGCGGCCAGGGGCTCCGGCATGTCGGCCGGCTTGCCGTCCTTGGCCGGCGGCTTCATCGAGTGCCAGAAAAGCGTATGCAGCATATGCCCGCTGCCGTTGAAGGCGAGCGCCCGCGACAGGGCCTGCACGTGGGCAAAATCGCCCGCTTTGCGTGCCTCGGCCAGCTGGTCGAGCGCCTTGTTGAGATTGTTGACGTAGGCCGCGTGGTGCTTGTCGTGGTGCAGCGTGAGCATCTGCTCCTGGTACAGCCGCTCCAGGGCGCCGGCAGCGTACGGCAGAGGCGGCAGGACGTACTTGCCGCCCGCGTGCGCACCAAGGTCCATCGCCGGGGCGGCCGTGGCGGGTTTGTCCTGCCCCATCGCCACCGCGGCCCCCGCTGCGGCCACCGCCGCGGCCCCGATCTGGATCGCCTCTCGCCGAGAGTACCGGTTCATAAGGTTGCTCCTTTCGACGGCCATTGTAGCGCGTGCGACGTACCAAGGGAGGAGCGACTATCACGTTGTGATGGCAGGATCGCCGTTGCCCAAAAGCGGCGGAGGCGTATAATAGGTCTAGGCCCTCGAGGCCTGAAAGGAAAACCATGGCGGAAACCACCAACGGCATTACGACACGGGTACAGGAAGTCATCGAGCACATTCGCCCGCTGCTTCAGGCGGACGGCGGCGATATCGAGCTGGTCGGCATCGACGAGGGCACGGGCATCGTGTCGGTTCGTCTGCAGGGCGCGTGCAAGGGCTGCCCCGGTGCAGCCATGACGCTCAAGATGGGCGTCGAGCGCCACCTGCGGGAAAAAGTCCCCGAAGTCAAAGGTCTCGTCTCGGTCAAGTAACGCTTCTGCGATTACACGACGGGCCGCAGTTGGCGCCAGCGCCGACGGCGGCCCGTTCCATGCGCGGACTGAGGAAACGCCGGCTTGCCTCGCTATCGCCGCGGCGCGAGCCTCGCGAAAGGCCCCACCGAAGGCTCCATTCCCCACGCGTCCAGCACGGTCCGGAGTTGCTCCCATTGACGAGCGGTGCGATCGACGCGCTGCCACTCGGGCGTGTCGACAAAGACGTATACCACCTTGCCCGCCTCCACACGCTGCTCGATCTGGGAGGCGATATCGGGCGGCCAATCCCAGCCGCTGGAGATCAGGTCGAACCGCTTGACGCCCAGGCGATTGAGGTTCTGCGCCACCGGCGTAGATGGGCCGGCGATGACGGCAGCGTCGGCCGGCAAGGCGAGCATGGCCTGGCAGGAGCGGGACTGGCTGCCGGCGTAGCTGAAATACACCACCTGCAGCGTTCCCCAGCCCGCGGCGACCACGGCGGCGCCGCCCAGCAGCAGAACGCAGGCCGTCATCATGGCCCGCATCATCGGCTTCTTTTGGGCACTCTCTGCGGAGGTCCCGCGATGCACTACCCACGCATCCAACGCCGCCGCGGCCAGCGGCGCCAGCATCCACGCCAGGGGCAGGCAATGGCGGACGTTGATCGGCAGGTCGTGATTGGCCAGCATCGCTGCCGCCAGCGGCACGCACGCCGCCGCCAAGGCCCACAAACGCCTCTGCCGCCGCGCGACGGCCCAGATCGCCGCGGGCACGGCCAGCACGGCGGCGGCCGGCACGGCCGCGGCGCTGTAAACGAAGAGGAACTTTAGGTTCTCGGCGATCGACAGCGGGAATCGCTGCGACTCCGCGCCCATATCGGCAATGTACTGTGCGATGCCGGCGAAGTAGCCACCCCCCCACGGCGGCGCCCACGCCCATGCCCCGATCACGCCCGCCCCCAGCGATACCGCGACGCCGCCTGCGAATAGCGCCATCTGCCACACCGACCGACGCGGGCGTTCGATGAGACACGACGCCACCGGCCAGGCCGCCAGCAGGATGACCGGCTCGCGAACGTCCACCGCGATACCAAACGCCAAGCCGGCCAGCAACGCCCATGTCTTGGACATGGCGAGGCTTTGGGCCGTTTGCGGCGCGGCCTGGCGCCTGCTTTGGGCGTCCTGGCATGAGCGCTGCCACGCCCAGAAGCTCGTCGACAGGGCCAGCAGCGTCAAACCTTCAGTCATGACGGAATATGTATAGATGCCCACCACCGGCCCCACCAGGACGATCGCCGCGAAGAGGATCTCGGCGGTGGCGCTGCGGGTCAGGCGGGCCGTCCAGGCCATGCCCATCACCACGGCCGCGGCCATGAAGGCGGCACAAGTGAACTGCATCGCGACAAACGCGGCCATGCGATCGAACCCGGCGGCCGAGGCGGCGTGCCAGACGGCATTCATGGCCGCGATGAACCACCAGCGTCCCAGCAGCAGGTCGCTCCGCTGGCCGGCGATGGCTTGGGCGAGATAGTCCCAGCTATCCCAGTCGACCGGCTGGGGGAAGCGGTACAACAGCCCAGCCATCAGCGTGAGGGCAAAGGCGGCCGCCCGAAAGAGCCAGCGGCGGCGGGCGTGGTGGTTCTCGCATTCCATCATGGTCATAGTGTAACCGCCTCGCCCGCGCCGGTGTAGCGTCGCGCTTGATTAGGCCCCCTGTTCCCGTTACGATTCACACCATGATCGTCCTCATCGACAACTACGACAGCTTTACATACAACCTCGTTCAGCGGATCGGCGAGTTGGGCAGCGGACACGAGATCCGCGTCCTGCGTAACGACGTCCAGCCGCCGCAGCAGGCTAACGCTGAACTGCGCCCCACGCACCTGATCATCTCCCCGGGCCCCTGCACCCCCAACGAGGCCGGGTTCAGCTGCGACTACATCCGCTATTTCCATGGCAAGATCCCCATCCTGGGCGTCTGCCTGGGCCACCAGTGCATGGGGCAGGTGTTCGGCGGTAAGGTTGTCCGCGCCGGCAGGCTGATGCATGGCAAGACCAGCCTGATCGAACACGATGGCAAGGGTGTCTACCAGGGCATGGCCAACCCGTTCACCGCGACGCGATACCACAGCCTGGTCGTCGATCCCGTGGGCCTGTCGGAGGAGTTCATTCAGACGGCATGGTCGCAGGACCAGCATGAACTGATGGGCATCCGCTCAAAGAGTCACCCCACCGAGGGTGTGCAGTATCACCCCGAGAGCTTCCTCACCGAGGACGGTCACCGGCTCTTAGGCAATTTCCTGAGGCTGTAGGCTTTTCTTACTCTCTGCCCCTACGATATCACCTCAAGTATACGCATTTATACTTAGTTTTCTTTGAGGTAAACACCTTACTTCGCCAAAAAGGTGCGGATTCCTTCGCAATTTCCCTTGAACAAATCCAGTAATCTCTATAGCTTGGTTGGCGAATCGAATGGCTTCGATCGGGAAAGAAGAAGGAAAGAAGCATGGGTTTGAACGCGGGGAATACCCCGAACACAGGATCGCCGGCCCGGCCCTTTGAGGGCACGGCGCGGTGGGCGGTCGTACAAGAACTCAAAAGGCTTGGGACGGCCAGGAATATTGACATTGCCCGTACTCTCAGCCTTCGCCCCAGCGCCGTTGGATACGTGCTGCACCAACTGCGAGTGAGCGGTTGTGCCAAGCGGATCAAGACCGGTCACTATGAGTTCACGCGGATGCCGGAGAACCTCCATCACTGGAACGACGGCATTGACGCCGCCAACGCCCCGACAATTACCGGCCAGACCATGCCGGAGAAGATCATCAACCTCCTCAGCCAGGCCCCCAACGGGGCTCTGACCTTCACGGCCATCCAGAAGCTTACCGGCCTGCCGCGCAACGTGGCCGGAGCTGTATTGAGCGATCTGGTGAAGCGCGGGCAGTTGGTTCGCATTCGGCGCGGGCTCTACAGCTCGCAAGACCGCCGCATGAGAAACTGACGCCGTTGCGGGGCTTCTTGAGGCGCAAAGGAAAAGCAGGTTCGGCAGAAGGGAGACCGAACCTGCTTTTGTTTGCTAGACCGGAAAGGAGGAAAACCGGCCCAGCGCTCTTTGCTCATCAAGTCATACGCACGACCCCGCCGGCGGTTCGAATCATTCCCGTTTTTCCCATGGCCGTGGAGTTTCAAGAGGGTCGGGGGGCAATCAGCGCGCAAAAAAGGAGCAGGTCCGGCAGAAGGGAGACCAGACCTGCTCATTTTGGCGCCAGGCGGGAAAGGAGGAAAAACCGCCTGGCTTCGTTGCTCGCTCTGCCAGTATTACGGCCAAGGGGGCCTTGGGTTCACAAGCTTTTCGCTTTTTCAATTGATGGAACTGAAACAATCGCCCCCCACGCCGGTTATGTCTACTGAGGTGGCATGTTGGAGAAGCGGCGACAAAGCGACCCCCCCTATCCCTCGGACGATCTGCTGATCGGCAGGTTCCGCCAGGGGGACGCCGAGGCGTTCGAGATGCTCTTCGATCGTCACAATGGCGGGGTGTACCGCTTTGCAAGGCACATGCTCGGAAACGACCACGAAGCCGAGGAGGTGCTGCAGGAAACCTTCCTGGCCGTGGCCCGAACGGCCCGCACCTACCAGCCGCGGGGACTATTCCAGACGTGGCTGATGCGAATCGTCCGCAACCGCTGCCTCAACCGTATGCAGTCGGCAGCCCGGATGTTCGCGCGAACCACTCCGGCTGAACCCGACAACACGCCTTCGCCCACGCCTTCGCCCCTGCAGGATGCGCAGACGGCTGAGCATATGGCTCGCGTGCACGCGATGATGGGCCTGCTGCCACAGCGGCAGCGGGAGGCGCTGGTCTTGTTCGCGCTGGAACAGATGAGTTATGCCCAGATCGCCCAGGTTTTGGACATGCCCATCAACACGGTCAAGACGTTGATCTTCCGCGCCCGGTCTGAACTGGCGCGAAGCCTGGAGGAGCCTTCATCATGATGCTGCTTTGCGAATACACCTACGAGCAATTGGCCGCCTTCGCTGCCGGCGAGGCCGGGGGCGACGCCGGCGAGATCGCCGCCCACGCCGCCCATTGCCCTCAATGCCGCACCCGCCTTGAGGCGTTGAAGTGGGCCGACGATGCGTTGGCGGCCGCACCGGCGCTGACGCCCCCGCCGGCGGCACTGGAACGAATCCGCCACACGCTCCGCCAGGCCGCCACGCCGACAACCGAGCCGGAGATCATGACGCTGGATGAGGTAGCGGCATTCCTTCGCCTCTCAGAGGCGCAGATGGACGAGATCGCCGATGAACTGCCCGCCTTCGAACTGCCCGGGGGCGTCCGCGTCCGCCGGGCCAAGCTGATCGAATGGATCAACAACCGCGAGCGTGTCTATCGCCTTGCCTCGCTGCAGAGCGACGCCGCCCGCCTGCTGTCCGATGCCTTCTAAGAAAGGGCTTATATCATGACCGCTACCCTAGAAAATCACATCACCTTCTGGCAGGAATTGACTTCGTCCTTCGCCTCGGGCAGAACCTTGAACGACGCCCTGCTGCAGGCACGCTCCGCCTTGGTTGGAACGGCCATGGAGAACATAGCCGCCGCCGTCGCGGACGAGGTCAAGGGTGGGCTGACGCTGTCGGACGCACTGTCGAAACACGAGACCTTCCCGCAGAGCGCACGCGCCCTGATCCGTGTCGCCGAAGTGATGGGCCGCATGGACTCCTCTGCGCAGACGGTCCTGCAATGCCTCCGCGAAGGCAGCATCTGCCCGCTGTCGTGCGCGCCCACCAGCGGGCCACGGGTGCGGTTCTGGCGGCTGCTGGGCAGACTCCTGTCGAGCGGCGTGCCTATCCTGCAGGCCATGGAGATACTCGCGGCCGAGGCCCGCGAACCGATGCTCGTGCAGGCCGCGAGCAACCTGCACCGCGGCATACTCGAGGGCAAGACCATCGCCGACTGCCTCGCCGCATCCCCGGGATTCGGGGATCATACTGTCGCCATCATGTCTGCCGCCGAGTCCGCCGGCCGGATCGATGCCGCCGCCCTCGAACTCGCCGATGCCTTGGAGAAAGGCGCCGCCACCGATCCGGCGGCCAGCTCCGATGTCGGAGCCGATGGCGTGACCGTCGACGATGCCGCCGTGATCCAACAGATTAACGCCCTCTTGCGCCAGGCCGTGAGCATGAAGGCGAGCGATATTCATTTCGATTCCCGCAACGGAGGCGCCGGCCACGTGCGCGTGCGTGTGGATGGCGTGCTTCAAGAAGCCGCCTCGCTGACGAAGGAGCAGTACTCTGCCTGCGTCGAGCGGGTGAAGACGATGTGCAACATGAATGTCGCCGAGAAGCGAACGCCGCAGGATGGCCGGCTCGTCACGAACATCGGGACCCATGAGATTGACTTGCGCGTCTCGGTGGTGCCGGCTTGTTTTGGGGAACGCGTGGTGATGCGAATCCTTCGCAAGGAGTCCGTGATCCTGGACCTCGACCGCATCGGGTTTGACGGGCCGGAGCAGGAAGTGATCCGCAGGCTTTGCCGGGCGCCCAACGGCATGGTGATCGTGAACGGCCCGACGGGGTCGGGCAAGACAACGACGCTGTATGCCATGATGCAGCAGATGGACCGCGCGGCGTGCAATGTCATCACGATCGAGGACCCGGTGGAACTGGCCTTCGACGATATCGCGCAGATCCCGGTGAACGTCAAGTCGGGCGCGACGTTCCCGCGGCTGATCCGCTCGGTGCTACGACAGGACCCGGACATTATCATGGTGGGCGAGATCCGCGACGTGGAGACCGCGCAACTGCTGGTGCAGTGCTCGCTGACGGGGCACCTGGTGCTGACGACGCTGCATGCCGCCACCTCGCCTGGAGCGGTGCAGCGCCTGCTGGACATGGGCCTTGAGCCGTTCCTCGTCAGTTCCTCCGTCCTGGCGGTGATTTCGCAGTACCTCGTCCGGTGCCTCTGCCCCCACTGCCGACAGCCGGCCAAGATCACCCCGGCCATGCTGCCGGCCCAGGCGACCGAAATCCTTGCCGGCAAGTCGCCGACGTTCTATTCGCCCAAGGGCTGCGACAAGTGCGGCGGCGGCTATCGCGGGCGCACGGCGATCCATGAAATCCTGGTGATGGACGACGCGATTCGCAACGCGGTCTCGCAGTCGGCCGGGGTGGCCGCTATCCGCACGGCCGCGCTGCAATCCGGTATGCGGACGCTGCTGGCCGACGGGTTGCTCAAGGCCGCCGCGGGCGTGACCTCCATCGAAGAAGTGCTCCGCGTGACCCCGCTGGGCGCCAATATCTAGGGCTCCTGCCGGCCGGGTGCCATGCCGGCGCGTCGTAATGAGCACCACGCTTGGGCAGGGCACCGCGCCGCACCTAAGCCGCCAGCACAGCCTCGATCTTCGCCAGTTCGGACTCGCTCAGTGCGGGGGCGTTGCCGGCGGCGAGGTTCTCGGCCAGCTGCTCGAGGCTCGAGGCACCGATGAGCACGCTGGTGACGCGGGTGTCGCGCAGCAGCCAGGTCAGCGCCAGCTGCGCCAGCGTCTGCCCGCGCTGGCGGGCGAGGTCATTCAGGGCGGCCACCTTCTTCCACGTGCCCGCCGCCGCCTGCTTCTCGTACCATTCCTTGCCGCTGTCGCCGCGGCTGCCCATGCGTGAATCCGCCGGCAGCCCGCCCAGGTACCGCGACGTGAGGATGCCCTGTGCCAGCGGGCAGAACGCGATCACGCCCGTGCCGGCCGCCGCGGTGTGCGGCAACAGGTCTGCCTCGACCCACCGGTTGAGCATGTTGTAGTTGGCCTGGTGAATCACCAGCGGCGACCCGTCGTGCGCGCGGATGGTCTCGACGGCCTGCGTGAACTGCTCGCCGCGATAGTTGCTCACGCCCGCGTAGATGGCCTTGCCCTGCTTGACGATCAGGTCCAGGGCCCCCATCGTCTCATCGAGCGGGGTGTTGGGGTCGGGCCGGTGGTGGTAGAAGATGTCGACGTAGTCCAGCCCCAGCCGCCGCAGCGACTGGTCCAGGCTGGCGACGAGGTATTTCTTGCTGCCCCAGTCGCCGTACGGGCCATTCCACATGGTGTAGCCCGCCTTGGTGGAGATAATCAGCTCGTCGCGCGGCATGTCGCGGAGGATCTTGCCGACGACCACCTCGCTGGAGCCCGGCGGCGGACCATAGTTGTTCGCCAGGTCGAAGTGCGTCACGCCGTTATCGAATGCGTAGTACATGCACTGGCGGGTGAGTTCATCCGACCCCTGCCTCCCCAGCGATTGCCAGAACCCCAGCGACACCGCCGGAAGCATCAAGCCGCTGCGGCCACAACGGCGATAGGGCATCTTCGCGTAACGATCTGCCGCAAAATTGGGATCGGTCATGGAAGGCCTTTCATGTTGTCGCCATTTATAGATAGGGAGCTAAAAGAAGGCAATCGCCTTCTTTCTTCGTTTATGATGATCGCAGAGGAGAAGGCCATGGGCGTGCGATTGAGCAACGAGGAATTTGACGAACTGGTGGAAGAAGCGCTCCAGACGCTGCCGAAGTCGTTCGAGCCTTACATGGAGAACGTGATCGTCGAGGTCCGCGATCGGCCTGACCGCCAGCTGATGGCGGCGGAGCACGTGGATCTCGGCGGCAGGACGCTGCTGGGGCTGTACTGCGGCGTGGCGTTGCCGAACAAGAGCGTCAGTGCCCCCTTCGACATGCCCGAACGCATCTACCTCTTCAAGCGCAACATCGAATCCTGCTGCCGCGACCGCGACGAGGTCGTCGAGCAGATCCGAATCACCGTCCTGCATGAGGTCGGGCACCACTTCGGGATGGATGAGGATGATCTGGACGAACTCGGTTACGGGTGATCCGCGGGGGACCTAAGCGCAGAGAACGCGGAGAGGAATGCGAGCGGGATTAAGGATGATTTCATGGATTTCAGGATTAAGAACGGGGTCTTTTCATTCTTCGTCCCTGAACCGTTCGGAACTCCGGCTCTCTTGCCTACCAAAGGAAATGCGAATGGGAACACTCTGCCGGCAGGCAGGGTTTAGGACGATTCCAGAGGTTTTAGGGTACTAAAGAGAGTTCTTCCCTCTCTGCGTTCTCCGCGCTCTCCGCGGTGACATCCCCCAGTCGCCGCTCGCTATTCCCGAATCGGCAGGATCACAAAGGGGATGCCCTGGCGATAGAGGCGGCGTTGAACGGAGAAGGCGACGTTGTTGTGCAGCCAGCGGGTGAAGATCGAGTCTTTCTGGAACACCAACTGCCCGGCGAAGAACACGGCCTGGGGGTACTTCTCCACGATCTTCATGGCCGTCTCTTCGACCTCGTCAGCCACGTCGGTACCGACCGAGCAGAATCCCTCGGCGAAGTACCCGTTCTGGCGGACGAACTGGGCGTAGCGGTCCACTTCCTTCTGGATGTGTTCCTTGAGCTTCGTCACTTCCGACGCGCCCTTGAAGTTACCCGCATCGACCACGCCCACTCGCAGGAAGATGTAGTTATGGAATGTGTCGCTGAAGAACCGCAGGATGTTCAGCAGCGCGTGCATGCCGAAGCCGTTGAACCCGCTCACCAGCAGCACCGCGGTCTTGGCGGAGCAATCGCACTTGGCCGCGCCGCCTTCGGGCGCCTTGAGCGAGCTCGTCGTCGTCGCCACCATCTCGGCGAACCGGTCGAGGCGCTCGGCCATCGGGCGGTGGCTCTCGTAATGGCGGCGGATGAGCACGACGCCCACGATCAGGCCGCCCGTCACCACCAGCGCCGCCCAGCCCCCGCTGGTGAACTGCACCGCCGTCTCCCACACCAGGATCACCAGCGTCAGGACGGTGCCCACGAGGCTGACGAAGATCTTCTTGCGCCACTGCGGGTTGTCCTTGCGGGTCGTCCACCACAGGCGGACCATGCCGCTCTGCGACAGCAGGAAGGTGATAAACACGTTGATGGCGTAGATGACCACCAGCAGAGTCACCGAGCCGCCGGTGAGGATGATCGAGGCCATGGCGGCAGCGGCCATCACCAGCACGCCGTTCTGCGTCACCAGGCGGTCGGACAGCAGCGAGAACTTCGCCGGCAGCCAGCGGTCCTGGGCCATCACCGACAGAACTCGCGGGCCGCTGAGGAAACCCGCTTGGGCCGCCACAAACAGGATGGCCGCACCCGAGATGCCGATCGCCAGAACGAACACCTGCCCCAGCGCGCGCGGCCAGCCATCGGTCACACGCTCCGCCAGGATGTAGTTGAGGGTCTTGTGCCCGTCGGCCTTCACGCCCATCAGCAGGTAGCCCAGCATCAAGCCCACGACCATCACGGCCAGCGAGACCCACATGTAGGTCATGGTCCGCTTGCCGGTGGCCACCCTGGGCTCGCGGAGAAGCGGCATGTTGTTGGAGATCGCCTCGATGCCGGTGAACGTGCCGGCACCCAGGCTGTAGGCGCGGAAGATGATGAACAGCAGCCCGCCCAGGCCGGCGGCCGCGTGGGTTTCCTTGACCTGCGAGGCGGTATTGGACGCCAGCGTGCCCAGGTCGCCCACGTGAATTACCAGCGGGTAGACGATCATGACCGCGTGGGAAATGACAAACAGGATGAAGATCGGCACCAGCAGGGCCACCGACTCCTTCACGCCGCGAAGGTTCATCAGCGTCAGCACGAGGATGGCCCCGGCCGAGGCGTAGATCTTGTACGGATGGTAGTCCGGCGGGAGCGAACTGAAGATGACCTCGGCGGCTGCGGCGATCGACACGCTGATCGTCAGGACGTAATCAACGAGCAAAGCGCAGCCGGCCACCATGCCCAGCGAGGGCGAGAGCAGCTTGGAGGCGACGACGTACGCGCCGCCGCCCGAGGGGAACTGCTCAATGATCTGCATGTAGCTGGCGCTGATGACGAAGACGGTGAGCGCGGTGGCCAGGGCAACGAAGACGCCGAGGTAGGCTTGGTCGCCCAGTGCCTTGAACGCCTCGGGCGGGCCATAGCTCGACGAGGACAGACCGTCGGCCCCCATGCCCACCCATGCGAAGAAGGCAATCAACGACAGCTTGTGGAAAACCGAGCTGTCATGGATGCTTTTGCCGGCGCCGATCAGCAGCTTCCTGGCACCGTTATACAATGATGGAGGGGGCGAGTTCGTCATACGCTCCGGTCGTCAGAGAATACCCGAACCCGCCGCTTTACGCAATGCGGCGAAGCCAGGGACACCCGCCTCAGTCTTCCAGCAGCCACAGCGTGCTCGTCACGCCGCGGGGATAGTAGCGGCTGCCGAGGTCCTTGCCATCGGTGGAGCGGATCTGGTCGGTGAAGGCCCAGTCCGCACAGCCGACCTGCTGCCAGTTGCAGTGCGCGCGATCCCAGCCTTCCTCGGCCTTGCCAAACCGCAGCCCCAGCACCTGCCGCACGACGAACTGGCTCAAGGCGATCTTGGACGCCCACGTGTTGGTGCTGGTGGAGGACATCTGCCAGCCGCCGCTGGTGGCGTCGATGCAGACGCCGACCTTCATGATCGTCTTGATGTGCGTCTTGAGGTCGGTGATGAGCTTGCCGAAGCGGCCCTTGGGGCTCACCGCGTCCAGGTCGCCCATGATGTACGGGAACACCAGGCCCTCGACGGCCGGGATGATCCGCGAGCTGTTGTTCTCATCGAAGACAGCCGGGATGAACCCCGCCTTGCGGTCCATCTTTCCGGAGATAGTCCGCGCCGCCAGCTTCGCCTGCAGGGCCGCAATCTTGGCGCCCTCCTTTTCGCCCAGCAGGTCCAGCACCTTCTCCAACGCCAGATACGCCGCCCACGACTTCACGGCCAGGTACAGGTTATTCCGCGACTGGCCCAGGCTGGTGTCCAGCGAGTCGTATGTGGTGATTTCCTGCCCCGTCTCGCCACAGCAGGCCGAGTCGTACCGCATCACGCCCGTCCGCTTGGCGGGATTCTCGTGGTCGCGGTTCAGCATCGACTCCAGGCACTCCTTGAACACGCCCTGCTGCAGAATCATCCATTCGTGATCGCCCTGCGTCAGGCCGTACGTCGATGCGGTCAACACCCAGTTGACCAACTGCTCGTGCGTCATGAAGCTGAAGCCCCCCGTCTTCTCGGGAATCTCGTAGCTGCTGGTGCCCGGGGCCATGAACTGATTGCAGATGCCCATGTCGTGGCAGAAGCTGATGCCGCCCTTGTGGGGCTTGCGGCCGTCGAGGCAGTCGATCGTGTTGTCGTAATACCGGTAGCGGCTGCAGAAGAGATCCAGGGCGTTCCGCACGGCCCAGGGGTGGAATATGAGCTCGTGGAACAGATGATCGACGGTGAGATCGAACGTGTTGATCATCTGGTACTCGCCCTCGTTGACCACCCAGAGGGGCTTGCCGCCGTCGGCGAGCAACTGGCTGCTGCCGTAGTAGCTGTGCGTCGCGTGGGCCACGAGGAACTGCTGCGATGCCGTCAGGCCGCCGTCGCGCAGTTCGGCGTCGCGGTCGGCCGCCAGGGCCTTCAGGTCGTCCGCGTGCTCCAGGGCAGTCTGCAGGACGCTCTCGAGATTGGGGTAGAAACGCGTGTAGTAGTAGCTTGTCTCCAGGCCGCTGGTGACCGTGCCGCCGCGATAGAAGCCCAGTGCCACCGTCATCGACGCCTTTTTGCGGGGAGGTACGCGAAGCATCACGCCGCCGTTGCGAGGCAGGCCTTGCTTCTCATCAGCCCCCGTCGCCAGCAGGCGGTTCAGCCACCAGCACTGCACCTCCTCGACGCGGCCGCCGTCGCTGTAGGCGGCCATGCCCCACTTGTTCTCGCAGGCAATGCCCACGATGTCGTTGCCCGTCGTGGGCGAGAGCATCCGCATGCCCGCCCCGTCCTTGAACGCCAAGCCGAAGAACACCCAGGCGGGCTTGGCGCTCTTGGTGTTGTCGAACTCGATCTCGGCCAGGATTGCCGGCAGCACGGCCAGGCGCGTTTCCTCCGGGTCGGCCGTCGCAGGGTCGTCCACTTCGTCAAACGGGCTCAGGAGGCGGAAGGTGACGTCGCCGGCCTGCCACGTGTCGCTGGCCCAGCCGAGATTGCGGACGATCTCGTCCCGCTTGAACAGCCGCCAGTCGTCGAAGAACATCTGGGGCTTGGCGGCCTGATCCTGCATGGCGAAGGCCTCGAGCGAGGCGGCGCAGCCCTCGAAGAAAGGCAGGGCGCAGGGCTTTTCGCCCTTGCGGTTGTAGGCCACGATCACGTCCTGATTCCCCGGCCGGCCCAGTTCCAGCCCAAAGCCGCCGGTCTTGCCCAGACGTCCCAGCGTGAAGCTGGCGTTGGCGCCGAAGGGGCTGTGGTGTGCATAAAAATCGACCGAGTGCTCGCAGTTGGACTTTATCTTGGCCATGTCTTTCACCTTTCGTTTGAATGAGGGCGTGTATTCTAGGAAGGCGACTGGGAATAGGCAATTGGCAAAGAGCTTCACCCGTGGCATTGCCGATTGCCTTCTCCCTGCAGATGGTATAATCACCGGTCAAAGGAGTGACCGCAATGTGTGCACGCGCATGGACGCCGAAGGGGCGAAGCTGGGCCGTCGCCCCGCCATTTGACGGAACGGAGTCGCTGGCGCGCGAGTTGGTCACCAGCAACCTGGTCGCCCAGATCTTGGCCAACCGCGGCGTCCGAACCGCCGCCGACGGCAAGGCATTCCTCAACCCCAAGCTCACCGATCTGCACGACCCGTTGCTGCTCGCCGGGGCGCAGGAGGCAGGCCGAATCGTCGCCCGCGCGGTGGCCGCAGGCAGCAAGATCGTCATCTACGGAGACTACGATGTCGATGGCATGACCGCCGTCGCCATCCTCCACGCGTGCCTCAAGATGCTGGGCGCCAAGGCCGAGTTCTACGTCCCCCACCGCCTCGAAGAAGGCTACGGTGTCAACGCCGAGGCCATTGCCAAGATCATCGCCGACGGCTGCAAGCTGCTTATCACCGTCGACTGCGGCATCAGCGCCGCCGAGCCTCTTGCCGCGGCCACTGCCGCGGGCGTGGAGGTGATCGTCACCGATCACCACAGCCTGCCCGATGTGCTGCCGGCGGCCGCCATTGTGCACCCGCGCATTGGCAACTACCCCAACAGCGAACTGTGCGGTGCGGGCGTGGCGTTCAAGCTCGCCTGGCAGATCGCGCGCGAAGTGGGCGGCAAGGATCGCGTCGACCAGGCCATGCGCGACTTCCTCGTCGAGGCCACGTGCCTGGCGGCCCTGGGCACCATCGCCGACGTCGTGCCGATGCGAGGCGAGAACCGCGTGCTGGCCACCTACGGCCTCCGCGGCCTGCCCTCCACGCGCCACGCGGGCCTCAAGGCCCTGCTGCACTCGGCCGACCTGGCCGGCGAGAAGCTCGACGCGTACCACGTGGGTTTCGTTCTGGGCCCGCGCCTCAATGCGTGCGGCCGCATGGGCCACGCGGGCCTTGCCGTGGAACTGCTGACCGACGCGCCCGAAGCCCGCTGCCGCGAGATTGCAGACTACCTCGCCGCCCAGAACGTCGAGCGGCAGAAGATCGAAAAGTCCATCGCCGAGCATGCCGCGGAGATGGTGACCGCCCAGGGCCTCGACCAGGAAGGCAGCCGCGCGATCGTGCTCTCGTGCGACCAATGGCACGGCGGCGTGATCGGCATCGTCGCCTCCCGCATGGTCGACCGCTTCAGCCGCCCCGCCGTGCTGATCGCGATCACGGAGGATGGCGTCGGGCACGGATCGGCCCGCAGCATTCCTGGCTTCCACATGCGCGACGCCCTGGCCGCATGCAGCGGGCACCTGCTGAGCTTCGGCGGCCACGCGATGGCGGGCGGCCTGAAGATCGAACCTGCGAAGATCCCGGCGTTCATGGAGGCGATGCAGCGGTACGCGCAGCAGAACGTGACAGCCGAGCAGATGTCGGCGCCGCTGGCGATCGACGCCGAGACGACGCTGGCGGCGTTGGGCTTTAACGTGGTCAGTCAGTTGGAGAAGCTCGCGCCCTACGGCGAAGGGAACCCCCCGCCGGTGGTCGCCATCCGCGGCTGCAAGCTGTTGGCCGAGCCCCGCCGCATGGGTCGCACCGGCAATGCGGTAAACCTGTACGTGGGCCAAGGCAACATCAGCATGCGCGCGGTCGGCTTCGGCATGGGCGACCTCGCCGACCGCCTTCGCGGCCAGAACACCATCGACATCGCCGCCGAGCCCGGCCTGAACCGGTTCAACGGCAACATCTCGGTCGAACTGAAGCTCAAAGACGTGATGTGGTGAGGGAAGAGAAGAAGGAAGACCTGCGTGCCGGCAGACAGGTCTGCAATAGGCGGAAGAACCTTGTTCGTGGATCGGGTGCCATGCTTTTAGGCCCGCAGGGCCAAAAGCATGTTTGGACATGGCTCGGTATGTCTTCGCGAGATGTGGGGGCTGGCGGCCAACCGCCGACACGTCAGAACCCAGAATGATCTAGACATGCTTTTGGCCCTGCGGGCCTAAAAGCATGGCACCCCGCATTGAGCACGGCACCGACCGGCCGCGCACAGCCTACTGCGGTGAACCGGGGACCTTCTTCTCGGACAACCGCCTCCAGCCCGCCCGCAACGGGCCCCAGAGCGTGTAGAACAGCGTGAGGGCGGCCACGGCGAGGAAGGGTTCCAGCCACATCGCGACGGCAATCACGACGAACTTGACCAGGCTGTTGAAGGGCTTCTTGCCGCGGATGTATTGGTTGACGATATGCGGGTAGCGGATGCGCGACACCATCAGCAGCGCCACGGCGGCCGTCACCAGCGGCAGCACGATGCTCACCGTCGTGAACATCCACGGCTGCCGCAGCCAGGCCATGGAGTAAGCGTGCTCGAACAGCAGCACCAGGGCCGCGATGTTGGCCGCGGCGCCGGGCGACGGAAGCCCGGAGAAACTCATGTGGGCCGATTCGTCCGGCGTGCTCTCCACGTTGAACCGAGCCAGCCGCAGAGTCGCGCACGCCACGTACAGGCCCGCCACGCAGATCACCACGCGCTCCAGCATGGGGTCGGCCCCGATCTTATCCATCGCCACCGCGACCGCCCGCAGCATGAGAATGGCCGGGGCCACGCCGAAACTGATGGCGTCGGAGAGGCTGTCAAGCTGTGCGCCGAAGTCGCTGGTTTTTCGCGTCATGCGGGCCACGCGGCCGTCGAGCATGTCACAGATCATCGCCGCCACGATCAGCCAGGCCGCCACCGCCAGCAGCGGAAAATACGACACGCCCTTGATGGCCAGCACGTCGCTGGAACCGAAGTTGACCTTGGTGGCGAAGTAGATGGATGCAAAGCCGCACAGGCCGTTGCCCACGGTGAACATCGCCGGCAGGACCGCCGTGCTGCGGAGGATCCGCCGCCGCATTCGCCCGCCGCGCGACAGCTCTTCCATCGGGGCAGACTCCGTCGGCGAATCGGCGTTATGTCGGGGCTTGGTCATCAGGGCTCCGTCAGGCAGTGGGTGATTCGTTCCTGGCGGACGTTGCCGCCGCTCGGGCGATCAGCACGGTCAGGCCGGCATGCACCGCCTGGCCGATCCTGACGCGCACCTCGCCCACCAGCTCGCGCGGCACGAGCAACTCCATCCGCGAGCCGAACTTGATCATGCCGATCCGCTCGCCGCGCGCCAGCTTCTGGCCTTCGGCAAGATCCGTCACGATCCGCCGCGCGACCAGGCCGGCGATCTGGCGGATCACGAAGACGCCCCGGCCGGGCTCGTCCAGTTCAAGGTGAATGGTGGCTGACTCGTTGCGTTCCGAAGAGGCCGGGTCGCGGGCGTCGAGGAAACAGCCCTTGAGATGATCCACGCGACGCACGACGGCGGCCTCCGGGCTGCGGTTCACGTGCACGCTGAATACGCTCATGAAGATGCCGACCTTGATGCCCTCGCAGCCCAGCACGCTGTCGCGACCGACCGGGGTGATGTCGGTCACCGTGCCGTCGGCGGGGCTGATGAACAGGCCTTCGCCGGCTGGCGTGTCGCGCTGCGGATCGCGGAAGAACCACAGGACCCACGCCCACACCGCCGCCAGCGGCAGCAGCAGGGCCAGCAAAGCCATCGCGAACGTCCACGCCAATAGAACGATGGCCAGACCCAGCACGGTGACGATCACCGCGGCGAGTCCGACCTCACGCTGCCCGTATTTTGTAAGTGAGAAAGCCACCGATACCTCATTACGTTGTCTAATTGCGCCTTGATCGTAGCATCTCACGCGGGGGAAAGATAGATCGTAGAGGAGGGGCGCGGGGTGTGGGGGAATAGGGCCCGGGCGGGAGCCTCACATAATGAATGAGCCGGTTGATCGCTCGCCTTTGGGCGATCTCGGGCAGCGAAACAGCGTAGAGCGGCGAGCCGTTTCGGAACCGCGGACACACAACGCGATTCGCTACGGGCGTCGCCTACGACCTGCGACCTCTCTTCCAGCGGTTGACAAGCGCATGCCGCGTCGATAATCTCCAACGTTTCCACGGGAGACGCAAAGTGCAAGAAGCGATACAGAAGGCCGGCACGCTGATTGAAGCCTTGGGCTACATCCAGCGGTTCAACAACAAGATCATCGTCATCAAGTTCGGCGGCTCGGTGATGGACGACGAGCGCGCGATGGCCGACATCCTCACCGACGTGGTGTTCATGAACGCCGTCGGCATGCGCCCCGTGATCGTTCACGGCGGCGGCAAGGCCATCAACGAGGCGATGGAAAAACGCGGCATGAAGGTCGAGTTCGTCAAGGGCCGCCGCTACACCGACCAGCGCACGCTCACCGTCGTCGAGCACGTGCTGTG
>CAZTVF010000017.1:0-58360 GCA_964616985.1 uncultured Planctomycetaceae bacterium
AGATCATACCGCGCCATATCAGGAATCGCAACTGCATCCGGGAAATCCGGGCTAATATCAGTAGACCCGTTCTGACGCATCAAAGGAGCATCGAGCATGACCTCGAATGAACCGAATCGTCCGCAGGAACCCATGGAGCAGCAAGCCGTTCGCACCACCATCGTCGGCGGCAGGCCGCCCGGGTGCGGCAAGGGCGTCGGGGCCATCCCGCGGGGCATCGAGGTGCTCATAAAGAAGGCGGCCGTCGATGCCGACTTCCGCCGCCTGCTGATCGACCAGCGTGCGGCTGCCGCCGACGAGATCGGCCTGCTGCTCAAGCCCGCCGAGGCGGTCATGCTTGCGGCCATCCCGGCGGCCACGCTGGAGATGATCATCGCGGCGACGTATGTCGAGCCGGCCAAGATTCCCACCTTCCTGGGTCGCGTGGCCGCGGCGATGCTGCTGGCGCTGGGGGCGGGTGCGGCGATGAGTTCCGCCCAGGTCGTGCCGGTGGCCAAGGGCGTCCGCCCGCCGGAATCGAACGCCGTGGTTTCAACCGCCCCGGCGACGGCCCCGGCCAATGACGGCCTCGACGCGCACTTGACCAAGGGCATCCGCCCCGACGGCCCAACGTCGCTGCCGGCGGGGGCGACTTCCAAGCCTGCCGCCGCCACCAAGCCCGCGACGGCGCCCGCCGACGCCAACGCAGCGTTGCAGCGTCCCAAGGAAGTGGGCGCGGTCCGCGGCGTTCGGGTTGATACCGCTCGCCCGCAGCCGGCGGCCCCGGCCAGCCTGTCGGCGGCCGACGCCGAACGGTTGAACAAGTTCGTGGCCGACTTCGATTCCGACGACGCGCAGCTGCGGTCCGCCGCGCACAAGGGCATCCTCGACATGGGCCTGAGCGTCCTCCCGCACCTCCAGAAGCTCCGCCAGGGCAAGCTTTCGCCCGAGGCGTCGGTCCGCATCGACGCAATCATCGAGCAGCTGTACCGCAGCGGCGCGGCCGATGTGGAAAACGCGCGCAGGATAGATCTGGAGAGGCAGGCGAAGCTCGCGGCGCAGATGGCCGCCCAGAAGGCAGCAGCGGAGGAAGCGAAGAAGTCCGCAGTCGCCGCGGCCACCACCAAGCCCGCCGACGCCAACTCCCCGGCCACCACCAAGCCCGCCACCGCCCCGGCCAGCTAGTGTGTCGTCAATATCGAAACTATGGGTGCCGTGGTTTGCGGAGCGTAGCGCAGCAACCACGCAACGCTGCTTGGTGGCTGTAGCGTGGTTGCTCGGCCGAGTACGGCCTCGCAAGCCACGGCACCCCTACGATCAACCCAGCGGCGCCGAGTGCCCCTTCAGGGCTACTCCAAGTATGCCCCCAGCTTCTCGCCCAGGATCTTCTGGGGCACGGGGAGCCGTGACGCTCAGCGGCATGCAGAACCTCGGCCTGCGGCTGAGAACCTGCATGCCCTATCGTGCCTGTTCGGTGCCACCCCCAACTCGTTTGGGGGTGCGAAGGCAGCACCGAATCCGATCGGTATGACCCCCCAAAAACAAACCAACCCCTTTCGGGGTTGGTGGAATTCTTTCGAGTTGTGCACAGCAGGGCTTACATCCCCAGGTCGACCATGTTCGTGGCCGCCTGGCGGATGCGTTCGGGCGTGTCCAGCTGCCCGGATGCGATGAGGGCCTTGGCCTCTTCGATCGCCTGGCGATTGACCTCGTCGACGGCCTTGGCCGACTGGATCAGGGCCTGGTTGGACGGCAGGATCTCGACGCCATCGGCATTGGCCGCGGCGGCTTGGCCGGCCGGCTGCTTCTGCGCGTTGGCGGCCGCTGCCTGACGCAGCGCGGGCGAATCGTAACCTTGTGCTTTATCAATACGCACGGCGATACTCCTGGCCACTGTGGCCAACTGTATTGTCGCAGCATCCGGCGTTTACTTAAACGCTATCGTCAAAGTTTTCGCCAAAATCCTGCTTACTTCTGCGGAGGCCCCGGCAGCGTCTGGGCCACCTCGTGGGCCACGAACTTCTCGAACAGGCTGGGGCTGATGGTCCCCACGCCCCAATCCACCGGCTCGTACCCGTCGCTGAGGTGGTGTTCGAAGAACTCCTTGATGCGGTGCTCGGTCTTCTTCTCGCGGGCGTCCCACACGTGGTCCACGCCCCAGATCGTCTGCCCGTCCTTGAGGTCCACCATCCGCAGGTACAGGCCGATCTGCATCCGCGGGTAAGGCTGGAATGTATTCACCTTGCCGATCAGCAGCGCGTCGACCCCCAGGGCCTTGTGCATCTCGGCGATCTCCGGCAGCGTGTAGGGCCCGAACCGGTTCGCCGGCAGGACCGCACAGCGGGGGTCCATCCCCTTGACCAGCTCGACGTGGCAGAGGTTGCGCCCGTTGATCGCGCGGAACAGCGATTCGCTGGTGTCCCGGGCGATCTCCGGCGACTGGGCCTCGTCGAACAGCTCGATGAACACCACGCGCTGCACCTTCGCCAGCTCGGCCGGGCGGACGAAGCAGTTGATCTGCGTCGTCGGCGGCGGCTGAGAGCAGCCCGTCAGCAGGGGGGCCAGGATCGCCACGGCGATGAGTATTGTTGCGCGGGAGTTCATGGTTTCTCTCAATGCCCCGCCGGTGCGGACGTCGGCTGGCTGGTGCTGCGGGTGCTGCTGGAAGGGGCGGCCGGGGCCTCGGCGCCCAGGAAGATCATCAGCCGTCGCATCGCTTCCATCTGGGCCTTCTGGGCGTCGCGCATCTCTTCGCGGAAGCCCAGCACGTTCTGCTTCCAGCTGTCCAGCTCGCGGCGCATCTCCACCAGCATCTGGTTGGCCTCGGCGAGTTCCTTCTGTGTGTTGTCGGCATCGCCCTGCAGCTTGGTCACCTGCACGCTGAGCTTCTTGTTGGTCTCTTCGAGCTCCTGCCGCTGCTGCTGGAGCTTCAGGAGTTCCTCGGTGACCTTGGCGTGCTTCTCGCTCCAGGCCAGGGCGCTCTCGACCGCGCTGCCGCTGGCGCCGTCGTCGGTCTTCACGCCGCTCTTACCGAGGTAGCTGGCCTCGCCGCTGGTGGGCGACTTCTCGGCGCCCGCCGCGGGGGCGGGCGGGTTGCAGCCGGCCAGCATCGCCGCGGCGGCCAGGATCGTCAGGCAGTGCATCATCGAACGCATAGGCATCTCCTTGTGCAAAAGAATCAAACGTGTCATTGCGCCGCCTTGGCGTACGCGCATCGAATCCGGGTCTTTGTCCCGCAGGCGCAGGTGATCTCGACGATCGCCTCGGTGTCGTTCTGCTGCACGATCCTGGCCTGGGGGCCGCCGGCGGCACGCGTGGGGGCTTCCGCCGTGGCGGCCGCCCGCGGGCCGCTGACCATCCGGACCTCGTGCTTCTTCAGTACGCCTCGGTAATCCATGGTGCATCCTCAGTCACAGCTTCACGTCGATCGTGTGCGGGTCGTCATCATCTGCGGGCTTCACTGGCTCGCCTTCGGTCGCCGGGTCGGGCGGCGTTTCGAACGCCGCGGCGGCGGCCTTGGCCCGGCGTTTCCGGGCGTCGGCCTGCGACGGGTTGTGTCGCTTGTCGTCAGGCCGGCCCGGCACGGGCACCAGCCCCATCACGTCTTGGGTCGGACGCATGGGACCCAGTGACTCTGCGGTCATGGCGGTGTCCTCATCTTCATCGAGAGCTTGAACAAGGCGCTGGCGTGCAACTGGCTCACGCGAGACTCGGTCACTTCCAGCACCTCGGCGATCTCTTTCATCGTCAGGTCGCGCTCGTAGTACAGCAGCAGGATCTGGCGGTCACGGGCGGACATCTCCGTCATCGCCTTCACCAGGTTCTCCACCATCTCCTGGCGCTCCACCTGGTGCTGCGGGCCGGGCGACGCGTCGGCCGGCACCAGGTCGCCCTGGCCTTCCTCGGTCGACAGGCCGTGGATCGAAAGGAACTGCTGGCGGCGGGCCTCTTCCAGCGTGCGGTACAGCTGCTCAGCCGTCACGCCCAGCTCAGACGCCAGCTCCTCGTCGCCGGGCATGCGGCCCTCGCGCTCGAAGAACCGCTGGTAAGCCTGCTGCGTCATCCGCACCTGGCGGTGCACGGCCGTGGGCACGAACGAATCGCTGCGGAGCTCGTCGATGATCGCCCCGCGGATGCGGATGTAGGCGTACGTCTTGAACTCGGCGTTCTTGGCCGAGTCGAACGACCGCGCCGCCTTCACCAGCCCCAGCGTCCCGGCCGAGATGAGGTTGTCCACGTCCACGCGGCGCGACATCTGCGCGGCGATCTTCTGCACGATGTGCCGCACCAGCGGCAGGAAATCGAGGATGCGTTTTTCCTCCAGGCTCTCGCGCGTCTGCGCGGCGTACGCCTGGTTCACGCGGTTTCGCAGGGCCGCGGCCGATAACTCATGAGCCGTTGGACTGGTTCCTGCACTCACGACGAGGTGTCCTTATTGTCCTTGCCGGAGCGTCGCATGACGGCGTCGACAAGGATGTTCAAAGCCAGGCGGGTCGCCACGCGAACCACCACGTACAACACGACGGCCCCCGCCGCCGCCCGAAGCGCGCAGATCAGCGGCGGCTGTCCACACAGCCAACCTACCGCGGCCAGGCCGAAAAATCCGACCGCCGCCACCGATATTGCCCATTGCCTCATGTTCGTAATCAGGTGAATCAGTGAATCAGTAGATCAGTGAATCAGTAACCAGTAACCGGTAAACAGTAATCAGTAACCCATCTCACTCGATCGCATCATCAGCACTGCAATCGCTCGCCTTTCGGCGTTTCTTCTTCTGTTGCTTGCTTCTTCTCTCTGTATTCTCTGTGCCTCTGTGGTCACTTCTTCTTCTTCTCTCCGCAGTTCTCCGTGCTCTCCGTGGCGAAGTCTCTCTTTACCCTCTCGCCGCGACCAGGCCGGTCTCGGCGGGGGTGAGGCTGATCGTCCCGGCCTGCTCGACCTTGGTGCCGATGGCGATCTCGTCATAGGCCAGCACCGCCAGCTGCGGCATCTGCCGCGACAGCAGGCCCGCCAGGTGAGGCCGCACGCGGTGGTCGCACAGCAGCACGACCTTGTCCTGCCCGGCCTCCATGGCCGTCTTCCAGGCGCCGGCGGCGCGGCGGCAGAATTCCATCGCCCGGTCGGGCGAGAGGTTGAGGTTCTCGCCTTCGACATCCTTGGTGATGCCCGATCGCAGGTCGTGTTCCAGGCTCGGATCCAGCACGATGGCCAGGATCCTGCCGGCGTTGTCGCAGTGATGCTCCGTGATCGTGCGGACCAGGGCCTTGCGGGCCAGCTCGGTCAGCATGCCCACGTCCTTCGTCCGTCCGGCGTTGTCGGCCAGGGCCTCGATGATCTGCCCCAGGTCGCGGATGGGGATGCCGTCCTTGAGCAGGTGCTGCAGCACCCGGTGCAGCACGGCCATGCCGACCACCTCGGGCACCACGCCGTTGACGACGGCGGGCTGGCGGTCGCGCAGGCGGTCGACGAGCTTCTGCACGTCGTCGCGTGACAGCAGTTCGTGGCAGTGCCGCCGCAGCGTCTCCGACAGGTGCGTCACCAGCACCGTCTCGGGATCCACCACGGTGTAGCCCGCCAGCTCCGCCCGCTCCTTCTGGTCCGAATTCAGCCACAAGGCCGGCAGGTTGAACACCGGCTCGTTGGCGGTCTGCCCGGGGATGGGCGTGGTCACCGTGCCGGGGTCCATCGCCAGCAGCTTGTCGGGCTCCAGGTCGCCATAGCTCACGACGTGGTTGTGCAGGCGGATCTCGTATCGGTTGGGCGGCAGCATGACGTTGTCGCGCAGGCGGACCAGCGGCAGCACCAGGCCGTATTCCTGGGCGAACTTCTTCCGCAGCGGGCCCACGCGCGAGGAGATGCTGCCCTTGCGCCCGGGGTCGACGGTCTTGATCAGCCGCGGCCCGACCTGGATGGAGACGCGGTCCACGTCCAGCAGTTCTTCCACCGGCCCGTGCTCGTCGGTGGAAACCGGCTTGGGGGCGACCGGGGCGGCCTGGGCGGTCCTCTCGCTGCCGGCCAGGGCGCGGGCGATCAGGCCCGTCGTCAGGGCCAGCAGGATGAACGGCCACTTGGGGAAGCCCGGCACGAGCACCATCGCTCCCAGCAGGAAGGCGACGATGTACAGCGGGCGGCTGCGGGAGAGGAACTGCCTCAGCAGGTCCGAGCTCACGCTGGACTGCGTGGAGGTCTTGGAGATCAGGAAGCCCGAGGCGGTGGCGATGATCAAGGCCGGGATCTGCGTGACCAGGCCGTCGCCCACGCCCAGGATGGAGTAGGTGGCGATCGAGTCGCTGGCGCTCATGCCGCGGGTCATGCCCACCACGAAGCCGCCGACGAGGTTGATGCCGGTGATGATCAGGCCGGCGACGGCGTCGCCGCGGATGAACTTGCTGGCGCCGTCCATGGCGCCGAAAAACTCGCTTTCCTTGACGATCTTGGTGCGGCGGGCGCGGGCCTCTTCCTCGCCGATCAGGCCGGCGTTGAGGTCGGCGTCGATGGCCATCTGCTTGCCGGGCATGGCGTCGAGGTTGAAGCGAGCGGCCACCTCGCTGATGCGCTCGGCGCCCTTGGTGATCACCACGAACTGGATGATCACCAGGATCAGGAACACCACCAGGCCGATGACCATGTTGCCGCCGACCACGAAGTTGCCGAACGTGTTGATAATGTCGCCGGCCGAACCGTTGAGCAGGATCAGCCGCGTGGAGGCCACGTTGATCGACAGGCGAAAGAGCGTCACGAACAGCAGCAGGGAGGGGAAGGTGCTGAACTCGATGGATTCGCGGGCCGAGAGGATGACCACCAGCGTGGCGATGGAGACGGCGATGCTGATCGACAGCAGCAGGTCCAGGATCTCCGACGGCAGCGGGATCAGCAGTGCCATCAGCACCACCGCGATGCCCAGCGCGAACACCACGTCGTTCTGCGCCAGGATGCGCCTCATCCGCGGGCCCGAATGGTCCAGCGCCGAGGCCGTCGTCGTCTTTGTCACTTCAGGTGCCATGCGTTCAGTGTCCAGTGAATCAGTGAATCAGTGAATCGGTGAATCGGTGAATCAGTAAGCAGTAATCAATCAGTAAGCAGTAACCAGTAATTGGTGAATCAACAGTCGTTCCTACTGTCTCACCTCATCGTCGCCGGCGGCACTGCAACGCTCGCCTTTCTGCGCCGTTTCCTCTTCCCATCACAACGTCTCCAATCGACTGCGTTTTCGTTTCTATCTTCTTGCTTCTTCTCTCTGCGTCTCTGTGTCTCTGTGGTTGCTTCTTCTTCTGCTGCTTCTTCTTCTTCTTCTTCGCCTATTGCCAATTGCCTATTGCCAATTGCCTTCTTCTTCCCTAAACCCTTCTTCTCAAGCGATAAATCATCGCCAGCACCTCGGCCACGGCCACGAACAGCGTCTGCGGAATGCCCTCGCCGACTTCGACCGTGCGGAAGATCGCGCGGGCCAGTTCGGGGCGGTACACGATCGGCACGTTATGCGCCCGACCGATCTCCTTGATCTTCTCCGACATCAAATCGGCGCCCTTGGCCACCACCACGGGGGCGGCCATGCTCGCGTTGTCGTACTTCAGCGCCACCGACACGTGCGTGGGGTTGGCCAGGATCACGTCGGCGTGCTGCACGTCCTGCAGCATTCGCCGCTGGGCCAGCTGCCGCTGCACCTGGCGGATGCGCCCGCGGACCTCGGGAGCCAGTTCGTACTGCTTGGCCTCCTGGCGAATGTCGTTGCGGCTCATCCGCAGCTGCTTCTTGTAGCTGTACCGCTGGTACACCAGTTCCAGGGCGGCGATGGCCGAGAGGCCCACCGCGATGCGAAGCATCACACCCAGGCCCAGGCGGCTGATCTCGCCCAGCAGGCCCATCGGTGTCGACCACCGCAGGGCGATGCACCGCTCGAGGTTGTCGCGCACGAACAGGTACACCAGTACGGTGAGCACCACCAGCTTGGTCAGCGTCGTGAGCATCTGCACCGTGCTCTTGCCGCTGAAGAGGCCCTTGAGCCCCTTCATGGGGCTGAGCCGCTCGAACTTGAAACCGACCGCCTTGGGCGAAAACGACCACCCGCCGACGACCACGCTGGCCGCGATCGAAATCGCCGCCGCCGACAGCAGAAACGGCAGGCTGACCACCAGCGAGGAGATCGCCTTGGTCTGCAGCAGCCCGCCGAACGTCGAGACCGTCCGGTCGGTGAACGGCTGGGGCGAAAGCCCCTCCTGCATCTGCGACACGAACCAGTCCATCATCGACGGGCACACCATCGCCAGCGTGATCAACAGGCTGATGACGATCATCGCCGATCCCACCTCGTTGCTCTGGGGGATCTGGCCTTCCTCCCGCGCCTTCTGAAGCCGGTGCGGTGTCGGTTGCTCTGTGCGATCCGCGGATGATGATTCGTCAGCCATCGGTTCTTTCCGGGTGGCGGCCGATCCGGGCCGCCGACCCCTCTACACGGCCAGGAATTCTCCCAGCCATCGCTGCAGCTCGTCGGTGAAGGCCGACAGCGAGGGCATCAGGGCGGCCGCGATCAGCAGCCCCAGCCCGATCCGCAGCGGGAAGCTCAGGAACAGCACGTTGGTCTCCGGCAGGGCCTTGGACACCACCGCCAGCGCCACCGTCAGGATCAGGAAGGCCGCCAGCAGCGGCGCCGAAAGCTTCAGCGCGAACACCAGCATCTGCCCGCACGTCGTCAGCACCGCCTCGGCCAGGCGCGAAATATCCGGCGCCTGCGCCAGGGGAAACACGTCGTAGCTCCGCCCGATCAGCATCATCAGCATGTGGTGCCCACCGGCCGTCAGGAACAGCACCATGAAGGTGACCTCGAAGAACATGCTCAGGGCCTCGGTCTCCTCGCCGCTGGTGGGGTCGATGACGCTGGCATCGGTCAGGCCCATCTCCTGCGAGATGATCTTGCCACCCTGCTGCACGGCCAGGTACACCAGGTTCGCCGCCAGCCCCAGCCCCAGGCCGATGATGATCTCCTGCCCGATCACCAGCCCCAGGGCGAAGTAGCCCGTCTCGCCCGTCACCGGCGGCAGCGACATCGTGAAGGCGTAGAACAGCGACACCCACAGCGCGATGCCCGCCCGCACGATCATCGGCAAGGGACTCCAGCCGAAGATCGGCAGCACGCCGAAGAACGCGGTGATCCGCGCGATCAGCAGCACCGTGGGCAATATGTTGTGCGTCCATAGATCCATCACTTCGCCAGCGTCTGCATCATGTTGAACACGTCGCGGGTGTAGCTCACGGCCGTCTGCATCATCCAGTTGCCGCTGACCACCAGCGTCAGGGCGATGAACGCCAGCTTGAGCACCATGCCCATGGTCATGTCGCGGATGGACGTCACCGCCTGCAGCAGTGCGGCCGCAAAGCCCACCACCAGCGTGACGATCAGCGTGGGCGCCAGCAGCAGGAGGCACACCTCCAGCGACCGCCGCCCGATGAATAGGACCATGTCTTCATTCATTCCGCACCGTAGCACGGGCATCTTGCCCGTGCGTCGCATGGGCGTCTCGCCCATGCTCTTCGAAGTCCGCGAATCGCCGTGACACAGGCCTGTGCCGGTGCGTCAGTGAAAACTCGTAATCAATGAATTTGCCACCAGCCGCCAGCCATCGACCAGCACGAACAGGATGATCTTGAACGGCAGTGAGATCATCGACGGCGGCAGCATCATCATGCCCGCCGAAAGCAGGATGCCCGAGATCACCAGGTCCACCAGCAGGAACGGGATGAACAGCAAACATCCCATCTCGAACGCCGTGCGGAATTCGCTGATCGCAAACGCCGGGATCACCACGTAAATCGGCAGCTCTTCCACCGTCTTGGCCGTCGGGGCCGCCTGCGACGCGAACAGCGACAGGTCATCCTTCCGCGTCTGGCGGAGCATGAAGCTCTTCAGCGCGTCGGTGCTGCGGCCGCACGCGTCCTCGAACGACATCTCGTCGCGCAGGTACGGCTGGACGGCGTCGGCATTCATGGTCGAGAAGGTCGGGCCCATGGTGAACAGCGTCAGGAAGATGGCCAGGCCGACGATGGCAACCGTGGGGGGGATGCTCTGGGTCGTCAGGGCCCGGCGGATGAAGGCGAGCACGATGACGATCCGCGTGAACGAGGTCACCATCACCAGCAGGCTGGGCAGCAGGCCCAGCACGGTGAAGACGACGGCCAGGCGGATGGAGGCCGACCACTCGTTGGGCTTGCCGTCCTTGGCGCCGGTGGCCTTGTCGATGACTCGGAAGACGTCGTTGACGGCCGGGGGCGCCGCCGCCGGTGCGGTGGGCGGCATGACGATAATGGGCATGGTGGTGGCCGGCGCACTGGTGGCGGCCGGCTCGGTGGTCTGCGCGCCCGCGACGCCGGCCAGGATGGCCAGGCCCACGGCGGCCAGCAGGAGGGTGGCCCTCTTCATGGCTTGGCCTCCGGCTGGGCATCGACCTTGGCGGCGGCGGCCTTGAGGGCGTCGTGGAAGTCACCGTCGAGGGCGTCGGTGACGCGGGCCAGCATGGACAGGCCTTCCTTCGTCGCGCCCAGGAGATACTTTTCGCGTCCGACCTTGACGATATGCACGCTCTTGCCGGGGCCCAGGAAGGCGGTCTCGACGACGGTGATGTTGCGGGCCGCGCCCGGCCGCATCTTCGGCATCACTTTCTTGAGCAGCACCCAGCAGGCGACGCCCAGCATCAGCACGACCAGCACCGACGACACCATCTGCCACGCCGCGCCGCTGGAGTTCTCGCGGAAGACCAGCGGGGTGGCACTCTTGGCCGGCAGGGCCGCCGGCGCGGTGGCGGGCTGTGTGGCGGCCGAGGCGGTCGTCGTCGCCGGCTTGGCCGCCTCGGGGCCGGGGGTCGCCGCCGTCGAGCGGGCGCATAGCAACGCTACAACACCAGCCGCTGCCAGCGACAAGAAAATGGCCGCGCGCCGAGGCGCAATAGCATTGGGTCGAGAATGCACGCCCTAGGTATGCACAGGCCGTGCCAATACATAAATGGCTGTTACAAAGTTAGTTACATCGATGCAATCCGGCCTGATTCGGGCAAGAAACCGTCACAAACGTCAATAATCTATACAAGCCGCCATTTCGCCTTCCGCTTGGGGCCTGCTCTGTGCGTACCAGCAGCTTAAGGAGGCGCTTAACCCGATGTTCCAAAAGAAGTTCAGCCGGCGCCGGGTTCGTTTTTCCGCCATGCGTCACGCTGGCGGGGCGGAAGCTTTTACCGGGGGCGGAAGATTCTTCCGGATTGTGAGAGGACCCGATGGCGGTTGGGTGGATCGGGTTCGATTCACGGGTACGCTTGCCATCGCTCGGGTTCGATTTTCCGTCGGACGAGGATCGAATCGGTGCCGCCTTCGCACCCCTAAACAAGTTTGGGGGTGGCACCGAACATGGGGAAACGGGGCGGTCGGGTTCGTTTTTCAACCGGGCTCATCTAGCAGGAACTCTCGGTCTCTGCGCGGTTGTGGCGGTCTTCGATCAGGAAGTGCCGCCCGGCCTTTCAATCGGCAATCGGCATTCGACAATCGGCATTTAGACGGTAGCGCCTTGGGCGATGCCCGCGGGGAGGATCTCCTTGATCCGCACCCCGAGGTGGTCGCCGACGACGACGAGGTGGCCGGTGGCGAACTTGATCCCGCGGAGGTACAGGTCGATCGGCTCGCCCAGCCGGCGGTCGAGTTTGATCACCGACCCCTGCCCCAACTGGAGCACCTGGCGGACCTCGACCATCACCTCGCCCAGCGTGGCCGACACGGGCACGGCCGTGCTGAGCAGAATGTCGATCTGCCCACCGCCTCCGCCGGCGGCCTCGGGGGCGGCCTCGGGCAATTGGGCGTCCTGCACCTCCACACCGGGGGCGTCGGCGGCGGGGGCCGCGGCGGCTTCGGCAGGGGCTTCGGCAGCGGGCGCTTCCGGCGCGGCGGCAGCGGTGGCAGCGGGGGTCTCGGTTGCGGTGGCTGTGGCTTCGGCCATGATCATGTTCCTTTGCAGCTTGTTGCGGCAGCTTTGTTGTTATTCCCGACGGCGTACGCCTTGAGCGTTGGCGTCGGCTTGCCGTTCGGCGCTGTAGAATTCAAGGGGTGGCGGCCTTCCTAGGCCGCCACCACAGCCGGCCTGCAGGTGGCGGCCTAGGAAGGCCGCCACCCTCACTTAAGGGTAGAAAGAGCACCGGTCTGCTGTGGCGCCTCGATATCTTGCTTCTTCTCTATTTGTTCTCTGCGTTCTCTGCGTTCTCCGCGGTGAACAGAAGCCGCCGCCGAGAGACTGGTCTACTTCTTCATCAGGGTCCCGGCGGGCAAGGTCACTTGCAGGCCATAGTGTCCGTCGCAGGCGACGGGGACGCCGGCCAGCACCAGCTGCCCCTGGATCAGCAGCGGGATGGCTTCGCCCACCTGCACGTCCAGGATCAGCACGTCGCCCTCTTCCAGGGCCAGGACATCCTTCATCGGCACGCGGGTCTCGCCCAGCTGGGTGGCGGCCATCACAGCGACCTGTCCGACGTGTGCGACGAGGTCCTTGCGAAGGTCGGCGGGCTTGCGGGGATCCTTCGAGGGGCCGTCGATCAGCAGTTCGGCCGCGTCGGCGGGTAGCGTGAGGCAAAGGGCGGGCTTGGCCGCGTCGCCCGTGTGATAGATCAGGCGGCAGAACTCGGCGGCGTCATCGGCGCCGGCCTGTGTGGCGGCGTCGACCACCGCGTCACCCGTTCGGAGCGGCCGCGCCCCGGCCTTGGTCAGCGCGCCCGACAGGGCCTTGGCCGCCACCGTCAGCACGTTCAGCAGCAGGGCCACCTCGAGCGACGACAGATCGCGTTCGGCGCCATCGCCGCCGGCCGCGCCGCCCAGCAGGCGTGATACCCAGGCCGTCGCCGTCGGCGGCGACAGCGTGATCCAGCCATACTTCTTGCCGTCGTCGGCCGTCAGGGCCAGGCTGTACTTGCCGGCGGCGCCGCCCTGGCGGACGGCTGCGGCGTACTGCTGCTGCGGCGGGGCGAGTTGAAGCTTCATTTCCAGCCGCAGCGTGTCGCCCACCGCTCGCTCCAGCTCTCGCGCGGCCGCGGCGGCGATCTCGGACAGCCGCGTCAACTGCCTGGCGGTGAAGCGGCAGGGGCTCGTGAAGTCGAAATCGGCGGCCGCTTCGGGGGCCGGCTGCGGCGCGGCGCGGGCGGCGGCCAGAAGTCGCTGGAACATCGTCGAGGATGGCAGGTTCGTCTGAATCATTATTGGATGGCCGAATTGGGCATCAGCACCTCGATGACCATCGGTTTCTCGTTGGGCCACAGGTGCTGGTTGACCATGTCCTGGATCTCGCGGAGCATGCGGGTGAGGTTCTTTTTGCCGGTGACGTCCTCGAGCGACTGGCTGTTGAGGTAGAGGGAGATCTTGCTTTGCAGCTCGATCTTCTTCTTCTCGAGCATCTCCGAGGCCTTCTTGCCCTCACCGCTGCGCAGCTTGAGCACCAGGGTGCAGACCATGAAGCGGTCGCGGCGCTCGTTGTTGAGCGTGGCGGTGAAGGGTTCGAACTTGAAGTAGTCGCCGTCGATGGCGGGCTTGCCGCTTTCGGCCTTGCTCCCGCCGTGTCCGCCGCCGTGCCCGCCGCCATGCCCGCCTTCGGAGGCCTCGGCGGGCTCGTCGCTCTGGGCCTTCTCCGGGGTGGACTTCATGATGCTGCCGATGACGAAGCCCGAGCATGCGAAGACGGCCATCACGCCGACCGACAGCGCGATCCAGATGATGAGTTTCGCCCCGCCGCCGCCCGTGCCGCCGGCGAGTTCCTTCGCCAGTTGATTGTCTTCTTTATCTTCCGCCATGTTCGCTCGCTTTTCCAACAATGGTTAACGTGATCAAGGGCTTGCTGATCGCCCCGCTGGTGCCGGGCAGGGAGGCTTGCGGGCCGGCCCCGGCCGAGACAAGCTCCCAGCCTCCGCCGCCGCCCTGCAACTGCCGGGCGAGCAGGCGGCGCAGAATTCTCTCCACGGCCGTTGCGCGTCGCGCGGCCAGCATCCAGTCTTCCTTATGTGACTGGGTGCTGTTGCCGATGACGTAAATCTTCACCACCTGCGAGCCCAGCGACTGCTGCAGGTTCACGGCCATGTCGTTGAGGTACTGCTGGTCGACGTCCAGGAGCTGGTCGCTCCCGCCGTCGAACCGCAGGGGCGTGTTGATCACCTGCAGGGTCACCTCCGCCGCCTGCGAGACCTTGCTCTCCATCGTCTTTTTCATCTGGCTGAAGGCGAGGCGGATGGCGTCGTCTTCGGAGTTGATCACGCGGCCGCGATTGACTCTGTTAGGATCGGCTTCCAGCGAGGGGTACTTGATTTTACGGTAATTGAAGTCGGTGGCCGACTGCTTGCCGAAGATGAGGTCGGGGATGCCGAACCCCGCCAGCGACCGCCGGAACGAGTCCTGCGCGATGCTGAACAGTTTGTCGTCGCGGCGGGTGGCCATCGTCTGGAGCATGACAAAGAACGACAGCAGCAGCGTGATCATGTCCGCGAAGGAGATGATCCAGATCGGCACTTTCTCGCCGCTTTCTTCCTCGTGATGTTGTTTCTTGCTCACTGGCTGATGCTCCGCGTGACCAGCAGGATCTGGATCACCGGGGATTCCTTGATCGCCGGCGGGATGGCTGCCGGCGTGGCCGAGACGTTGAACCGATCCGCCGGCAGCGACTTGACGTCGACGAAGTAGTCGACGATGGCCCAGCAGCGCTCGAGGCTGCGGTTGGCGTCGGCGTCGCTGTTGCGGCCGATCTCACTGATGATCATGGTGCAGGGCACCCGCTGCATGAAGTAGGCGATCAGGTCGAGCTTGGTCTCCATGCCGTCGGGGCTGAGGCTGATGCCGCGGCCGAAGAACAGCTCCCGGGCGGGGATGTAGAAGATGCGGCGGTTCCAGTAGGCGCCGTCGGTCTGGGCCTGCCACACGGACTGCTTGGGCTTCTTCATCTCGTGACGGGCTTCGCTGGTGGGGGTCTCGCTGCCCTCGGTGCCCCACTCGGTGACATCCTTACGCATGAGCGAGTCTTCGCGCTGCCCCTTGCCGGGCAGGATGGAGGGGTTGGCGATGGCGGCGCAGGTGCCGATGATCTTGTTCACGCCGTCCTTGGAGTAGGAGGAGAAGGTGGCGAGCATCACGAAAAATGACAACAGCAGGGTAATCATGTCGCTGAACGACACGTACCATAGTCCGACGCCTTCTTCTGACATACGTACCTCAGATCTTTGGCTTGAGGTCTTCGCGATGCTTGGAGGAGATAAACGCCTGCATCTTCTCACGGACCACGGTGGGGCTCTCGCCGCGGACAATGCCCACCACGCCCTCAAGAATCATCTCGCGAAGGATCGCTTCCTTCTTCGAGCGAATGCCCAACTTGCCGCCCAGCGGCAGGAAGAACAGGTTGGCCAAGAACGCGCCCCAGAACGTGCACACCAGCGCCACCGACATGCCGGCGCCGATCTTATCGGGCGACTCCATGTTGCTGAACATCTGCACCAGGCCGATCAGCGTGCCCACCATTCCGAAGGCGGGGCAGCCGGCGCCCATGAACTCCAGCATCTTCTTGCCGTTGAAGTGGCGCTCCTGGAGGTACTGGATCTCGGTCTCCAGGTGCTCCTTGATGGCGTTCTCCTTCTGGCCGTCGATCACCATTCGCAGGGCCTTGATCAGGAAATCGTCGCCGGCGTTGTTCAACTGCTGCTCCAGCGCCAACGCGCCGTCGCGGCGGTTGATCGCGGCGTAGTTCACCATCTTCTGGATCAGGTCCTGCTCGCGGGGCATCTTGTAGAACAGCGTCTTCTTCATGATCGAGCCCAGGGCCAGCACCTGGGCCATCGAAAAGTGAACGCACACCGAGGCGATCGTGCCGCCGATCACGATCGTCATCGCCGGGACATTGAAGAACAAGCCGAAGTTGCCGCCGTCGGCCATCACGCCGATGACGATGCAGCCCAGCCCGATCAGGATCCCGGCGATCGTTGCAATGTCCATACTTCAACCTTCCTCTTTGACCCTTTTGAGCCGCTCTGTCAGCCGGGCGGCGAGCGTCTTGTCGGGCATTTCGCCCAGGATCTTCGCGGCCGAACGCTCGGTCATGTAAAACAGAATCTTCACGACATCATCCATCTGCTGCTCGCACATGCCGGTGAGGATCTTCCCCCCCGACGCGGCGTCCATCTTCTCGTAGATCGAGGCGGTTCGCTTGAGGTTCACCTTCTCATCCTGCGCCACCTGCACGCGGGCCTTCTGGAGCTTCTCCTGCTCGTCCTTGATCGCCGCCAGCGGCGCCAGCAGCTGGATCTGCAGGTTCTCCAGTTCCTTGGTCTGCTTCTTGAGCTGCTCCTGGGCGATGGCGAGGCGGCCTTCCCGCTCCTCCAGCGCCGCCTCGTGCTGCTTGCACTCGGCGAGCTTCACGCGGACCTCGCGGATCAGCTCGTCCAGCTGCGCCTCCTTGGGGCTGAGCTTGAGATCGCCGTTGACCAGCCCCGCCGTGATCGACGAGGGGGCCGTGGTGGCCGCCTGCTCGTGCTTGTTGGCGTCGACGGGGGCCTTGGGACGCGGCGTGGTGATGTACGCAAACGCCAGCGCGCCGACGAAGCTCGCCGCGGCCAACCCGCCCACCAGCATGATCTTCTTGTTCATTCGTTGCTCCTGACTCTTCTGTCGGGCGAGGCCGCCTGCAAGGGCCGCCCTGCCGACTCATCGCGTTCACCGGCTCGTCGCACGCCGGCCGAGGCGCAAGTGCGCCGACTCGTCAAACTGCTTCTGCTCCAGCCGCATCTGCTCGCGCAGGTGCCGCTGCAGCGCCTCGCCCCGCAGCCGCTCCAGCGTCTTGCGGCGGCTGCGAGCCTTCATCAGTTCCGTCATCTTCTGCTCGCGGAGCTGCTCAAACTCCCGCAGCTTCACGGCCAGGATCTCGATCTGCCGGCGCTGCACGCCGGCGTACTTCAGGACCGTGTCCTGCCGCTGCACCCGCAGGCCGATCTCCAGCGAGCCCAGCTCGTCCAGCTGCGCCGTCAGCTGCGACCGTCGCGAGATAATCTCGCGACGCCTCGCCGCGGTCTCCTGCGTCAGGGCCAGCACGTCCATCCGCAGGGCCTGCTCCCGCTGGGCCGTCACGTTGAACAGGCGCTGCAGTGGCCAGGCAAATCGTTTCATCTACGCGCTCCGCCCGCGGGGGCCTCGCCCACGGTGCGAACGGGCGCCGCCGGGGCCTTGGCGGGCTTGGCCTCTTCGGGGCCCACGAGGAAGTCCCACGACTGCGTGATCTCGCACAGCTGCTTGACGGTCTGCTCAAAGCTCGTCCGCTGGCCGGTGGGCTGCATGAGGAAGTCGTTCACGCGGTCGATCAGCGAGACGGCCTTGTCGATCCGGCGGTTGGAGCCCGCGGCCAGGGCGCCGATGTTGATCAGGTCCTCGGCGCCGAGGTAGGTGGCGTAGACGGCTTTGAATTTCTGCGCCGCCTGCAGGTGCTCCCGCGTGGCCACCGAGTTCATCAACCGGCTGACGGAGGCCAGGATGTCGACGGCGGGGTAGTGGCCCAGCTCGGCCAGCTTGCGACTGAGGACGATGTGCCCGTCCAGCAGCGAGCGGACGCTGTCGGCGACGGGGTCGTTCATGTCGTCGCCCTCGACGAGGATCGTGTAGATGCCCGTGATGGAGCCCTTGTCCGAGCAGCCCAGCCGCTCGGTGAGCTTGGGCAGCAGGGCGAAGACGCTGGGGCAGTAGCCCTTGGTGGTGGGCGGTTCGCCGGCGGCCAGCCCGATCTCCCGCTGGGCCTGGGCGAAGCGCGTGAGCGAGTCCATCATGAACAGGACGTTCTTTCCGCGGTCGCGGAAGTACTCGGCGATTGCGGTGGCGGTGAAGGCGACCTTCACCCGCTGGATGGGGCTGGTGTCGCTGGTGGCGACGGCGACGACGCTCTTGGCCAGGCCCTCGGGGCCCAGCGATTCCTCGAGGAAGGCGCGGACCTCGCGGCCTCGCTCGCCGACCAGGGCCAGCACGTTGACGTCGGCCTCCGACGCCCGGGCCAGTTCGCCCAGCAGGGTGCTCTTGCCCACGCCGCTGCCGGCGAAGATGCCGATGCGCTGGCCCTTGCCGCAGGTGAGCAGGCCGTCGAAGGCCCGCACGCCGAAGGACAGGGGCTCGGTGATCTTGGGGCGGCTCAGCGGGGCCGGCGGCAGGTTGTCCAGCGGCGTGACGTCGGTGCCGCCCAGTTCGCCCAGGCCGTCGATGGGCCGGCCCAGGCCGTCGATGACGCGGCCCAGCACGCTGTCGCCCAGCAGGATGCTCCGCTGCGACGCGCGCGGCACGACGGGGTCGTTGGGGGCCACGCCCTCCAGGCCCTCCAGCGGCAGCAGGATGCGGTTCTGGTTGTGGAAGCCGACGACCTCGGCCGGCACGCGTCGGCCGTCGGACAAGACGATGTCGCACAGCTGGCCCAGCCCGACGGGCGGGCCCTTGGATTCCACCGTGAGCCCGGCCACGCGCACCACCGCGCCGCGGCAGGGCAGCAGGTCGAACTTGGTGAGCCGGGTGTGATATTTGCGGAGGTCGACGGTCATGACTCGCCTCCACGGAAGCCGTTGCCGATCGTCTCGAGGTGCGACTCGACGTCGGACTCGACGACGCCCTCGGCCGTCTCGATGCGGCAGTGGGCGCGGGCGATGTTGGCGTCGGCGACGAAGGCGATGCCCGCCTCGTCGCCGGTCTTGGCCTGGGCGCAGCGGGCGAGGTCGTCGGGATGCAGGTGGACGACCACATCCTGGTGCGACGACACGCGCCCCAGGGCTTCCTGCACGATGGGGTCGATCTCGTACCGCCCGGCCTGGATCTCCTGCATGAGGACGCGCGAGGCGATGTTCATGGCCAGTTCGACCAGCTGCTGCTCGCTTTGGCGGATGGTGGCGGCGCGTAGCGGCTGCAGCTGGGCCAGGCCCTCCTTCAGCGCGGCGGCGGCCGAGGCCAGGGCGGCCCGCTCCTGCTGCACGAGCTTGGCGCAGGCGTCGGCCATCTGCTCGGCGCTGGGCGCGGGGGCCGCCGGGGCAGGCGCGGCCGGGCCGGCCTGGGCGAGCGACACCTTCAGCAGCCGGGCAGGCAACGGGATGGTCGGCATCTGCGTCATGTCAGTCCACGAAACTCAGCATATTGTTGACGTTCAGTTCGCGCAGGTCCTGCAGGAAGTCCTCGCGAGCCTTGGCGATCTCTTCGGGCTTGGGCGACGACAGCAGGGAGGTTTCTTCATCGAGCATCTGGCTGGCGCGTTCGGACATGTTCGACCGCAGCTTCTGCACGATCGCCTTGTCGGCGCCGATCAGGGCCAGGGCGAGCTTCTTGCTCTCGACACCGCGCAGGGCTTCCTGCAGCGAGCGGTCGGCGATGGAGATGATGTCTTCCCACGTGACCATCATCCGCTGGATGCTCTCGCCGGTGCCCTTGTCGCTGGCGACGATGGCCTTGAGGAGGTTGTTCCGCATGTCGCCGCCGAGGCTTCGCAGCAGGACGGCGACCTTGCGGAGCTGCTGGTCCTTCTTGCCGGCCGCCTTGACGCCCGGCGCCTTGAGGCGCGTCAGCACCAGGTCGGCCACGCGCTTGCGGACGTCGGGCGAGGCCTCCTCGCCGCCGGCCATGCCGCGCAGGGCCTCCAGGCGAACCTTCTCGTCGAGCAGCGCCAGCAGGTCGGCCGACTTCTTGGCCGGCAGCTCGGCCAGCACCAACGCGGCCACCTGGGGGCTCTCGCCGTGGAGGGCCTTGGCCAGGTCGCCGACCTCGACGGAGCGGACGGCCAGGAACGGGTCGCGCACCTGCACCATGTCGCCGAGCCGGCCGATGACGTCGCGGGCCTTGTCGCGCCCCAGCGTGGTCTCCAGCAGGTGCTTGATGAAGTTCTCGCCGGAGGAGGCGACGGCGCCGCCGCGGCTCTTCTTGATCATGCCGAAGAACTCGCGGGCGCTGTCGCCGGAGGCGGCGGTCTTGCGGTAGCCCGAGGCGTCGAGGTAGGCGACCTCGGCGACGATCTCGGTGACCACGTCGGGCCTTGCGGCCTTGAGCAGTTCGGCGGCGCTGGCGGGGTCGAGCCCCATCAGCAGCATCGCGGCCTTTCTGGCGCCTACGGCAGCCATTACGCCTCTCCCTTGTCGCTCTCGACCCAGGACAGGAACAGACGCTTCACTTCTTCGGGGTTGTCCTGAAGGGCGCGGGTGATTCGCGCCCGGACCACTTCGGGGTCCTCGCCGTCGGAGGCCAGCAGGTTCTCGCCGCCGGCGCCCGCGCCGGCCAGTTCCGGCGCCCCGGCGGCGGTGACGGTCATCTTCCGCTTGCTGCCGCCGAAGATCTTGAGCATCAACAGCGCGCCGATCACCAGCACGCCCAGCGAGATGCTCTTGCCGAGTTCGAGCATGAAGTCCTTGCTGAACAGGCTGGCCTCGGTGGGCTTGGCGTCGGGGCTTTCGGGGGCCTTGTGGAATGGGGCGTCGACGACGGTGACGCGGCTGGCGAGGTCGGCCTTGCCGATGCCCAGGGCGCTGCGGATGATCTCCTCGGCGTCCTCTTTCTTGAGCGTGGCGGCAGGGGAACCTTCCTTCGCGCCTTCCTTGGCGCCGGCGAGGTCGACGAAGGCGGCGACGGTGAGGCTCTTGACGGCGCCGGGCACCAGTTCGCGTTCCTCGACGGTCTTGCCCACGAGGTACGTCGATTCGGTCGAGTCGTCCTTGGTGCTGGGGCCGGCGGCGCCCGAAGCGCCGTTGGCGATCGCGGTGATCTTCTCCTTCACCACGACGCGGCCGGTGGGATCGATCTTTTCGGTGGTGGTGCGACCCTTGCCGATGTCCAGCACGGCATCGACGCGGACGCTGGCGCGGCCGGGGCCCAGCACCTGCGTGAGCATGTCCTCGGCCTTGTGGGCGAGGTAGGTTTCGACGCGGCTCTTGTAGTCGAGGAAATTGCCCGAGCCGCCGGCGAAGTCGTTGCCGCCCGCCCCGGCCAGGACGTTGCCGGTGGAATCGACGACCACCACGTGTTCGGGGCTGAGGCCCTGGATGGCGCCGGCCACCATGTGCACGACGGCGGCGGTGTTGCTGCTGGTGAAGCGCCAGCCGCTCCGCAGCTGCAGCACGACGGTGGCCGAGGCGTCCTTGTCGGCCTTCGAGAGGATGGAGCGTTCGGGGCGGACGACGTGCACGCGTGCGAGCGTCACGCCGTCGATGAGCTTGATGCTCTTGGCCAGTTCGCCCTCCAGGGCGCGCGTGAGGTTGACCTGCTGGGAGAAGGGGCTGGCGCCGATGCGTTCGGAATCGAGGATGCTGTAGCCCGCCTGATCGTTGGTGGGCAGGTTCTGCTGTGCCATCGTCAGGCGAAGGGTGTAGACCTTCTCCTCGGGCACCAGGATGGTCGTGCCGCCATCCTTGAGCTCGTACGGCGTGTCGGAGTCGCGGACCTTTTCGGCGATCTTGCCCGCCTCCGCCTGGGACAGGTTGCTGTAGAGCAGCACCAGGTGCGGCTTGCGCGCCCAGTTCACCAGCAGCACGGCCGCACCGACGCAGGCCAGCAGCAGCCCCACCAGCAGCACGCGCTGGATCAGGCTGGTCCGCTGCCAGACATCGCCGAGATTGTTCTTTATCGAGGCCACAGGTCCTCACCTTGCCCCCGCGGGGGCGTTCCTCTGCCACGTGGCACGGGCAAGGGGCCCGCGCCGCGAGCCCATCGTCAAACCTGCATATTGATCGTTTGCTTGTAAGCTTCGATGACCTTGTTCCGCACGCCCATCAGGAGCTTGAAGCTCAGATCGGCCTGGGCCACCGCGGCCACCGCCGGCAGGACGTCCTGCGTGCGGCCGGCCAGGAGGTCCTGGATCGCGAAGGTCGTCGCCGTCTGGTCGTCGTTCACCTGCGCCATCGCCGACTGCAGGGTCTGGCTGAAGGCGGGCTTTTCCTGCCCGGCCACGGCGGGCTTGCCGATGCCGGTCGATTCGGTCGCGCCGATCGGGGGCAGATTCGAACTGATTGGATTGATTGCCATGGTGCTTTCCTTAGGTCTTCAGGGTTTCCAGGGCCACGTCCACCATTTCCTGGTACCGCTTGAGCACGGCCGCGTTGGCCTGGTACGAGCGGCTGGCGGTGATCATGTTCATCATCTCCAGCGGCAGCTCGACGTTGGGCATCTCCACGTAGCCGTCGGCGTTGGCGTTGGGATCGGCGGGGTCGAACATGGTCTTGAAGTCCGAGCCCATATCGGCCGCCACCTCGTTGATGGTGACGCCCGAGAGGTCGCCGCCGGTGGAGAGGACGACCTCCTTGCGGCGGTACGGCTCGCCTCCGGGTCCGCGCGTGGTGTTGGAATTGGCGATGTTGTTGGCGATCACGCTCATGCGGAGCGATTCGGCCCGCAGTCCTGAGACCGCTACATCAACCGGCGATGCGATTCTTCCAATCGGCATAGGGGACTCCTCTGTTACGAACCCATGGCCATTTCCATCTGCCGGGCGAGCTTGCCCAGCAGGCGGAAGTAGGTCTTGTACATGGACGAATTCTTGATCATCTCGCCGACTTCCAAGTCCATGCTCACGTCGTTGCCCTTGGCGTCGACGGCAGTGTTCTGCGGCTGGATCAGCACGGGCGAGACGGTCGTGGGGTCGGCTTGGTCGTTGGAATTCAGGGCCTCGTTCATCAGGGCCTCGAAGTTCACTTGCATGCGGCGGTAGCCCGGCGTGTTGGCGTTGGCCATGTTGTTGGCGATGACGCTCTGGCGGGTGCTGGTGGCCTTGATGCCGGCCCGCAAATAGTCTGTTGCTTCGGGTCTTACCATGTGGTTTCTCCTGCAGGTTCGAGCTGTCCGTCCTGTCGATAGCGACGAAGCTTTTCGCGAAGGGTGCGGTCGGTGATGCCCAGCAGCTGGGCGGCCTTGGTCTGGTTGCGCTGCGTGCGTCGCAGGGCCTCCAGCACGGCCTGGCGCTCCAGGTCCTGCAGGGTCAGCGTGCTTTGCGTGAGGTTGGTGGGCCGCTTGTCGCCCGTGGCGGCGGAGGCGGCGACATACTGGCCCTCGATGCGGCCGGCCTGCAGCTGTGCCCGCACCGCGCCCAGGCCCGCCAGCGACAGCACCGGGCCTTCGCCCAGGATCATGGCCGAGCGGACGAAGTTGCGCAGCTCGCGCACGTTGCCCGGCCAGGCGTAGTGGCAGAACAGGTCGAGCATCTCCTCGTCCAGGCGGACGATGGCGCGGCGGACCTCGGCGGCGTAGAGGTTGACGAAATGCCACACCAGCACCGGGACGTCCTCGGGCCGCTGGCGGAGCGGGGGCACCTGCAGGTGCACGCCGCTGAGGCGGTAGAACAGGTCCTTGCGGAAGCGGCCCTGCTGCGTTTCGGCCGCCAGGTCGCGGTTGGACGTGCTGATGATGCGGACGTTGACGCGGACGGCCTCGGTGCCGCCGACGCGCTCGAAGTCCTGCTGTTCCAGCACGCGGAGCAGTTCGGCCTGCAGGCGGGGCGTGGTCTCGGAGATCTCGTCCAGCAGCAGCGTCCCGCCATGGGCCCGCTCGAAGCGGCCCTTGCGGCGCTGGTAGGCGCCGGTGAACGCGCCTCGCTCGTGGCCGAACAGCTCGCTTTCCAGCAGCGATTCGCTGAGGGCGGCGCAGTTGACGCGGATGTACGGCCCGCGGACGCGCTGCGAGTGGCGGTGCAGCAGGTAGCTGACCAGTTCCTTGCCCGTGCCGCTCTCGCCCGTGATCAGCACCGGCACCGACGTGGGCGCCACGCGCGTCGCCAGGCGGATCGCCTCGAGGAACTGCGGGCTGCGGCCGGCGATGCGGTAGAGGCAGCGAGAGTCTTCCTCGTCGGCCGCCGCCATGGGCACCTCGTGGTTCGGCAGGATCGCCGACAACACGCCCTGCAGCGCCCCGAGGTCCAGGGGCTTGGGGAGGAAGTCCTGGCAGCCGCTGCGGACGGCCCGGGCGGCGGTCTGAACGCACGCCGCGGCCGAGAACATCACGATGGGCAGCTCGGGGTAGTCGTGGCGGACCTGCTGGAGCAGCGCGAACGACTCCTCGCCGACGTGGTCGCACAGCACCAGGTCCCAGGGCAGTTCCTGCAGACGGGCGGCGGCGGCGGGGGCGTTGTCCACCAGCGCGCCGCGCACGCCGCGCGCGGCGAAGGCCTCCAGCGCCGTGCGGGCCGCCGCGGCGTCGGTGGTGATGATCAAGGCGTTCTGTGGCACGCGTTCAATCATTGGGCTTGCCGTCCCCCTTTGCCTTCTTGGAGGCCTCGAGCACGGCCTGCATGTTGGGGCTCTGCCGCCAGTCGATCAGCTTGGCCTGGGCGGCGGCCGGCGCGGCCCACGGCGAGGTTGCGAACTCGGCCGCCAGCCGCTTGTACAGCGCGGTGGCGGCGTTGGCGTCGCTCTCCTGCATGCAGTTGCCCATCTGGAACAGGGCCCAGCTCTTGTTGTCGTCGGTGGTGGCCTGCTTGAACGCCTGTTCGTACAGGGTGTACGCGGCGGCATACTGCTTCTCGCCGAAGAGGCTGTCGGCCACCGGCATCAGGCCCGCGGCGCCCTGCGAGGGCGCCTTCTTGAGGTTCTCCAGCACGTTGGGATCCATCTTCGCCACGGCCGGGGCCGAGGAGGGCTGACTGGCTGGCTGGCTGGTAGCGACGGCCACCTGCGTCGGGGCCGGCTGGGTCGGGGCGAGCGGCGCGGTCGTGGCGGCCAGCGGCGCCGGCGTGGGCGAAGGCCTGACCGGGGCGCTGGTGGCCTGCAGGTCGGCGATGCTCGTGGTCAGCAGACCCTTGCCCGTGTCCCGCGGGGCCGAGATGCTCGAACGCCACAGGTCCATCTTGTTCTTGCGGAGGGCGTCGGCGGGCGTCGGCGTTTCGCTCTCGCTCGCCTGGCACCACGCGCCCACGGCGGCCACCAGCATTGCTCCCATCAGTGAAAGGAGGGTACGACGTTTCATTCGGCCTCCTCCTTCTGGGGTGCGGGGTTCAGCAGGGAGTAGGTGCTGGCGGCGTTGGTGTAATCCTTCTGGGCGAGGTAGGCCGCGGCCAGGGCTTCCAGGGCACGGCGGCGGAAGGGCTCGTCGCAGGAGGTCTTGAGCAGCCCCTGGCACAGCGTGACGACCTGGGCGTGCTCGGAAAGCTTCAGGCAGATCTCGGCCAGCTCGCACGTGGCGTCCCAGGCATCGGCGCCGTCGAGCTTGGGCAGCGTGGCCGCCAGCGACGCGCGGGCGGCGGGCAGGTCGCCGGCGGCGGCGCGGCAGCGGCACAGTTCCACCTCCAGCACGGCCAGGCTCCCGGTGGAGAACTCGGCTGAACGGTTGCGGATGGCCGATGCCGCCTTGTCGCACAGGCCCATCGAGCGGAGGATCGACGATTCGAGCAGCAGCAGCTTGAGCGACTGGCTCTCGGGCAGGTTCTCGGCGCCCAGCTGCTGCACGGCGCCCAACGCTCCGACCGAGTCATTGATCTGTTGGAGGAATCGGGCCAGTTCCAGCGTCGTCTCGACGGTGTGCTTCTTGGTCGTGTCGGCCGCCAGCGAGCGGCGGATGGCCTGCACGGCCCCGGGGGCGTCGCCGGTGGCGGCCAGGCAGCGGCCATACATGAAGTTCGCCAGGCGGATTTCCTCGCCCGTGGTTTCGGTGGTGGTCTTGAGGTAGAGGCCCAGCCACTTGCCGGCCTCCTTCAGGTCGTGCTTCTGATAGAAGCACCGGCCCAGGCCCATTGCCGCCTGTGCCCGCGAGTTGGCCGAGAGGTCCAGGAAGTAGAGCTTGTTGAACGAGCGGATGGCCTCGTCGGTCTGGCCGCTCTGCATGGCCACCATCGCCAGCTGCAGGTACGCCTCGTCGGTGGCCGGGAAATTCGGGTGCCCGTCGAGCAGGTCCAAGAGGTCGGTGCTGGCGCCGGTGTAGTCGCACATGCGGATCCGCAGCTGCGCCGACTGCATCAAGGCCTGGGGCGCCGCGGGCGACTGGGCGTAGCGGTTGGCGATCATGTGGTATTCCGACAGGGCGCTGGCCGTGTCGCCCGACATCTCGTACAGCGCCGCCATCGCCAGGTGCGACTGCGCCACGCGACGATCCTGCGGGGCGCGAAGGAACAGCCGCCGCCACAGCGAGATCGTGTCCTGGCCGAGGAACTCTTTCTTCTTCTCAGCCGGCATCGCGGCCAGTGGGTCCTGGATGATCACGCCTTGGCCGGTGTAGCGGGCGTGCAGGGCGGCCATGCCGCAGGCGATCTCGGCCAGGCGCTGCTCGCTGGTGTCCGCCAGCGAGAGGGTGATGGCCCGGCGGCGTGCGGCGGGGGAGACGTTCTCCCACTGGATCTCCACTCCGGACTCTGCCCCGAAGCGGGCGAGCAGGTCCTCCAGCGGGGCCTGCGAACAGGCGACGCTGTAGCGGCGGGCGCCGGCGCGGTCGATCTTGTGGACGACGGGCGCCACCAGGGCCTCGTCCAGCTTCGACGCCCCGGCCTCCAGCAGCTTCGCCAGGGTCTGGTCGTCCAGGTCGGTGAAGGGGTCGCTCAACTGCGTCCACAGGGGCATGACGGCCGCGTTGAAGTTGTGCAGCGACATGACCTCGCGGGTCATCGCCGCCGAGATGATGAAGTCGCAGTCGGTTTCCAGCGGCAGGGGGGCGTCGAGGAAACCCATGGCGGCGATCGCGGCGTAGGCGTAGCTGCGAGCCTGGCTCCAGCGGCTCTGGGAGAGCATGCTGGCGGCCAGCGTGGCATTGGCCGCGGCGCGAATGGCGGCGCAGTGGCTGTCGGCCGACAGGGTGAGCAGTTCGGCCGCCTCGGCCCCGTGGCCCATGAGGCGGTGGCACTGGCCCTGGCGGAGGACCAGGAGATCGGCGGCGGCGGTGTCGGCGGGGCGGCTCTGGGCGGGGGCCAGCAGCTTGCGGTACATCTCCAGGGCCGGTGCGTACTCCTTGGCGGCCAGAAGCTTCTCCGCCTGCTGCCAGCTGGGCTTGGCGGGCTCGACCTCGACGGTCGGCGGTGCGGTCTCGATGATAGGCAGTTCGACGTGGGCGGCCTGGGCCTCCTTGGGGGCGGCGGCCTTGCGCGCGCCCGGAAGCATCGCCACCAGCAGGCCCAGCAGGAACAGCACCATCGCGGTGTTGAACACCAGCAACGCCGTCACGACGGGGAACGGCTTCTTCGGCTTTGCCGGTGTGGCCGCCTGCGCCGCCCCACCTGGGGCCGCCGCGGTCTGCGGCGCCGCGGGCTTGGCGGCCACCGCTGCAGGCTGTGGTTTGTCTTCCTTGGCCATATTAGGCTTCCATGCCATCCGCCCGCTCGGTCCGCGGGGCCCAACAGGGCGCGCATCGGCCAAGCGTGGCGGCAATTCGCCGCAAATCTGGTATGCAATCAATGTGCCAGAGAGAAACAGGACGCGCAATTGCCCGATTCCGCGAGTGTTAGACCCCTAGGTGCATCGCCCTGCCCCCTGGTGCGGCCGTGAGATCGTAACGATTTTATGCGATCATTGTCTGGATTTCGTCCATGCGGAGGAAGTCATGGGTGATGGCATGGCGTGAGGGGGTGCGGATGTCGGGGGGAAACCATGGCGGCGGCGATGTCAGTAACAGCCGCCCGGCGAGGTTACGTGGGGGCTTGGGGCTGGGGGATGCGCTCTTCACCGCCGGCGTCGGGGATCTTGATGTCGTAGCGCTTGATCTTGGCGTGCAGGGTGGCGCGGGTGATGCCCAGGAGCGATGCGGCACGCGTCCGCTGCCAGCGGCTTTCCTGCAGGGCACGGTAGATGAACTCGCGTTCGGCCGTCTCCAGCGAGAAATCGAACGGGTTGGCCCCGGCGGCCGGGACGGGCTTTTCCTGGTCGCTGGTGCGGTCGATGATCAGGTTGGCCGCGGAGATGGTGGCACTGCGCTCCATGATCATCGCCCGCTCGATCACGTTGCGAAGCTCGCGGACGTTGCCCGGCCAGTGGTGGCGGAGCAGCTCGGCCTGGGCAGGCTTGGACAGGCTGGTGATGTTCGACGAGGTGGCCAGGTTGGCCGTCTCGATGAAGTACTCGGCCAGCAGCGGGATGTCGCTGCGGCGCTCGTCGCTGCGAAGCGGCGGGATCTTGATGGGGAAGACGGCCAGGCGATAGTAGAGATCCTTGCGGAACTTGCCGGCCATCGCCTGGTCGAACAGGGCCCAGTTGCTGGAGGCGATGATGGTGGCGTTGCAGGCGATGTCGTGCGTCCCGCCGACCTTGCGGAAGGTCTTTTCCTGCAGAAAACGCAGGAGCTTGGCCTGCAGTTCCAGGGGCATCTCGCTGATCTCGTCGAGGAAAATGCTGCCGGAGTCGGCCACTTCCAGCAGGCCCAGCTTGTCGCGGTCGGCGCCGGTGAAGGCGCCCTTGACGTGGCCGAACAGCTCGCTCTCCAGCAGGTTGGCGGTGAGGGCGGCGCAGTTGACGGCGACGAACTTGCCGCTGTTGCCGAATCGCCAGGCGTGTACGGCGCGGGCGGCGAGCTCCTTGCCCGTGCCCGTCTCGCCCAGGATCAGCACGGGGTTGCAGCGGCTTTCGGAGATCAGGCGGATCGTCTCCAGGACCTTGCTCATGCCGCTGCTGCGCCCCACGATGGGCACGCCAGGCGGGCAGTTGTCGCAGAAGTAGCGGTCGCGCGTCTGGAGCGCGTCGCGCTCGGCCGAGATGCCGGCCAGCAGTTGCTTGATGCGATCCTCGTCGAGGGGGCCGCCCATGTAGTCGTACGCGCCGGCCCGGACGAAGCGGACGGCCCAGTCGGTGCTGGGCTTTTCGGCAAGCACCACGACCAGGGCGCTGGAGGAGCAGATCCGCACCTTGCCCAGGAAGGCCAGGGCCTCATTGGGGTCAATGTCGTTGCCGAGAAACACCAGTCGGGGGTGCTTCTCGATCATCAACTGCAGGGCGGAGGCAATGTCTTTGCTGAGGAGGATGGTCTCGGCCGAGTCGCCGAGGAGGGCGGGCATGGGCTGGGGGTTCTGGCCCACCAGCATCACGGTCTGCAAGGCGACACAGGAGGACCTCATGGGCGGCCCTCGGGGACCATGCCGATAGCGGTGGTGATGGCTCGGGACCCGGCTTGGCTTACGCCGGGTTCATGCAACAACACCATGCCTGCGGTCGAATCCATTCGCGCTACCCTGAATGGCTTGCGTGGGTTGCCCAATGCTGCCGTGCATCCATGCAACTGTGAAGGGCGCGTGGGCGACTGATCACCTTGGCGACCTGGGCTCCGCGATATGCAAAAGCCGCTGCAGCTTGGGCTAACGAGATACATAATGGGGACTGGGTAAGGATTCAAGTTTTTTCCGATTTGAATGTCATTTTTATAGTCAAGATCGTGCAGTAACTCGCAGCCAAGTCCGGGTGTGGCCTTCCGAGGCCGCCGCCCACAATGCACGTCGCGCCCGCCATAGACCGGGCACCTATTCCGGAAGAATCCGTCCCGGTCCGGAAGAAACCTCCGCTATCTGAAGCGAAATGGGCCGAATGCGACTCGTCAGAATGCGAATGTGTAACCAGCGTATGCACAACTGGTTACATCGTTACATTCGGCCGCTTTCTGGCTTTGGCACGGTCATTGCACATACAGACAGCGGATGAATACCAGCATCGCCATGTCGAGTCCTGCGGAAACCATGTCGGCCAAGCTGTTTGGCCAGACCCGCTCGTCGGCTGCCGCCGCGACGGCCGACGGCGGCGTGCAGGCGGTCGATCTGGCCCAGGCAGGGGGCGAGTCCAAGTCATTCGCCGACCTGATCGCCGCAGCCGTCGCCAAGATGACCGCCGGCAAGACGAGTGGCAAATCGACCCAGGCCAACGCCATCAACGCCCTGTGGGCCCAGCCCCAGACGGGCGAAGCGTTGCCCAAGCCCGCAACGGCGGCGCTGGCGGCCCAGCTCATGGCGATGGCGCAGAACCTCACGCCGCAGGTCGTCGCCCCGGTGCAGACGCCGCTGCCAACGGGCACCGATGTCGCGGCGGCCCTGCCCGTGTCGGCAATGGGTCAGTCGACGGCAACGGCTGACGCCTCCGCAGCCGCGGTGGCTGTGTCCGCCGGAATCGTGCCGACACCGATGGCCGCCGGCCGCTCGCCGGTACAGACGGCCGCAAATGCATTCCAGCAGCAGGCCGGCCAGGCGATGCCCGTGGCCGAGGCGGCTGCCGCACAGGGCGCGATGCCCACGGTGGCGTCGCCCGCCGCCGCGGCCTCACGATCGATCACGGCCGATGACGCCGGCGTGCATCAGATTCAGACGCAGGCCCCTTCGCAGGCCGCGTCGGTGGACCCCATGCAGCCGGCAACCCAGACCGCCGCGGCGGTCGGCGCCATGCAGGCCTACTCGCAGCAGATCGCGGCCGCCCAAGCCAAGTCGGCCACGGCGGAAACCGCCCAGCCCCGAACCGGCCTGGAGGCGCTTGCCAACGCCATCGAGCAATCCGGAGCGACTGCCGCCGGTGTCCGCGAGCAGGTAGAGCCCGCGGCGGAGGCGATGCTTTCGGCCCAGCCGGCGCCGCATGCGATTGCGGCCGGCGCCACGGTTCAAGACATCACGGCCCCCAAGACCGAAGCGGCCGCCGGGCAGACGGCCCAGGCTCCGCTGGCCCAGCAGATTGGCGACCAGTTGGCCGCGGCCGGGGCCGGTCGCAACGACCAAGTTGTGATACACCTCGACCCGCCGGACCTGGGCAAGGTGCGGGCGACGTTCCAGTCCGACGGCGACGGCGTGCGGTGCACCCTGCAGGTGGACAACCCCCAGACGCTCGCCCAGATCCGCAATGAGACTCCCGCCCTGGTAGCCCGCCTGGCCGAGAGCGGCGTCGAGATCAAGCACGTTGAGACGTCCCTTCGCGAGACGGGCGGCAACACCGCCTTCGGCATGTTGTCCGACGGCTCCAGCCATCAGCAGGCCCCGGGCCAGTGGCAGCAGCAGCCCTCGTGGCGTGGCGAGTCGGCGAATGTCTTCCGCGACGTGTCGGGCGAAGAATCCCTGGTTGCCGCCGCCGCGGGCGAGGGCGACAGTGCCCTGAACGTATGGTTGTAGGAGAATATTGATGAGCGTGAATTCGGCCACATCGTCCACCGCGATCCGCACGGACTTCCTGAACCTGCTGGTCAAGCAGCTCCAGACGCAGAACCCGCTGGAGCCGATGGACAACAACCAGATGGCGACGCAGCTGGCCCAGCTGTCGCAGCTGGAACAGACCGAGAACATGGCCGCCACCTTCAAGGACGTGCTGGCCTACACGCAGAAGGCGCAGGCGTCGACGATGATCGGCAAGACGGTGACCTTCACGATCCCCAACGACGAGCAGCTTTACAAGGGCGTCGTGCAGAACGTGGACCTCACGCAGGGCGACGTGCGCGTGACGGTGGGCAAATTCCAGGTCGAACTCTCTGATATCCAGACCATCAGCAACTAGTCGCAAAGGATAAACCATGGGCAATGCAATGCTGTCGGGAGTCTCGGGACTCAAGGCTCACCAGAAGATGCTGGACGTGGCCGGTGCGAATCTCGCCAACGTCAACACCACGTCTTTCAAGGCCAGCCGCGTCTCCTTCTCCGACCTGCTCAGCCAGACCCTCCGCGAGGCGTCGCAGCCGACGGCCACCGCGGGCGGCACCAACCCCATGCACATCGGCTCGGGCGTGCAGGTGGCCAGCATCGACCGCGACATGAGCCAGGGCAGCCTCGTGAATACGGGCCAGTCGCTGGACATGGCCGTGGACGGCGCGGGCTACTTCGTGCTCAACGACGGCCAGCGAGACGTGTTCACCCGCGTGGGCGGGTTCGCCGTCGATGCCAACTACTACCTCGTCGATCCCGGCACGGGCTACCGCGTGCAGCGCATCGGCTCGGAGGGCGTGGCCGAAGGTTTCCAGACCGCTTCGAGCAACGCCATCCGCATTCCGTACGACATCGCCCTGCCGGCCAAGAGCACCACGAGCGTGTCCTTCACCGGCAACTTGAGTGCCGACGCCAGCGAGCCCACGACCAACGTGCTGTCGCTGCCGAAGGAACTGACCTTGGTCAGCGGCGCCGTGGCGTCCGAAACGACGCTGCTGTCGGCGATCAAGGACTCGGCCCTGGTGGCCGGCGACAAGTTCCGCATCAAGGGCATCAAGGCCGACGGCTCGTATGTCGGCGGGGTGTCAACCGGCACGACCTACACCGTCACCAACACCAGCACCATCGCCGACCTGCTCAGTGCCGTCTCGGCCGCCTTCCCCGGTTCCACCGCATCGCTGGTCAACGGCGAGATTCGCCTGACGGACGATAAGGCGGGCTACAGCCAGACCATGCTGGAACTGTCCTACGAAAAAGCGGCGGGCAACACCAACGGCAAGTTCCCCCTGCCGACCTATGCCGAAGTACTGACGGCCGGCGGCGCCGAGAGCAAGCCTGTCAACGTCGAGATCTTCGATGCCCAGGGCATCGGGCACACCTTGTCGGGCACGTTCGTGCGGCGTGACACGGCCAACCAGTGGGACCTGGTCATCAACGCCGTCTCGGGCGACGTCGCACTGTCCGACCGCCGGGTCAACGGCATCAAGTTCCTGGCCGACGGCAGCTTCGGCGGCATCACGGCCGTCACCGGCCCCGATGGCTCGTCCACGACCGATCACGCGGCGATCGAACTCGCCCACGCCAATGACCCCACGAACACCATCACGATGGCCCTGAACATGGGCACCATCGGCGGCTTCAACGGCCTGAGCCAGTTCGGCGGCAGCAGCACGGTGGCCCCCAGCGGGCAGGACGGCTACGCCTCGGGCTGGTTGTCCAGCCTGTCGGTCAGCACCGACGGCGTGCTGGTGGGCGTGTTCACCAACGGCGTGCGGCGCAACATGGCCGCCATCAAGATGGCCACCTTCCAGAACCCCGAAGGCCTGGCCAGCATCGGCAACAACTGCTACGTGTCGTCCACCAACTCGGGCGACCCGGTGCCCACCAAGGCGCTGTCCGGCGGCGCGGGCGCCATCCGCGGCGGCTCGCTGGAGAAGTCGAATGTCGACACGGCCGCCGAGTTCGTGAACCTCATGGAGGCCCAGAACGGCTTCCAGGCCAACGCGCGAACCATCCGCGTGGCCAACGAGATGCTTCAGCAGCTGACGGACCTCATTCGGTAATTCATGAATGGAATGATTCTCACCGCCCATGGCGTGACTGGAGTATTGGCCGACATCGAACAACGATGGGCCGGCCTGCGGAACCGCTCCGCCTCCAACGACATGGATGCGCTGAGTTACCTGTTCTACGGGGCGGTCGTGCTGGTGATCGGGGCGATGGTGGCGCTGCTGGTGACGCGCCGCCGCGAGATGCAGCGAAGGCTGTGGCAGAGCTTCGAGACCGATGCCCAGCATGTGGGCCTCAGCCACGCCGAGCAGGAACTGCTCACCCTGATGGCCCGCCTGGCGGGCCTGCGTCGCCCGGAGGGGATCTTCTCGATCGAACAGGCCTTCGAACGCGGCGCCGCCCGCCTCAAGGAAAGCCCCCGCGTCAAGGACATGCCGGCCGAGAAGCAGGAGCACGTCGCGGCGATGGTCCTCACCATCAGCCAGAAACTCGGATTCACCCCGCTCCCCAAGGTCGCCCCCAGTACCGTGAGCACCTTCCAGATTCAGCCCGGCAGCCCGCTGACCCTGACCGTGCACGACACCGATCGTGAGTACGAAGTCACCGTCTCGGCTAGCACCGAGGCCGAGATGATCGTCACGCTTCCCGTGGGGGCCGACGTCGCCGCCAAGGAAATGGTGATGATGCACTACTCCAGCCTTGGCACAGTGTGGGAGTACGAGACCGAGGTCCTGGCCGTGAACGGCCGGGAGGTCCACCTTCAGCAGACCAGCCACATCCGATTCATCAACCGCCGCCGCTTCCCTCGCGTCGAAACGATGCACGAGGCGATGGTGGCGACGTTCAAGTTCTTCCAGGACGGGCACGACATGCAGGAGCCGCACTTCGTCAACGCGATCCTGTCGGAGATCGCCGGCCCGGGCCTGCTTCTGGAGGCGCCGCTGACCGTCGAGCTGAACGACAAGGTGCTGGTGATGGTGCTGTTTGACATCGACCGCGTCGTCCAGGGCCTGGGCAAGGTGCGGCGCGTGACCCCCATCGACAGCCAGCGCAACACCATCGCCGTGGAACTGATGGACCTCAAGCCGGAAGAGGTCTCCGAACTCGCGCGCCAGACGAATGCGGCCGCCCAGCAGGTGGCCCGCAAGCATCAGTACCAGGAGCAACTGGCGACCTCCCACGTATGACCGTGGCGGCCCGCGGCCGCCCCAAGAGAGAGTGAGACATGGGCAATAACAACGAGATCACCGCATCGAGCCTGGAGGCCATGAACCGGCACTACGAGATGATCACGCACAACCTGGCCAACGCCAACACCATCGGGTTCAAGCGCACGCGCACCCTGTTTGAACAGGCGATGAAGCGGCAGGGCGGGAAAGGCCCAGGCTCGGGGTTGGGCATCGACGCCAAGTCGCACACTGACTTCCTCCCCGGCACGACGGTCAAGACCGACCGCCCGCTGGACCTGACCCTGAGCGGCAACGGCTTTTTCACGCTGGAGTCTACCAAGGGCACCGTCTATACCCGCAACGGCACGTTCAACCTGAACTCGCAGGGCCAGCTGGTGGACACCGCCGGGCGGCTGGTGGCGGGCGAGAACGGCCCCATCGTGGTTCCCAAGTCCGTCGGCATCGAGAAGATCAAGGTGGCGGCCGACGGCACGATTGAGGCCGACGGCAAGGCCATCGGCAAGCTCAAGATCGTGGACTTCGTCAACCTCCAGAGGCTCAAGCCCGCCGGCAGCAGCGCGTTCTCGGCCCCCTCGACGCTGGAGACCAAGCCCGCCGGCGCGACCGTTTACCAGGGTTACCAGGAATCGTCCAACGTCAGCGTGGTCGAAGAGCTGGCCAACCTGATCGCGGTGACGCGGATGTACGAAGCGAATCTCAAGACCGTGAACGTGGACGACGACCGTCTGAAGACCATCCTGCAAGTCGCGATGATGTAGGCCAACAAGGAGCGAAAATGTTACGAGCTTTCTCCACCGCCGCAACGGGCATGACAGCGCAGCAGACGATCGTCGACACGATCGCCAACAACCTCGCCAACATCAACACCTCGGGCTTCAAGCGAAGCCAGGTGGACTTCCAGGATCTGATGTATCTCAAGATCCAGGAGCCCGACACGGTGGCGCCCAGCGGGTTCGAAATCGGCTCGGGCGTGCGTGCGGCCTCCACGATGAAGGTCTTCACCCAGGGCGAGATGGACAATACCGGCGGCCAGCTGGACGTGTCCATCCAGGGCGACGGCTTCTTCCAGGTCTCGGTGGGCGGCAAGACGCTGTATACGCGCGACGGCTCGTTCCGCCGCGACAGCAAGGGCACGCTGGTGACCTCCGGCGGGTACACGATCGAGCCCGCCATCACCATCCCGCAGGATGCCCGCTCGATCGGCATCGGCCCCGACGGCACGGTGTCGGTGTTCTCGGGCTCCAACAGCGCCCCGACCACGCTGGGGCAGATCACCCTCGTCCGTTTCGCCAACCCCTCGGGCCTGACCAGCGAGGGCCGCAACCTCCTGGCCGAGACGCCCGCCAGCGGCTCGCCCATTGCCGGCATCGCCAGCCAGAACGGATTCGGCGCCATCCAGCAGGGCTTCCTCGAAAGGTCCAACGTGCAGATGGTCACCGAGCTGGTGAACCTGATTACCGCGCAGCGGGCCTACGAGATCAACTCGCGGGCCATCAAGGCCGGCGACGACATGCTGACGACCGCCAACCGGCTGATCAGCTAACGTGTGCGCGACGGTGGCGGCCTGCGGTCGCCCCAGCCCGCATCGATGAGGCGGTGGCCTTGGAGGGCCCCGCATGAAGGAGCGAAGATGAAGACAAGGATGTTACTGGCGACGCTGGCCCTGCTGGGGCTGGCCCTGCCCGCGACGGCCGAAGAGGCCGTGCTCAAGATCTACATCCCGCGGACGATCCAGGCCGAGGGCGACACGCTTCGCCTCGACGCCATCTGCGTCATCCGCTGCGCCGACGAGGAACTCGCCCGCAAGGCCTCCGCCGTGGCCATGGGCCGCACGCCCTTCGCCGGCGAGGACATGACGGTGACCCGCAACACCATCGCCACCCGCCTGGTGGCCAGCGGCATCACGCAGAAGGTCGAGTTCTCCGGCGTCGAGAGTGTCTCGGTCACCCGCAACCAGCGGTTGGTCGAGTCGGCCCGCCTGGTGCAGGCGGCGGAGGAATTCGTCAAGACCAGCCGCCTGGGTTCCTCCACCGTGAACTACAGGCCGCAGCCCAACGTGAAGGACATCGTCCTTCCCTCCGCCCGCGGGGAGATCCAACTGCAGCCCCGCCTGGCGAAGGATTCGACGGCCGCGCTGGTGAAGGTGGAAGTCGTGGTCTCGCTGGGCGGCGTCGATCAGGCCATCCGCGAGGTGATCTTCAAGCCCGCCTACGCGGTCCGCCAGGTCATCGCGATCAAGGAGATTCTTTCCGGCGGCGTGGTCAGCACCGAGAACGCCCGCATCGAAGTCACCTGGTCCGAGCGGGCGAACACAGAGGATTTCGTCGTGCCGTATGGCCTCACGACCGTCACCGCCGTCAAGGCCGGCGACGCCATCCGCCCCTCGATGCTCAAGGTGGTGCAGGCTCCGGCCGCCGTGCGAAAGAACCAGAGCGTCGTGCTGAAGATCGAGGGCCCCGGTTTCCAGATCTCGTCGGTGGGCGTGGCCCTGCAGGACGGCCGCATCGGCGACATCATCAAGGTGCAGAACGCCGATAGCCGCCGCGTCGTTTCGGCCAAGGTGGGCACCGACGGCACGCTGGTGCCTGTTGTCGAGGAGAAACAGCAATGAACACCTTCCTGAAATTCCTGGTCGCCGCGTCGGTGCTTTCCGCGGGCATCGTGCTGGAAGTGAAGGGCGACTCGATCTGGGCCCGCGCCAACGGCAAGACCCGCTCGGTCTACTGCGATGACACCGCGCGCGGCGTGGGCGACAACCTCACCATCGTCATCAATGAGACCAGCAAGATCGACAACACCTCCAAGCGAAGCATGGAGAAGAAGGACGAGCGCACGGCCAGCATGTCCGGCTCGGCCAAGGGCAACGACGTCACGCCGATGTGGCTGGACCGGACGTTCAACCTCCCCACCGTCGACGCCAAGAGCGCCAGCGACACGAAGTTCGACGGCAAGGCCGACTACAACGCCAGCCGCAGCCTCGTCGACCAGATCACGGTGACGGTCGAGGATGTGCTGCCCAACGGCAACCTGGTCGTCATCGGCAAGCGCGAGCGCACGGTCGCCGGCGACAAGCAGATCATCCAGGCCAGCGGCATCGTTCGCCCCAGCGACATCGCGTTCGACAACACCATTGCCAGCGACAAGATCGCGAACTTTCAGATCGCCGTGAAGAACAAGGGCCAGGAGAGCGAGTTCACAAATCCCGGCTGGCTGGCGCGGATACTCAACTTCTTCAACCCGATGTAACTCAAGCCGAAAGCGGAACGATGCGTCGTCCCGCGAGGAGCATGAAGATGGTTAAGGCACTGACGATTGCGTTGGCGGTTCTCTTGACGTGCGGGGCCGTGCAGGCCGAACGCATCAAGGACATCGCCGACATCAAGGGCGTGCGGGGCAACCCGCTGTGGGCCTACGGGCTCGTGGTGGGCCTCAGCGGGTCGGGCGATAACTCGGCCGCCTCGAAGCGCGCGCTGACCAACATGCTCCGCCGCTCGGGCATGGTGCTGGAGCCCGACGATCTGTCCAGCAAGAACATCGCCAGCGTCATCGTCACGGGCGAACTGCCCGCTTTCGGCGCTGCCGGAACCCAGATCGACGTGACCATCTCCGCCATCGGCAACTGCAGCAGCCTCCAGGGCGGCACGCTGATGCTCACGCCGCTCGTCGGCGCCGACGGCCAGGTGTATGCCGTCGCCCAGGGGCCCATCTCCATCGGCGGCTTCAGCGCCGCCGGCGAGTCGGCCAGCGTGTCCAAGAACCATCCGACGGTCGGGCGCATCCCCAACGGGGCGACGGTCGAAAAAGAGGAAATCGCCACCTTCATCGAGAACGGGCGAATGAGCCTGCAGCTTCGCATGCCCGACTTCACCACGGCGGAACGCACCACCGAGGCGATCAACAAGGTCTACCCCGGCGCGGCCCAGACGGTCAACGCCGGAACGATCCGCGTGGACGTGCCGCCCAAGCTCGGCCGCAAGGAACTGGCGGGTTTCATCGATCGCGTCAGCAACCTGGATGTAAAGGTGGACCTGCCTGCGATCGTCGTGATCAATGAGAAGACGGGCACGATCGTCGTGGGCGAGAAGGTGTCCATCACCTCGGCCACCATCATGCATGGCAATCTTTCGCTGGTGACGCAGGAGAAGGAAAACGTCTCGCAGCCGCAGCCATTCTCCAACACCGGCACAACCGAAAAGACGCACGAGACCAAGATCAAGGCCGTCGAGGACCGGGCGAAGCTGCTGACGATGCCGCAGGTGTCGGTGGCCGAACTGGCCCGGGCGCTGACGGCAATGGGAATGACCCCGCGCGACCTGATCGCCATCTTCCAGGCGCTCAAGGACGCCGGCGCCCTGCAGGCCACGCTGAAGATCATGTAAACCTATGGATTATTTGACACAACCCGTGACCAGCGCCCCGATGCCGACGGTGGCCATGCCCCGCGCCACCAAGGGCATGACCGACGCGCAGGTCGAGAAGGCGGCCAAGGACTTCGAAGCCGTCCTGCTGCAGAAGCTCATGGATGAGATGCGCGCCACTGTGGACGACTCGGGCCTGCTCGAGGACGGGGCGGCCGGTCAGCAGGTGCAGGGCATCTTCTGGAGCTACCTCGCGCAGGACGTTTCGCAGAAGGGCGGCATGGGCCTGTGGAAAGAAATCAGCCGCCAGATGAAGGCTTCCGAGGCGGCCGAGCGTCGCGGCGCCGAGATAGCGCCGGACCGCGGCGTGGAGGTCAAGAAATGATCCATCCCGCGTATGACAATTTGCCGGCGGTGGCCCATTTGCTGGGCGCGCTGGAAGAGCAGATCGACCTGCTGGAGCATCGCCTGCGGCACCTGGACGAGCTGACGGCCGCGATGGTCAAGGTCGACAACGACGGCATGGAGGGTCTGCTGGCGCAGATGGACAGCTTCACCGCGGCGCAGGAAGCCTGCCATGAGCGGCTGGCGGCGGCGCGGGTGGAGGCGGCGGCTGAACTGGGCCTGCCGCCGCGCGCGAGGCTGTCGCAGATGGTCGAGGCGCTGGGAGGGCGGCCGGGATTGGCCTTGGCCGCCTCGCGCCAGCGGCTGGGCGAACTGATGGCGCTGCTCAAGCGGCGGCACATGGAGACCAGCCTGCTGCTGGTGGAGTGCATGCGGGTGAACCGCCTGATGCTGGAGCAGATCCTGCCCAGCGGGCCGACGGTGGCGATGTACGGGTCGGACGGCGCACAACACTGGCGCAGCAGCACGGGCGTCGTGGACGCGGAGCTATAACATGCCCGGCTTTGAAATCGGACTCAGCGGACTGACGGTGGCGCAGCGGGCGATCGAGATCATCGGCACCAACATTGCCAATGTCTCGACGGCCGGCTATCACCGCCAGACCGTCAGGGCCGCGGCCCTCGATTACCGCAGCCAGCAGAATGGCTCCGCCGGCGGCGTCGAGGTCGCCAACATCGATCGCGCGATGGACATGCTGCTGGAGAACGAGATCCTGCGCCAGCGTCCCGTGGATGGACAGCTGACGCAGGAACTCTCGACGCTGCAGACGATCGAACAGTCGCTGGGCACGCTGGACTCGCAGGGCCTGGCCACGTCGCTGACGAGCTTCTTCAGCGCCCTGCGGCAACTCACCGCACAGGGCGACAGCTCGGCGTACCAGGAGCAGGCGGTGGCGGCAGCCGACGATATGGCCGGGCAGTTCCGCAACCTCGGGGAGTTCCTCGATGAGCTCAAGGTGCAGATCCGCCTGGACGCACAGAACCTCGTCTCCAAGGTGAACGGCCTGGCGACGCAGATCGCGGAACTCAACGGGCAGATCCAGGCGGCGCAGGCGCGCGGCGAGAGCCCCAACGTGCTGCAGGACCAGCGGGGCGCGGCACTGAGCGACCTGGGCGACCTGGTCGACCTGCAGATGGACAGCCAGAGCGCCAAGGCCAACGGCATGGTCAACGTCTCCGCCTGGGGCATCCCGCTGGTGACGGACGGCCACTCCACCGCCATCGAAGCGGGCATGGACAGCGACGGCCGCCTGGGCATCTCGATCCAGGGCCTGACCTTCCTCCACAGCGACATGCGCGGCGGGCAGATCGGCGGGCTCATCAGCCTGCACAACGACCTGGTCCAGGACGTGCAGGACAAGCTCGACACGCTGGCCAGAAACATCATCGCCGAGGTGAATGACCTGCACGTGCAGGGCATCGGCTCGGCCGGCTCGTTCACGGAACTCTCGGGCGTGCCGGCGGGAACGTCGGCATTCGGTCAGTGTGACCAGAACATCCAGGCGGGGACATTCTTCATCCGCGTGACCAACACCAGCAACGGGGCCGTCTCGCGCGTCGCGGTTCACGTGGACCCCGCCGACAGCAACTACGATGATCTGGCCGACGTGGCCTCGCAGATCGACGCGTCGGCAAACCTTGCAGCGCAGGCCACCGGCGGCACGCTCCGCATCCAGGCCAGCGCCGGCTACACCTTCGACTTCCTGACAAGCCTTTCCCCGACGCCCACCAGCAGCACCCTTGCCGTGGGCACCGCGCGGCCGAGCATTTCGGGCGACTACACCGGCGACAGCAATCAGAACTACACGTTCAAGATGCTCGGCGACGGCACGATCGGCCTGACCGAGGGTCTCAGCGTCGAGGTTCGCGACGGCTCGGGGACACTGGTCAAGACGTTGTCAGTCGGTGCCGGGTACGCCGCCGGCGACGTGCTGGAAGTGGCCGACGGGATCAAGGTGGCCTTCACCGCCGGCACGACCAAGACCAACGAGACCTTCACGGTGCAGGCGCTGGCCGACTCGGACCCCACGGGCGTCCTGGCGGCGGCGGGAATGAACACGCTGCTGCAGGGTTTCAACGCCCGCTCCATCACGCTGCGCGGCGACGTTCGCGACGATCCCGAACGTATCGCCGTCTCCAGCGGCCCCGGCGGCGACAACCGCAACATCGCACGGCTGTCGCAGCTGCAGTCGCAGACGCTGGACGTGCTGGGCGGGGCGTCGATCGTCGACTACTGCCACAAGATTGTCACCGGTCTGGGCCAGGACATCGCCGTCCGCCAGGCGCGAAAGACCAGCATGGATTCGTTGATGCAGCAACTGAACAACCAGCGCGACCACGTCAGCGGCGTGGACATCAACGCCGAGGCCGCCAGCCTGATGGAGTATGAGAAGATGTTCCAGGCGTCGGCGAAATACCTGTCCACGCTGGACCGGACGCTCCAATACCTTATTGATATGACGTGAGGTGACGCATGTGCAGTTGGGGCGCGATCTACAACAACACGGCCTACGCCTTGAGCGTCCAGACGGACCTCATCTCGCGTCTGCAGGAGCAGGCGACCACGGGCTCGCGCATCAACCGAGCCTCCGACGCCCCCAGCGACGCCTACCGCGTGCTGAACCTTCGCCAGCAGGCCGCCAGCACCGACAGCTACAGCAAGAATCTTCAGGAGGTCATCCGCAACCTCACCAGCAGCCAGCAGTCGCTGCAGAGCGTGTCCACCAACCTCACGCGGGCGCAGCAGCTGCTGACGCAGGCCGCCAGCGGCACGTACGTCGGCGAGAACCGAAACGCCATCGCCGAGGAGATCGACTCCCTGCTGGAGCAGGTCGTCCTGTCGGCCAACACGCAGAGCGTGGGGCGTTCGCTCTTCGGCGGCAGCAGCACGGGCATGACCCCTTACGAGGTGACACGCACCGGTGGCAAGATCACGGCCGTGACCTACCAGGGCAGCTCGCACGACCTGCCCGTGCCGGTGGCGCCGGGCGTGCAGTACTCCGGCATGGCCTGCGGCGACGACATCTTCCGCGTCAACAAGCGGGGCACACCCGAACTGGCCTTGAGCACCACCGGCGCCCGCCTGGGCACGGCCACCCCCAGCGCGCGGGGCGACGTCTGGTTGCAGGCGACGCACACGGCAACGACCTTCGCCGCCGGCAGCGCCGTGACAGCCGGCGCGTCGAGCGTCAATGGCGATACGGTCCTGGGCGACCACAGCATCATCATCTCCGCCGGGGCCAAGACCATTCAGCTGGACACGGGGGCGACGGTGGCATTCGACGGCACCGAAACGAACCTCAAGCTCACCAACGCCGCCGGCGCGGTGGCGTACGTCAATATGACCGCTTGGACGAACCAAAGCGGCACATTCGCCGTCAGCGGCGCCGGAACGCTGTCGATCGACGGCGGGGCCACGACCACGGTCTTGACCTCCTCCGACAACCTCGCTGTCACCGACTCTCGCTCGGGCGGGATCCTTTACGTGGACACCCGCGCGATCGCCTCCACGGGCGTCGATGCCATCCGCATGCCGGGCACATATGACGTCTTCGACACGCTCATCAATATCCGCGATATCATGCTGCACCCCGAGGCGGCCGGGCTGACGACCAACCAGCAGAGCGAACTGCTGGACAAAAGCATCGCTTCCCTGAAGGAAGTCATGGGCTCGGTCACGCGTAATATGACGGCCATGGGCGGGCGCCTGCAGTCGCTTGATACCCTCAGCACCACGCTGGAGGACAACAAGGCCTTGTTCGGCGAACAAGCCGATAGCATCCAGCAGATCGACATCGCCCAGGTAGCCATCGAGATCACCCGCAGTCAGAACCTCTACCAGATGACGCTGTCGACGGCGGCCAAGCTGCTGAACCTCTCGTTGATGGACTACATGAATCGTTAATTGCGCCTCGCCGTACGATATTTGGACATCGCTGGCCGTTGCACGCGAACAAAGCGGGGAAAACAGCTCGAATCCATCCGGCACGCCTTTTGCAATAGCCTATAGGCGGATGTCGTGCCGACATCGCCGCAACAGGTTATCAAAATGGTCTCCGTGCCTCCAAACGAGCATCGCCCGCTTCACCAGTTCTTCAAGGAACTCGGCGATCATTATGTATCCCTGGGCAGCCTGGAGCAGGCGAGGGAGTGCTACACGAAGGCCTGCTCGCTGAGCGGCGGCACCAGCGGCGAGTACGTGGGCCTCGGCGCGGTGGCGCTGCAGATGGGGCAGATTCCCGCCGCCATAGACGCCTTCGAGAGCGCCCTGGCGGCAGACCCCGCATGTGCCGACGCCTATGGCGGGCTGGCGATGCTGCATCAGCAGGAGCACAACTACTCGCGGGCACTCGAGATGTACCTCAAGTGCCTTGAACTGGATGGCGACAACATGGTCGCCCTGCTGGGCCTGTTTCAGACCTCCTGTCGCATGGGCACCTTCTCCAAGATCATCTATTATCTTGAGGTTTACCTGCACGGGCACCCCAACGACTCGGCCGTGCTGTTCTGCCTGGCCAGCCTCTTTGCCCGCGAGGGCAAGTACGCCCAGGCCCAGTCCGCCCTGCAGCGGGTGCTGCACCTGGAGCCCGCCAAGCCCGAGGCCCTGGCCCTTCTGGAGCAGGTGAAGGCGGCCGGGGCGGCGATGGGGTCTGTGTCATGACCCTGCCGGTCGAACAGGTGCTGGCCGAGCTGGAGTCGCAGGTGCTTGCCCAGGAGGAGGCGTTGGGCTATCGCGATTTCGACGCCATCGACCGCAGCGCCGAACGGATCGACGAACTGCTGGCATTGGTCGCGCCTCAGGATGCTTTTGAGGCCGAAGGCTGCCGCGAGCGTCTGGCCGCCCTGCAGGAGCGGAGCCGACGCCTGTCGCTATCGATCGCGCTGGAGAAACAGGATGTCCGGGACCGCCTTCAGCGGCTGCGGGCAGGCAAAGGGGCGGTTCGGTCGTACGGTCAGGATATGTCAAAATAGGGGCTCTGTTCTACTTTTTCAGATTTTCCTCTCCCACGGCTGTACTGTAAAACAAGACCGGATGTTAGTAATAGTAACTCATTGTTTGAGAGTGAGTTATGTAGCTACATCGCGACGTTAACCACCTCGCCAGCGCCTTGACTTTCTAGGTATATTTACTGGTCTCTCCAAAAAAAAGCCCCCGTCCCCCCTCAAGTATTTCCCCCCTCCTTCGACAATGACGCGTAGAGCAGAGCGTGTTGGGCCTGCAAGAAGTCGCAATGCTCCTATGTGTCGGGTCATGCAGGCTGCGTGAAGTGAAAACATAGTGTGGTCCGAGGCTCGGTGGAGGGCCGCGGGATCAAAACCTAACTCTTCCATAGGAGAAGAACAGAATGCTAGCGATTAAGAACAACATGATGGCTGCGAACGCCGCGCGGCACTTGGGCCAGAGCTATGAAGCCCTCGCCAAGAGCACCGAAAGATTGTCCTCCGGCATGCGCATCAACAGTGCCAAGGACGATGCGGCCGGCATGGCAGTGCGCGAACTGGTTCGCGCCGATGTGGCCGTGCTGAACCAGGGCTCACGTAACGGCCGTGACGCGGTATCCATGCTGCAGACGGCTGAAGGCGCGATGGGCGTCATCGACTCGACGCTGATCCGCATGAAGGAACTGGCCGAGCAGGCCGCGACGGGCTCGTACTCCTCCGCCCAGCGCACGATCATGAACAACGAGTACACCGAGCTGGCGAAAGAAATCGACCGTATCGCCAGCAGCACTTCGTTCAACGCCATTCAGCTTCTGGCCACCAGCGCCACCTACAAGATCCACCTGGGCTCCAGCGAGACGGTGGACATCGTCGCCGAGAAGATGGACTCCACGAACCTGGGCGTGAAGGTCGGCCTGGGCACCAAGGAAGCCTATGACAACACCCGCGGCGTGTCCCGCGCGGATGATGCCTACCTCAGCAGCGCCGAGATCAGCGCCACGGCCAAGATGTTCAAGTTCCGCATGGTCCAGTCGGCCGTCAGTTCGGCCTCGGCCCAGATCAGCGTGAACCTGGTCGGCTACACCACCACCGGCGTCAGCCTCAATGAGTTGGTTGGCAAGATCAACACGGCTTGGACGGCTGCCGGCAAGACCGGCACGGTCGCCTATGCCCAGTATGACACCGACAGCAAGCAGTACAAGCTCCGCCTGGAAAACACCGCTGCCGGCGCCCAGCACCTGAAGGTCTCGGCCTCGGGCATCGCGATCCTCGACAACGTCAACGACTTCACCAACGCGGCCAACGGCACGGCCGGCACGAGCCTGACGCTGGCGACGACCTCCGGCGCCACCAGCGCCCTGTCGAAGCTGACCTCGGCCATCAAGACCAAGGACGCCTACCGCGCCAAGCTGGGTTACCTGATGAACCGCCTTGAGGCCGCCACCTCGGTTATCGACATCCAGTCGGAAAACCTCAAGGCTGCCGAAAGCCGCATCAGCGACGTGGACGTGGCGACGGAAATGGCCGCCATGACCCGCAACCAGGTGCTCTCTCAGGCCGGCATCAGCATGTTGAGCCAGGCCAATCAGATGCCGCAGATGGCACTGAAGCTCCTGGGCTAAGAAGCCTTTAGACTCGGAAGGCGGCCCCGGTATTTAACATAACCGACCGCACCCGAACCCGATACTGTGGGTCGCCTTCCATTAAATTTCAGGGTCGGAGAGCCCAAGCCTGCGCAGCTTGCTGCGTGGGCTTGGGACATTTTCATTTTTCCTGCAAACCCGCCTCAAGTTCATTCCAAGGCCCTCGATAATCCTTATATGCGGAGGCGTCGGTCGCCTCGGCGGCAACTAGAAGGATCGAAATGGCCACCATCAGCATGTCAGGCGTCTTCTCCGGCATCGACACGTCGAGCATCGTGTCGCAGCTGATGGCTATCAACCGCCAGCCTCTTGACCGCCTGAACGTCCAGAAGGCCACGGCCCTGACGAAGCAGAACGCCGTGGCGTCGATCGGCACGGTCCTCAAGCAGTTCCAGGATCTCGCCGGGAATCTCAAGGGCATCTCCAATCTCCAGAAGGTCGATGCCGCCAGCTCCGACGACAAGATCCTCACCGTCTCGGGTGGCACCGGGGCTTCCGAAGGCACCCACTCGATCACGGTTCACCGCATGGCCACGGCCGACCGGCAAGTGCAGGCGGGCGTGGCCTCGCTGTCGACCACCCTGGGCGCCAGCGGCTCCTCGGCCCTGAGCACCGCCTCCGCCCCCTCGGCCGACGACGTATGGTTCACCACCACGGGCAACGGCGCCACTTACTCGCTTCAGTTCGGCAGCGAGGCGGCCATCACGAATGTCACCTTCGCCGCCGGCACCACCTACTCGATCAACCAGGTGAAAGACATCATCAACGTGCGGTCGCAGGCGGTGGCGGGTTACGACGCGGCTTCGGTCGAGGTTGATGGCGACGGCAACGCGCACCTCAAGATCGCCTCCCGCGGCAACGGCCCGCAGAGCGCGATGACCGCAAGCCTCACCAGCGGCGACGCGGTGACGGAACTGGGCGAGTCGGCCTACACCAACACCAGCGGCACCAGCGGGCAGTTCATCTACACCTACAACGGCACGACGCGAACGGTGACGACCGCGGCGGGCACCACCCTGGAAACGCTGCGGGACCTGATCAACAACGACACGGCCAACCCGGGCGTCAAGGCGAGCATACTGGAGCACAAGGTGGATAACGACCACGTCTACCACCTCGTGCTCAGCGGCGCCGCCACCGGCGACAGCCATGCCATCACCGTCGAGGCGGGCACCACGCTGGCAGGCTTCACCGCCGGGGCCAGCTGGACGCAGACGCAGCAAGCCCTCGACGCGCAGGTGCAGGTGGACGGCTATCCCTCCAGCGGCTGGATCGAGCGCGACAGCAACACCATCACCGACATCATCCCCGGCGCCACGGTCACCCTCCGCGGCATGGGCAGTGCATCGATCTCGCTGAGCCGCGACACGGGCACGTTGCAGAACAGCCTTCAGAACCTGGTGAACATCTACAACACGATCACCACCACGATCACGTCCTATACCGCCTATGACACCAAGAACAAGAAGTCCGGCCTGCTGCAGGGCGACAGCGGCTTGTCGCAGATCCTCTCGTCCATCCGCAATCCGCTGGTGTCCACGCTGACGGGCTACTCCACTTCGGGACAGACCTTCGCGATGGCCTCGGACATCGGCATCAGCATCGACAAGGATGGCAAGCTCAGCCTCGACGCCGCGAAGTTCAACGACGCCGTGACGAAGGACTATTCGGCCGTGCTGAGGGTCATCGGCGCGGTGGGCGCGGGCGAGACGACGTCCAGCCGGGTGCAGTTGACCTCGGCCACCGGCACCACCAAGGCAGGCTCCTACGAACTCGAACTGGACTACGGCGATCTCGGCAACGTCACTGCCGCCCGCATCCGCGCCCTGGGCGAGCAGGTCTGGCGGACGATGGAAGTCAACGGCACGACGCTGACCGGGCGGACCGGGACGGCCGAGGAAGGCATGACCCTCACGGCCAGCTGGGATGGCGTTTCCGCCCATCAGAACGCGACGGTCACCGTGCGTCACGGCCTGGCCAACCAGCTGTACAACACGCTGGAAGGGGCCTTGGACGAGACGAACGGCACGATCGTCAATCGCAAGAACGCCTACCAGACCCTGATGGACACGATCGGGCGGAACATCAGCAGCATGGAAGACCGCCTGGACGCGCAGGAAAAGAACCTCAAGGCCCAATATGCTCGGTTGGAAGCGACACTGGCCAAGCTGGACTCGCAGCGGGCGCAGTTCAGTGCTGTCACGGCCAGCGCCAACAGCAGCGAAGAATAGAAAGTCATAAGGAATCGACCATGAACGGAATCGCCGCCTATCAGGAAAACAAGGTCACCACGCAGAGCAACGGCCGCCTGGTCGTGATGCTGTACGAGGGGGCCATCAAGTTTCTCAAGCAGGCCATCCTGGAGATCGAGGCCCAGCATTGGATGGAGAAGGGTGTATTCATCAACAAGGCCGCCGCGATCATCGAGGAACTGAACGTGACGCTGGACATGGAGGTCGGCGGCGAGGTGGCGGCCAACCTCCGCGCCCTGTACCTGTTCATGCTGCGCCACCTCACGCAGGCGAACTTCAAACGCGATCCGCAGATGCTCCGCGAGGTCATCGACCTGCTCAACGACCTGCTGAGCGCCTGGAAAGCCATCGCCTGAGCAAGATCCGTAAACAGTAAACGGTAACCAGGAAGATCGATTCCACCGCCTCGATCTGAGCGAGCAGCGACTCGGGCATCGCTCGCCTTTCTGCGCTGTTGGATCCGAGGCGGATGACTGGTTTCTGATCGAGTTCCAACCCGATTCGTCGCTCGCTCTTCGATCGGACTGAACTTCCCCAAAATCCTCTGTCCAATTCGGGTTTGGGGTGTAGAATCAATCGCATTCGCAGGCGGAGCATCACGGTTGATGCGCCGTCGCCGCGGCGACAGGAGCACGGATGTCATGAAAGCGCCGATGGCCCCCGATTACTACGACCGCATCTTCAGCCAGGTCGACGACTACAAGGCCCACTACACGCAAAGCCGCTACTTCGTCCTCTGGACGCAGGTGATCCAGTACCTCCGCAGCGTGGAGCACCCCCGGATTCTCGAGATCGGCTGCGGGCCGGGACAGTTCGCCAATTACCTCTACGACCAGGGCTTCCGCGACTATCACGGCTTCGACTTCAGCCCAGGCGCCATCGAGGCTGCCCGCAAGGCCGTGCCCCTGCCCTTTGAAGTCGGCGACGCGATGAACAAGGATTCATTCCGCCACGACTACAACGTCGCCATCGTGCTGGAGGTGCTCGAGCACGTCACCGACGACCTGGGCGTGCTGGCCAATCTTCGCCGGGGCACGCCCGTCATCTTCAGCCTGCCCACCTTCGACGACGAGGCCCACGTCCGCTTCTTCACCAGCGCGCAGGACATCGTCAACCGCTACAACGCCCTGATCGACATCAAGCACCTGGTCATGATCCAGCACTGGTTCGTGTGCCTCGGCGTGGTGCGAACGCCCGGCCAGAAGGCCGCCATCCCGTGCGATTCCAAGGACATCCTCAGCCGCGTGCAGCGCAAGCTCCTGCCGGCTGACCTGTGGGCGACCGCCTAGCAAAGGACGCGATCGTGCCCTCGTCAAATGACTATCAACGTGCACTGGAACTCGCCCAGGCCGGCAAGCTCGAAGAGGCTCTGGTGGCGCTGCAGGCGCATCTCCGCCTCCACGGCCAGGACGACCAGGCCCTCAACGACACCGGCGCCGTCCTTTACTCGCTGGGACGGCTGGACGAAGCGGCCGAGCACCTCCGCAAGGCGCTGGCCATTCATCCGGCGGCCGCCGAGTCCATGAGCAACCTCGCCGAAGTCTATCTCGCCGCCGGCAAGGCCGACGCCGTGCTGGCGATGCTTGACGACTTCGCCCGGGCCGACATCCTCGATCCCGAGATGATCAACCGCGTGGTGCTGGCCTTCATGGACAAGCACGACCACGGCCAGGCCATCGAGACAATGTTGCGTTCGCAGCAGCTTATCGCGGGTCAGGAGGCCCTCGACGCGATCATCCAGCGGGTTCGCGCCAGCCGGCCTCGCATCGCCGTCATCCGCGGCGACTCCCCGCCGGCGGGACTCGATGCCATCCTCCGTTTCCTCCAGCCGCGGTTCGACCTCCGCGTCGTCCGGGGCCTGCAGGAACGTCAGGGCGAAGCTTTCGCCGAGGCCATCGCCTGGTGCCAGATCGTCTGGTTCGAGGGTTGTGGCCAGGAACTCGTCGCCGCCACGCGTGCAGAGAATGCGGCCAGGATCATCTGTCGCGTCAATTCCCACGACCCCTGGAGCCAATGGTTCGACCAGGTTCTGTGGGAACGCGTCGCGTGCATCCTTGTCCCCTCGCGGGGCGTGGCCGACCTGATCGCTCTCCGCGGCGCGCAGTGGGCCGACAAAATCCGGATCGTTCCCTGCGGGCTCGACATCAACGCGATCGTCCCCGCGCCGCGGCAGGGGGGCAAACGCCTCGCCTGCATCGACCCCCTGGCGCCGGCCGCCAATTTGCCCCTGCTGCTGCAGTGCCTGGCGGCCCTGCGCCGCACCGGCGACTGGGTCCTTCACTTCGCCGGCGTCTTCGGCGACGACGCCTCGCTCGAGCAGTACGTCATGCACATGATCGACCGCCTCGACCTGTCGTCGGCGGTCATCTTCGATGGCTGGCAGGCGGATCTGCCGGCCTGGCTGGCCGACAAGGACCGGCTGGTCTCCGCCGCCACGTCCGAAGGCGACGTCGAGGCGCTGCTGGCGGCGATGGCCGCGGGCGTCAAGCCCGTCGTGCATGAGTACCCCGGCGCCGATGACCTGCTGCCCCGCCCGCTGTTGTTCGCCACGGTCGATGAGTTCCGCCGCTGCGTGACCGAGCCCTACGACCTCGCCGCCGCACGGCGATTCCTGGCTGATCGATACCCGTTGGCGCCGCAGATCGCTGCCGTCAACGACGTGCTGCTGGACCTGGAGCGGCAGATGGCCGCCCGCGCCCAGGAGGCCGACGCGGCCGTGCCCACCCGCCGAGGAGTTTCCGCATGAGCGCCGCCCCCGACCTTCCCAAGGTGAGCCTGCTGATCAGCACCTTCAACCGCCGCGCGTATCTCGGCGAGGCCATCCGCTGCGCCGTCCGCCAGGATCACCCGAACCTCGAGATCCTGGTCGTCAACGACGGCGGCCCCGATGTTTCGGACATCGTCGCCGCCCACGGCGAGGGCCGCGTGACGCTCATCCAGAACAAGGAAAACCGCGGCAAGGCGTGCTGCCTCAACCAGGTCATCGCGATGGCCAAGGGCAAGTACATCGCCTACCTCGACGATGACGACATCCTCTACCCCAACCACGTCTCGAGCCTGGTGGCCGCGCTGGAATCGAACCCGCACGCGGGCGTCGCCTACAGCAATCTGTACCGCGTCTCGTTCCGCCTCACTGCCGACGGCAAGCGGGTGGCGCTGGGCAAGTATCTGGAGATCGTCCGCGATTTCGACCGCTTCTTCATGTTTCACTTCAACCTCGTGCTGCACGTCAGCGTGATGCACCGCAAGGACCTGCTGGAGAAGACGGGACCCTACAACGAGAAGGTCAAGGTGCTGATCGACTGGGACATGACGCGGCGGCTGGCCTTCTACAGCGACTTCATCCACGTCGACCAGGCGACGGGCGAGTATTCGATCCCCGAGACCGACAGCGACCGCATCTCCAACCGCATGCGCAAGGACCCCAACGAGTACGAGCGCACGGTGCGGATGATCCGTTCGTCGCGCCCGCCCAAGCCCTGGCCGAAGGTCAAGGACCTCTCGATCATCTACACCCCGGCACGGATGAACCTGGCCACCGCCGGCGTGCTGGGCGCGATGCGACAGCACACCTTCGTGCCTTGCCAGGTGTACCTGCCGTTGCCGCAGGCGGACCTGGACGCCCTGGGCAGCAACGAGATGTCCAACCTCGTGCGCGTGCCCGTCGACGAGCGGGCTCCGCTGCAGACCCGCTTTGATGCGGCCCTGGCCCAGTGCGACGGCGACTGCGTGGCCATCGTGCCCGAGGGCACGCCCGTCGATGAACTCTGGGTCGAGAAGGCCCTGTACGCCCTGGTCAACAGCAATCAGCCCAACGTGGGCTACCTGATCGCCGGCCCCGCCGACGGCGCGCCCGCCGCCATCCTTCGCCGCAGTGAACTGCTGGCCGCCCGCCGGGCCAACCCCGCTGCCAGCCTGCGAAGCTCGCTGCTGCGGGCGGGCATTGCCTTGCGCACGGTGGAGACGGCGGAGTTGCCGTTCATGTTCGACGACCTGCTGCACACCGCCACCGCGCTGGAAGAAGACGGCGACTGGGCGCGGGCGGCTGAGATCTACGGCAAGCTGCCCGGCAAGTTCGCCAACCAGCTGTGGATGAAGGAGCGGACGGCGATGGCGTTGTCTCACCTGGGCTCGCGGGATGAGGAAGTACTGGCGTTGGCCCACGAAGTCAACGCGGCCAGGTCCACCGTGGACTCGCTGCTGCTGGAAGCGAAGGTGCGGCGTCGCCTGGGACAGTTGGAGACCGCAGCGGGCTTGCTGGAAGAGGCCCGCCGTCGCCTAGTGTGGAAAGGATAGTCCATGGCGGAAGCCTTCGTTGAAAAATCGCGTCCGACGCAACACTACGAGACGCTCAAGAATCTCGGCGACTGCTATGCGGCGATGGGCCGGTGCGGCCAGGCCCTGGAGAGCTACCAGGAGGCGGGCCTCCTGGAGCCCACGTACCCCGGCCACAAGGTAGGCATCGGCGCGGTGGCGCTGCTGCAGGGGCGGTGGGCGGACGCCCTGGAGGCTTTCCTGGCGGCGCGCGAACTCGACGGCCGCTCGCCGGAGGTGTGGTGGGGGCTGGCCATGGTGCACCAGGCGCAGAACCTGCACGCCGACGCCAAGAAGCTCTTCGCCAATACCCTCACGCTGGACGCCAACAATCTGGCGGCGCTGCTGGGCCTGTACTACTCCTGTCGCGAAGCGAATGATTTCACGGGCCTTCAAGGCCCGCTCACGGCCTACCTCGACAAGCACCCCGGCGACGCCGAGGCCCTCCTGTGCCAGGCCGACCTGCATCGCCGAGCGAACCAGCCGCAGGACGCCGGCAACACGCTGCTGACCGTCCTGGCCTTGGACCCGTCGAACGCGGCGGCGAAGAACATGCTGTCGCTGCTGTGACGCCCTGAATCCCCGACGGTCCACAACTCATGCCTGTGCCCCCGGCCTCCGCCTGCCCGCATGATCCCCAATAGCGACCGATCCCTGCGTTCGCGCGCACCGTTCCGTTCTTTTTTTTTGCCCCTTATCGAAGTCACCGTCTGATCCTGCCGATTCAAATCTTACGGGTGTTCGTGGGTACGGTCGGTAGAGCAGTGGTGGCCTATGCCCACACATTTCAATATGCCCGCGTCGCCGTTTGTGGCGACGAATCTCCAGCCTGCTACGGCGGCATTTTCGATGCCGTCGACCCGCTTGCAACCTTCCACAGACAAGGAGTGCTAAATGGATATTCATGCATTGGTAGTGGACGATTCCGGCATCATGCGAAAGCTCGTGATGCGGTCGCTGCTGGAGTCAAAACTGGCGCAGTTCATGTTCACCGAGGCCAAGGACGGGCTGGACGCGCTGAAGGCGTTCGACCCCGAGAAGATCAACATGATCTTCGTTGACTGGAACATGCCCAACATGAACGGCATCGACTTCGTCAAGAAGGTCCGCGAGAGCCAGACCAAGCACGTGCCGGTGGTCATGATCACCACCGAAAGCACGATGGGCAAGGTCGAGGAGGCCCTCGACCAGGCGGGCGTGGACTGTTTCATCGTCAAGCCCTTCACCACCGAGGTCCTGCAGAAGAAGCTCACGCCACTGTTCGACAAGCTCAGCGAGCAGGGCAAGGTGGAGCCCGGATTTTTCGGCAAATTGGCGGCCAAGTTGAACTGATGCCCTTTTTCCACCGCCGCACGACGGCCGTGGTTTTGTGAAGGAGACAGCGTGGACTCAGCAACGACAACGAACGATACGATCACCCCGCACTGGGAATGCATCGTGGGCGCCGCGAACGAGGTGTTCGAATCGACCTGCGGCACGAAGCTCACGCAGCTGGCCGACCCCGTGACGACCGATGAGAAGATCATCCTGGCCGTCATCGCCCTGGTGGGCGAGATCGAGTGGTCGCTCTTCCTGGGCCTGCCCGCGGAGACGGCCACCTCGGTGGCGGCCAAGTTCGCCGGTTTCGACATCCCGTTCGACAGCCCCGACATGGGCGATGCGATCGGCGAGGTGACCAATATCCTCGCCGGGCGCCTCAAGGCCCTGCTGGACAAACGCGGCGTGCATGCCGACATCTCGCTGCCGACGGTCATGCGGGCCGACGGCCTGCAGGTGCTCGTCCAGCGACAGAGCGCGTCGGCCAAGGCATGCTTTGAATCCGCCATCGGCCGCCTCTGGGTGGGCGTGCTGGCGGGCAAAACGCCCGGCGTCGTGCTGTAGAAAGAACGATCCCTCAGGCTCAAGGAAGCCGCCCCATGGATTGGCAAAAAACTGTTCGAATGGAAATTGTCGGCCTGTCGGCCCAACTGGCCGCCGTCGACGCGTCCAAACCCGCGGCGATCATCCCGCCGGGCACGCGGCTGGAACAACTGGCCGCCAAGGCGGCGCCCGGCCCCGTCCAGAACCTGCTGACGCTTCTGCTGAATCTGATGCAGGGCATCTATCAGCAGCAGGTGAAGGACGTGCCCGCGGCGCTCGCCGCGGCGAGCCGCACCGCCGCCGCCATCGAGGCCCACCTCGCCGGCGGACCGGCCGAAACCCTGGCGCCCCTGCCGGCCCAGATCGCCTCCTTCCTGGGTGCGGAGGCCCCGGCCGCCGAGGCCGTCGCCGAAGCTACCGCCCCAGCCGAGCCGGCGCCGGTCCCTTCCGAACCGCTGGCCGTCGAAGACGCCGCCGCGATGCTTGTCGGGCTGACGCCGCAAGACACGGCCGAGCTCCAACGCGTCGCCGCCTCCTTCGCGACGATCGCCGCCGACACGACCCTCAGCGCCGCTGTCGTGGGCCTGGCCCGTGAGACGGCCCAGCGCGTCGGCGCCGTCAGCGCCGGAACCAGCAAGGATCCCACCGCGGATCTCGCGCTGGCCGGCGACCGCATCGGCAAGCTCCTGCGACAGATGGAGGACGACGCCGAGCGTCAGGCTGCCGCTGCCGACGCCTCCGCGCCGGCCGCTGCCGCATTGCAGCCCGCATCGCCGGCCCCCTCGCCGGCCGCCGCTGTCCCGCCGTCCGCCCCGGCCCCGGTGGCCCAGGCCCCGCAGGAAGCGGCGCCGCCTGCCGCTGCGGCGCCCGCCGTCATCGCCTTCGGCCTGCCGGCCGAGACGGACATGGACCTGCTGCGCGAGTACATCACCGAATGCCTCGACCACATCACCAACGCCGAGACCTCGCTGCTGGCGTTGGAGACCAATCCCGCCGAGGCCGAGCCGATCAACACCGTGTTCCGCGCGTTTCACACGATCAAGGGCACATCGGGCTTCCTGAACCTCGAGGCGATCCAGCGGTTGGCGCACCTGTCGGAGAACCTGCTGGACCGGGCCCGCGCGGGCAAGATCCGCATCACCGGCGGCTACGCCGACCTGTGCCTGCGGTCGTGCGACACGCTCAAGTCGATGATCGAATCTCTCAAGGGCGGGCAACCGGGCCAGCCCCTGGAGGCCCCTGCGCACCTGGGCGAGTTGATGGAGCACCTGCGCGATCCCGAGGCCGCGGGCTTTGGCGAAGACACCAGCGTCGAGCCCATGCGCCTCGGCGACATCCTCGTCGGCAAGGGCGCCGCCGAGCGCGTTGCGATCGAGCAGGCCGTGCAGGACCAGCAAGGCCGCCCCCTGGGGCAGGTGCTGGTCACCAGCGACGCCGCCTCGGCCGTCGACGTCGCCAAGGCCCTTCGCACCCAGCAGCAGATGGCCCCCGGCGCCGCGAGCGTGGCCGAGGCCACCATTCGCGTGGGCACCGAGCGACTCGACCACCTCATCAACACCGTGGGCGAACTGGTCATCGCCCAGTCGATGGTGGCGCAGGACCCCAACGTGCTGGCCGGCGGGCACACGCGCCTGGCCCGCAGCGTGGCCCATGCGGGCAAGATCGTCCGCGAACTGCAGGATCTCACGATGTCGCTGCGGATGGTTGAGCTCCGAGCGACCTTCCAGAAGATGGCCCGCCTCGTCCGCGACGTGGCCAAGAAGGCGGGCAAGCAGGTGCATTTCGTTACCGAGGGCGACGACACTGAGATCGACCGCAACATGGTCGAGGCGCTCAACGACCCGCTGGTGCACATGATCCGCAACGCCGTCGACCACGGCATCGAGCCCGCCGACGTCCGCACCGCCAAGGGCAAGAACCCCACGGGCACCGTCAAGCTCCGCGCGTACCACGCCGCCGGCAGCGTCATCATCGAACTCCTCGACGACGGCAAGGGCCTCGACAAGGAACGCATCCTCACCAAGGCCGTCGACAAGGGCCTCGTGCAGGCCGGCGTCGACCTGCCCGAAAGCGAGATCTTCGCGCTGATCTGCCTGCCGGGCTTGTCGACGGCTGAGAAGATCACCGACGTGTCCGGCAGCGGCGTCGGCATGGACGTGGTGAAGAAGGGCATCGAGAAGCTTCGCGGCCGCATCGACATCGCCTCTCGAAGCGGCGAAGGCTCGACCTTCACGCTGCGCCTGCCGCTGACGATGGCCATCGCCGACGCCATGATGGTCCGCGTGGGCAACGAGCGGTACCTGATGCCGACGGTGTCGATCGAGCACAGCCTGCGGCCGTCGCCGGGCATGGTGACGACGGTGGCGGGCAAGGGCGAGATGGTGCTGCTGCGGGGGCAGCTGCTGCCGGTCTTCCGCCTGGCGGGGCTGTTCGGCGTCAGCGGCGCCGTCACCGACCCGTACCAGAGCCTGCTGGTGGTGATCGAGGGCGGTGCCAAGCGCTGCGCCCTGATGGTGGACGAGCTGCTGGCCCAGCAGCAGGTGGTGATCAAGTCGCTGGGGCGGTCGTTCGCGCAGGTGCGCGGCGTCAGCGGCGGGGCCATCCTGGGCGACGGACGCGTGGGGCTGATCCTGGACGCCGTGGGCATCATCAATCTCGCCCACGGCCTGCACAACGAGACCGAGATATCCGAGGCGGCATAAGCCGCCTTATGACCCGAAGCAAAAGCCAACAAGGAGCTAAACATGGCAACGCAGACCGCAGTGACATCAGAGCAGACCCGGCAGAAGGCGGGCAAGTATCTCACCTTCGTCCTGGCCGAAGAGGAGTACGGCCTGGAGATTCTCAAGGTGCGCGAAATCATCGGCATGATGGACATCACGGCCGTGCCGCGGACCCCGTCGTACGTCAAGGGCGTGATCAATCTTCGCGGCAAGGTCATCCCCGTGGTGGACCTGCGGCTGAAGTTTGAGATGGAAGGCGCTGAGCAGACGGCCGAGACGTGCATCATCGTGGTGTACGTGGGCGACATGGAGATGGGCATCCTGGTGGACAAGGTGTCGGAGGTGCTGGACATCAGCGGCGAAGACATCGAGGAAGCCCCGTCATTCGGCGTGAACGTGGACACGGAATTCATCCTGGGCATCGGCAAGGCGGGCGGCAAGGTCACGATCCTGCTGGACATTGCCCGCGTGCTGACCAAGGAAGACGTAGCCGTCGCCGCCAGTGCGGCGGTGTAGACGGACGACGACGTGGATGACCCGGCGGCTCTTGTGGGGCTGCCGGCGACGGAAGCGGACCTGATGGGATGGAGAATAGGAGCTGTATACGCAGCGATAACCGGGAGCTTGAGAGCTCCCACATAGACAATTGAAAGGGATGGCAAATGTTCAAGAATCTCAAACTCGGAGCAAAGATCGGCGCTGGCTTTGCGGCACTGATTCTGATCGCGGTCGCACTGGGCGGCCTGGCTGTATGGAACATGAACTCGGTGAAGACGGTGGCAAACGCGCTGGCCAATGAAAACGTGCCCGAAGTGGGGATCGGCAACGATGTCGAGCGCGACTCGCTGGCGACCATGTACGCCACGCGAGGCTACGCCTACACCGATGAGAAGCACTTCCTCGAGGACGCTCAAAAGAACCTGGGCGAGGTCAAGAAGGGCCTCCAGCAGGCCAAGGAGCACGCGACGAAGTTCAACATGGCCGGCCTCAAGGCCAATGCCGACAAGGCCGAGGCCAAGGCGACCGAGTACGACAAACTGCTGGGCGATACCGTGACCAAGACCGAAGCCCTGCAGAAGAACATGGTCATCATGACGGAGATGGCCGCCAAGTACATGAAGTCCTGCACCGACTACCTGGACAACCAGGACAAGAAGCTCAAGGAAGCCGTCAAGGCGATCAAGACCGACGCCAATGCCGACCATGAGATGGTGCTGCTGGACCGCGCCAAGAAGATCACTATCTGCAATGACATCATCGACCTGGGCAACACCGTTCGAATCGGCAACTGGAGGGGCCAGGCCACGCGTGACCCCAAGCTCTACGCCGAGACCATGAAGAGCTTCGAGCAGATCATGGCCAAGCTGGACGAACTCAAGGCCATCACGAAGGACGCGGAAAACCTCAAGCAGATCGAAGACTGCCGCTCTGCCGGCAAGGGCTACCAGGAAGCGATGTCCAACTTCCTGACCAACTGGCTGGCCCGCGAAGAGATCGGCAAGACCCGCGGCGAGGTTGCCCAGGCCGTCCTCGATGCCGCCAAGAACACGGCCATGACCGGCATGGACGACACGGCGAAGGCGTCTGCGGAAGCGGCGGGTTCTTTGTCGACGGCGTCGACGACGATGATCGTGGGTTTGTCGG